>NZ_JBHJRX010000052.1:2496-61775 GCF_042268605.1 Streptomyces sp. NPDC056296 | reverse complement strand
CACCGCACCCTCGCCGACGGCTGGGCCCTCGGACGCTTCTACCCCAGCGAATCAGCCCGCCGCAAAGCCCTGCCGGCCTGGCTCCATCACTACAACCACCACCGCCCCCACACCGCAACCGGCGGCAAACCACCCGTCACCAGGTTGACCAACGTCCCTGGGCAGTACACCTAGCCCCGCTCAGCAGGCGAAGTCCTGGTCCATGTCGAGGCCGCCCTCGCGGGGCTGGGTGAAGGAGAACCAGTTGCCGGAGTCGTCGCGGAAGAGGGCCTCCGTGCCGTACGGACGCTCCTGCGGCTCCTGGAGGAACTCGACCCCGCGGTCCTTGAGCTTCTTGTAGTCGCCGTGGATGTCGTCGGTGGTCAGCACGCCGGCGCCGAGCGCGCCCTTGGCCACCAGCTTCTTGATCATCTCGGCGGACTCGGGGTCCAACGAGGGGCCGGACGGGACCATCAGCGTCAGTTCGACGTCGGGCTGGTTCGGGGAGCCAACGGTGAGCCAGCGCATGCCGCCCTCGCCCATGGTCATGTCGGTGCGGACCTCCAGGCCCAGCTTCTCGGTGTAGAACGCCTTGGCCCGGTCCTGGTCGAGGACCCAGACGGTCGAGATGGCGAGACCCTTGATCATGGCGTGCTCCTGTTTGTTCGCGCTGCTTCCGCGGCCGTTCCCGCTTGCCCTGTCACGGTAGGCAGCGGGGGGCTCAGTCCGCTTCTCCGGAATTGCGCCGCACGCCGCCCGCCCAGTGCATGACGTAACAGCCGGGTATGAGAGCGGTCCCCCGCCCCACGTGCTTCGTCCGGTACTCGCTCGGGGTGAGGCCGGTCCACGCCTTGAACCGGGTGGAGAAGGTGCCCAGGCTGCTGAAGCCGACCAGGTGGCAGATCTCGGTCACGGACAGGTTGGCGGTGCGCAGCATGTCCTCGGCGCGCTCGATGCGGCGGCGGGTGAGGTACTGGCCGGGTGTCTCGCCGTACGCCTCCTTGAAGGCGCGCAGGAAGTGATACCGGGAGTACCCGGCGTGCGCGGCGACCGCTTCGAGGTCGAGCGCCGGGTCGGCCCAGTCACGGTCCATGGCGTCCTTCGCCAGCCGCAACTGCCGCAGCTTGTCCATACGCCGATGGTGGCACGGGGCACTGACAGCGGCCGGTGGAGGCGCGGGCGGTGTCAGTGGCCGTCCCTAGTCTTGGGCGCCATGGGGATACGGATCGACGCAGAGGTGAGTTACCCGATCAACGACGAGGTGGAGCGGGTGCTCGGGTTGGCCGAGGCGGTCGGCGAGCCCGTCACGGTCACGTTCGTGTGGGAGGGGGGCCGGGAGACGGAATACGCGGTGCTGGTGCCCGCGGCCACGCTGGCGCTCTGGGAGCACTGGGCCCCCACCGCCTACCCGATGAGGGACGCCGAGGGCGGGGGCCAGGCTGTGGCGGAGGAGCCGGAACTGGCCCACCCCGAGGAGTTCGGCGCCTTCACGCTCTTTCGCCGTCGCGCGGGAGGCCGTACGGCGGTCGCTCGCGACGGCGTGGTGGTCGCCGAGCTCCTGGGCACCGGCGAGGCGCACTGGCTCGAGGAGCAGGCCCGCAATGTCCGCCAGGGCTTCATGGATCCGAAGCAGAGGGCGGCGTTCGAGGAGTTCCTTGCCCGGCAGGCGGACCGGGGGGAGTAGTAGCGAGCGTGAGCATCTTGGGGGCAAGTGTCATCGAGCTGCTCGAATGAGCGGCTCGATGACAGTTGGGGGTACGGTGTTCGGGCTGTGGGCGGGGGGCGGCGACTACCGCAGGCCGTCGACGAACGCCTGCCAGGCCCCGGCTCCGACGGTGACGACCGGCCCGGCGGCAACCTTGCTGTCGCGCACGGGGACGGTGCCGGTGGGGCACCCATCGGCCACCTCGACGCATTCGCCGCCGGTATTGCCGCTGTACGAGGAGGTGCGCCAGGCAGCGCCGCCAGTGACGGTGCACTCGACGCAGTCACCGCCGTTGGGGCCGCTGTAGCTGGACTTACGCCACTGGGTCTCGCTCGGTCCGGTCTTCATAGCGTTCCTCCATTACGCGGGCGATCAGCGCCGCCGAGTCCTTCACGGAGAGGGCGGCCGCTTGCAAGTGAGCGTAATTGAGATTGGCTTCCTTGATGGTCTCCGGGTTGGCCGTCATGTGGCCGGACATCATGTCTTCGGTGTAGAAGACGTCCGGGTGGTCCTCGAAGCGGAGGACGTTGAACGCCCCCGCAAGGCCAGGGTGTTCACCTGCAGACAGCGGCAGTACTTGGATACGCATCCAACGGTGGTTGATGAACTTCAACAGGTGCCCGAGTTGGTGCCGCATCACGTCATCGTCACCGATCGGCCGGTGCAGCACAGCCTCGTCCAGGATCACCAAGGTCAGGGGCGGCTTCTCCCAGTCGAGGATGCGCTGGCGTTCCAGCCGAGCGGCCAGCAAGCTTTCCAGTTGTTCCGGCTTACCTGTGGCCAGTACCGCCCGCGCGTATTCCTCGGTCTGCAACAGCCCATAAACCAACTGCGCCTGATACGTCGAGATGTACGCCGCCTTCGCCTCCATCTCCGCGTACGGCTGAAACCACGTGGGGAGTTGGCTCCGCAGGACCAGCCCGACCAGCCGGGAGAACAAACCGTCCGTACCCAGCGCGGCGTCCACCCGCTCGGAGAAGTCCCGTGTCGGGACCTTCTTCGTGGTCTCGATCTGGCCGACCAGTGAGCCGGTGCAGAAGATGATGTCGCCGAGCTGGCCCTGCTTGAGGCCGTGCGCCTCGCGCTGGCGGCGCAGTTCCCAGCCGTAGTAGTCGAGCGGGGACGCGGTCGGGTCGAGGGACTGGATGTTGGCCACTGCGGCACCTCACTCCGGGACTGCGGACGGCAACACCTCACGGCGTTCGTTTCTGTGCGTAGTCGAGCGTACGCACCGCGTCGCAGGGTTGTGGCGTGAATCACGTAACCGGTCCGCAGGCGGCGGACGTTGAGAGCCAGTACCACGCCGAGTTCGCCATGGGCGCGCACTCGGCCCGGCACCTGCGCCGCGTCCTGCGGCTCTACCTCGTCCGCTCCGGCCTGTCCGACGTGGCCGACGCCGCCGAGCTGGCGCTCACGGAGCTGGTCGCCAACGTCGTGCGGCACGTGCCCGGCCGTCGCTGCCGCGTGTGCTTCCTGCTCCTGCCCGGCGCGGTGCGGGTGGAGGTCGCCGACGACTGCCCGGAGCTGCCGGTTGCGGCGGTTGCGGCGGTTGCCGACACGCTGGGCGACGGCGGGCGCGGACTCGTGATCGTCGCGGCGGTGGCCGACCGGTGGGGTGTCGCACCGTATGCCGACGGGCGGGGCAAGACGGTGTGGTTCGAGTGCGTCAGCGGAGCGGCTTCGTCGGCGTAGCGTCCGCGACCGAGCCCTCAGCCCGCCGCGTGGCGTGCGGCGACGAGGCGTACCTCCTGGGCGGCACCCGCCGGTTCCAGCAGCATGTTCCCGGCCTCGCGTCCCTCCTGGTGGACGCGCAGGCGCGGGCCGTCGACGAGGACGCGCAGCTCCGGTCAGGGGTGGCGCCACAGCAGTGCGGAACGCTCCCACAGTTGCAGTCCGTGGCTGGTCACCAGGAGCTGGTACTGCGGACTCTCGTGCGCCGATGGCGGCGTGTGCTCGCGATAGGGAGGCCGGACCGTGTAGGTGCCGAGGACCTTCTCGCCCGGTTCCAGTGCCTCGCCGCGCACGGCGCGCCGCCGGCCGATCCGCACCCCGGCCCAGCCCGCGAGTCCGGCCGTCAGCACGGCCGGGCCTGCCACCGCCCACCAGGGCAACGAGGCTTCCACGCCCGCCAAGACGACCGCGACGACCGGAAGGACCGCGACCCCGGCGGCGCCGGTCAGCTCCGCCCGTCGGATGGGCCTTCCGCTGTCTCTTCCGCTGTTGCCGTCCATGCCACGCCCCCGGTTTCCGCTCGCCCTCCCGGCGTCTTCGCAGCCACCACCCTGCGGCTGTGGCCGGGACGTTCGCCGGGCCGGCTGGGGCTTCATCTGTCACCTGCCAATGATTTCCGAGCAGTCCGGCAACCAGCCCACGCCCTGGCCGAAACCGGTTGTACCCGGGAGGGCGATGCGCTTGGGTCCATGATCGTGACTGCCTTGAGTGATCTCATACGCCCCGACCGCTATCCGCGCTCCTCCCGCTACGACCCCGCCTGGCTGCTCGACCTCGACATGGGTCCCAACCCCCTGTGGCTGTTGGAGGACCTCGCCCGGGATCTCGACCTGCGACCGGGGATGCGGATTCTCGACCTCGGTTCCGGCAAGGGCGCCACGTCTGTGTTCCTGGCCCGTGAGTACGGCGCCGAGGTCGTCGCGGCCGACTGGTGGATCGCCCCGGAGAAGGCCACGGCCGTCTTCGCCGGCGCGGGAGTCGGCGACCGGGTGACGGCCGTGCGGGTGGAGGCGCACGCGCTGCCGTTCGAGGAGGAGAGCTTCGACGCCGTCGTAAGCGTCGACGCGTTCGAGTACTTCGGTACGGCGGACAGTTACCTGCCGTATCTCGTACGGTTCCTGCGTCCCGGCGGGCAGTTGGGCATGGCGACGCCCGCCCTGACGCGGGAGGTGCGCGAGCTGGGGGCGATCCCGCCGCACATCAAGGACGTGGTCGGCTGGGAGGCGATGGCCTGGCACACCGCCGATTGGTGGCGCTTCCAGTGGGGGGTCACCGAGCTGGTGGACGTCACCTCCGCGCGGTTGCAGCAGGACGCCTGGCGGAACTGGCTGCTGTGGGCGCGGGCGGGGGCCGGGTACCGGGCGGACAGCCGGAACGCGGACGACCGGGCCGTCATCGACATGCTCACCACCGACGGCGGGGAGTTCCTCTCCTTCGCCCTGGTCACCGCGCGCCGGAACTGACCGGACCGACGACAAAGGGCCTCCGGGTGGCCGGAACCACCCGGAGGCCCTTGTGGCAGGCAGGCAGGCAGGCAGGCGTCACACCGCCTCGGTCACCGGCGCCTTCGCCGCGGTCGTGTCGCCGTCGCCGTCGGCCGGGGCGTCGGCCGCCTTCGGGCCCGCCCCCTTCAGCGGCACCTCCTTGACGAAGACCGCCGCGACCAGGGCGACCACCGCCACCACGGCGCCGAGCAGGAACGCGCCGTGGGTACCGGAGGACACCGCCTCCTGGTACGCCACGCGTGCCGCCTCCGGCAGCTTGGCCAGGCTCGCCGCGTCCAGCTGCGCCGACTGCTCGGTGACCTTGGAGCCCAGTGCCCCGGCCTTCTCCGCCATGACGTCCTGGACCCGGTGGTTGAACAGCGCGCCCATGATCGCCACGCCGAAGGAGGAGCCGAGGGTGCGGAAGAGGGTGGCGGAGGAGGACGCGACGCCCATGTCCTTCATCTCCACGCTGTTCTGCGCCACCAGCATGGTGATCTGCATCAGGCAGCCCATGCCGAGGCCGACGACTGCCATGTACACCCCGGAGGTGAAACGGCTGGTGTCGGTGTCCATGAGCGAGAGCAGGTACAGGCCGAGGGTCATCAGGGCGCCGCCCACCACCGGGAAGATCTTGTAGCGCCCGGTGCCCGTGGTGACCCGCCCGGAGACGATCGACGTGACGAGCATCGCGCCCAGCATCGGCAGGAGCAGCAGCCCGGAGTTGGTGGCGGACGCGCCCTGCACCGCCTGCTGGTACAGCGGCAGGAAGAGGGTGGCGCCGAACATGACGAAGCCGACGATGAAGCCGATGAGGGACATCAGCGTGAAGTTCCGGCTGCGGAAGATGTGCAGCGGCATGATCGGCTCGGCGGCCCGGGTCTGCCAGAACACGAACCCGACCAGCGCGGCGACGCCGATGCCGATCAGCTCCATGATGCGCGCGGAGGTCCAGGCGTACTCGGTGCCGCCCCAGGTGGTGACGAGCACGACGGCGGTGATGCCGACGGTCAGCAGCGCGGCGCCCAGGTAGTCGATGCGGGCCTCGCTGCGCTTCTTCGGCAGGTGCAGTACGGCGCTGACGGCGATCAGCGCGACCGCGCCGAGCGGGAGGTTGATGTAGAAGGACCAGCGCCAGCCCCAGTGGTCGGTGATGGTGCCGCCGACCAGCGGTCCGCCGATCATCGCCAGCGCCATGACGCCGGCCATCATGCCCTGGTACTTGCCGCGCTCCCGCGGCGGTATGAGGTCGCCGATGATGGCCATGACGCCGACCATCAGACCGCCGGCGCCGAGGCCCTGGACGGCGCGGAAGCCGATGAGCTGGCCCATGTCCTGGGCCATGCCGCTGAGCGCCGAGCCGATCAGGAAGATCACGATCGACGTCATGAACGAGCCCTTGCGCCCGTACATGTCACCGATCTTGCCCCAGAGGGGGGTGGAGGCCGCGGTCGCGAGGGTGTAGGCGGTGACCACCCAGGAGAGGTGTTCCAGGCCGCCCAGCTCACCCACGATCGTCGGCATCGCGGTGCCGATGATCATGTTGGCATCGCGAGCATCATCGCGATCATGAGCGCGAGCAGGACCACCCGCACGCTCTTCGGCTGCTTGGCACCGCCGCCGTCGCCGGATCGCACCCCCGACGCCTCCGCTCGTACTCCCGGTGTGTCCGCCATCACTTCCCACTCCCCCAGCTACCGCTGCTCCACCGACCTACTTACTTGCCGCCCGGCAAGTTGACTACACTCGGGAAGCTAGACGCGTAACTAGCCGGTCGTCAAGTAAGTTTTCGGAAAGTGCGCGGAACAGGAGGTGCGTAGGAGGATGGGCGGCACGATGGACGGCACCAAGCAGCAGCGACGCCGCGGGAACACCCGCCAGCGCATCCAGGACGTGGCGCTCGAACTCTTCGCCGAGCAGGGGTACGAGAAGACCTCGCTGCGCGAGATCGCCGAGCGCCTGGACGTCACCAAGGCCGCGCTCTACTACCACTTCAAGACCAAGGAAGAGATCCTCGTCAGCATCTTCGAGGATCTCTCACGGCCCATGGAGGACCTGATCGCGTGGGCGCGGGAGCAGCCGCACACGCTGGAGACCAAACAGGAGATCATCCGCCGTTACAGCGAGGCGCTGGCGGGCGCGGCGCCGCTGTTCCGCTTCATGCAGGAGAACCAGGCGACGGTGCGGGACCTGCGCATCGGCGAGATGTTCAAGACCCGCACGCTCGGTCTGCGCGACAGCCTCATCGACCCGGAAGCGGACCTGGTCGACCAGGTCCGCTGTGTCAGTGCGCTGTTCACGCTGCACGCCGGGATGTTCGTCCTGAAGGACCTCGAAGGCGACCCCGAGGAACAGCGCGCGGCTGTTCTCGAGGTCGCCACCGATCTGGTCACCCAGGCGCACCGGGGCTCATCAGGCGCGTAGCCCTGCTCCTCAGACGGTCACGCCCTTGGCGCGCAGGAAGGAGACCGGGTCGACGGCCGAGCCGTAGTTCGGGGTCGTACGGATCTCGAAGTGCAGGTGCGGGCCGCTGGAGTTACCGGTGTTGCCGGACTTGGCGATGGACTGGCCGGTCTTCACGATCTGGCCGGCCTTCACGTTGATCTTGGACAGGTGCGCGTACTGGGAGTACGTGCCGTTGCCGTGCTTGATCACGATCGCGTTGCCGTAGGCGGGGCCGTCACCGGCGCCGTTGCCGCCGGCCTTGACGACGGTGCCGCCGTGCGCGGCGACGACGTTGGTGCCGATCGGCACGGCGAAGTCCTGGCCGCTGTGCTTGGAGGCCCACATGCCGCCGTTCTGGGCGAAGCTGGCGGTGAGCTTGTACTTCTTGACCGGGTCCACCCAGGAGGCGGCCTTCTTCTTGGTGGCCGTCTTCTTGGCGGCGACGGTCTTCGCGCCGGCCTTCTCGGCCTTCGCCGCCTTGGCCTGCGCCGCGGCCTGGGCCTCGACGGCGCTCGCGGCGGTGGAGGTGCTGGAAGCCGCCGTGGTGCCGGTGGCGGCCGCGACCCCGGCTCCCAGTGCGACCGAGGCTCCGAGGCCTGCGGCCATCACCGCGGCGCGGGTGCGGATGGTCGTACGGGAAGAACGGGACGTGACACGCGGAAACATTCGAACCTCATGGGGACGGGTGCAGAGGAAAGCCCCTCCGGCAGGACGCGAAGGCGCTCACCGGGCGGGCTCCACATTGGTAACCCGGGGGGCCCGAACCGCACAAAGGTGTGACCTACGACCCTATTTAGTACTTCAGCGCGAAACTTCCCGACTCTTGACAGAGCACCCATTCCGGACAGAACCAGCTCAGACGCCCGCCAATCGACCATCCCGCCGCACTGATATGTCCGTTTTCGTAGTTCTTGCGGCTTCCACTATTCCCCGTAGTACAGCCCGGAAGGCCTGTGCGGCACGTCACCGGTGACCATGATCGAAGGGCCGGTGAATGTGACGGGGGCTACTCCTGTCCCGGCTAACCCACCCCCCGCTCAAGGGCGTTCACCTAGGCTCGGAACATGGTCGACGTCACAGCACTCGGGGCCCGTGTCGCGTCCAGCGCGGTCGCGCCCCTCGTCCGCAGGCTCTTCGTCCGGGACGGGCCGGGGGCCGGGCTCGTCGACCGGCCGGTGCGGATATCGGCGCTGGTGTCCTTCCGGAGCGAGAAGCGGAGCGTCACGCCCAGGGACGTCGACAGGATCGCCGCGGAGCTGGTCCGCAGGGCGCTGGCGTCGGCCGGCCCGCGGGAGCGGCCCGTCGACGCCACCGAGGCGACGGCCGTCAAGGAAGCCCTGGCCCACACCCTCGCCCGGCTCGGCGAGATCACCGTCGAGGACTACGAGGCCGTCGGGCTCGGGCCGGACCGCTTCGCCCGCGAGCTGCGTGCGAACGTGCCGCTGTCCCCGTACGGCCTGAGCGGGGACGGCGTGCTGCTGTACGAGCGGCTGCTGCACACCGCCTCGCTGCACATCCTGAACTTCCTCACCCAGCGCTCCACCTACGTGGCCCGCCGGCAGACCGTCCAGACCCAGCAGCTGGCGCGGCTGGTCCAGGCCGTCGACGTACTCCTGGAACGGCTGCCGTCCCAGTCGGCCGAGGACGCCGGGTTCGAGGAGCGTTACGCCGATCACATCGCCGACCGGTACGGCACGCTCACCATCTACGGGTTGGACGCCGGGACCCGTGAGTGGCCGCTGGACACGGCGTATCTGAGCCTGGAGGCGACCCGGCCGCAGGCGGCGGGACGGGCGGGCCGCCGGGACGCCGAGTACCTGACCGTGGCCGCCGAGCAGGTGCTCGCCGGCCAGGACCAGGTGTTCCTGCGCGGCGTCGCCGGCTCCGGCAAGACCACCCTGGTGCAGTGGCTCGCGGTGACGGCGGCCGGACGCGCCTACGACCACGGGCTGACCCACCTCATCGGACGGGTGCCGTTCGTGCTGCCGATGCGCCGGATCGTCCGGCCGGGGGCCGAGCTGCCCTTTCCCGGCGACTTCCTGCGGGCGGTCGGCTGTCCCGTCGCCGGGGAGCAGCCGCCGGGGTGGGTGGAGCGCGTCCTGCGGGCCCGGCGCGGGGTGCTGCTGGTCGACGGCATCGACGAGATCGCCGGCGAGCGCCGCGCCGCCGCCCGGCGCTGGCTGCGCGAGCTGGTGCGGGCCTTCCCCGGGAACCTGTGGCTGGTCACCTCCCGCCCCTCGGCCGTACCGGAGGACTGGCTGGCCGCGGAGGGGTTCGGTGAGCGCGTGCTCGCCCGGATGTCCCAGGACGACATCGCCACCTTCGTGCGGCGCTGGCACCGCGCGGCCGGGGTGGAGGAGTCGGTCGGGGAGTCGCTGCTGGCGTCCGTGCGGGGCACCTCCGAACTGAACCAGCTCGCCACCAACCCCCTCATGTGCGGCATGCTGTGCGCCCTGCACCGCGACCGGCGCGGCTTCCTGCCGCAGGACCGCAGGTCCCTGTACGAGGCCGCCCTGACCATGCTCCTGGAGCGCCGGGACCGGGAGCGGGAGCTGCACGGTCCCGACGGGGTGCGGTTGGCGTACGCCACGCAGGTGCAGCTGTTGCAGAAGCTGGCGTGGTGGCTGATCCGCAACGGCCGCCAGGAGATGGACCGGGCCGAGGCCCTCCAGATCACCGGCCGGGCGCTGCCCGCGCTGAACCTGGCGGACACGGGCGACGAGGAGGTCTACCGCGCGCTGCTGCTGCGCTCCGGACTGCTGCGCGAGCCGGCCGAGGGGCGGGTGGACTTCCTCCACCGCACCTTCCGGGACTATCTCGGTGCCCGGCTGGCCGTGCAGGAGATGGACTTCGACCTGCTGGTCAACCACGCCGAGCTGGACGACTGGGAGGACGTCATCCTGCTCGCCCTCGCGCACGCCAGGCCCAGGGAGGCGGAGTACGTTCTGCGCCGGCTCGCGGACTCGGGCCACGCGCGCGGCACCCTGCTGGCGGCCGCCGGGCTGCGGTACGTGGCGGAAGCCGAACCCGGGACGCGCAAGCGGGTGGAGGACGGACTGCGGACGCACATACCGCCGGCCACCTTCGACGCGGCGAAGGAGCTGGCGCACGCCGGGGGCGACCTGGTGCTGGGCCTGCTGCCGGGGCCGGAGGAGGTCGATCCCCGTACGGCGGCCCTTGTGGTGCACACGGCGGTCGGCGTGGGCAGCGAGGCGGCGCTCCGGTTCCTGTGCCGTTTCCGCGATCATCACGGCTCCGGCGTGCAGCAGTCCCTCGCCGGCGCCTGGCACCTGTTCGACCGGGACCGGTACGCCCGCGAGATCCTCGCCCACCTGCCCCGCCAGTGGGCCGTCGGCGTGTCCACGGCCGACGACCTGCGCACGCTGCGCTCGCTCGGCGGCTGGGAACACGTCCACGTCCGCGGCGCGTACCGCGTCGACGACCTGACCGACCTGATCGTCGCGGAGCGCCTCGCCCATCTGACGCTGGACTTCGCGCATCCGGTGGAGGGGCTGGCCTGGCTCTCGGCCTTCCCCGGTCTGCGCTCCGTGACCGTGCTGACGGACACGGACACGGACCCGGCCGTGGCCCGGCAGGTGCCGGACGGAGTGAAGGTCCAGCTCCCCGCACCCGACTCGTTCTCCCGACCCCAGGGGTAAGCCGTATCCATGGATCCCGCCGTCCGCACCCCCTCCCATCTCGCCGCCCCTCTCGTCCGCGGACTCTTCCGCGAGCCCGTCCGGCCGCCCGTGTTCTCCGAGCCGGTCCCCGGCCTCGTCGGCTGGCACGGCCGGGACGCGTCCGCCACCCCGGACGACGTCCACCGCACCGCCGCCGACCTGGTCCACCTCGCCGCCGAACGGCACGCCGCGCCCACCGCCGAACTGGCCCCGGTCGTCGACGTCCTGGCCCGCACCCTGCTCGCGATCGCCGAGGTCGACGTCACCGACGCCGACGCCGTACGGCTCGGCCCGCAGGACTACGCGCGGCGGCTGCGGGGCGCGGTGCAGGGCGCGGACCGGGAACTGTCGCCGGACGCCGCCTGGTTCCACGACGCGCTGCTGGTCTCCGTGTGCCTGCACGTCCTGCACCACCTGGTGCGGCGCTCCCCCTATCTCCAGCGCCATCTGGCGGGGCGGGCCGGCCGGATCGCCCAGCTGGTCGACCTGGGCGACGCGGAGGCGGCGGCCCGGCAGCCCGAACGGTCCGAGGAGGACGCGGCGTTCGAGGCCGAGTACGCCCAGTGGGTGGCCCGGCGGCACGGCTGGCTGACCATCGTCGGCGTGGACTTCCCCAACGCACCGGACCGTTGGCCGCTGGAGGAGACGTACCTGAGCCTGGAGGCGGAGGAGCGCAGCGGCGGTGTGGGCGGCGCGGAGGACGAGCAGCGCACCGTCCTGCTCGCGGACCGCGCCCTGGAGGACCACGAACGCGTGCTGCTGCGCGGCGGCGCGGGCTCCGGCAAGACGACCCTGGTCCAGTGGCTGGCCGTGGCCGCCGCCCGCCAGGGCTCCCGGGTCCCCTTCGTCCTGCCCGTACGCCGCTTCGCCCGCGAGGGCTTCCCGGCGCCGGACGACTTCCTGCACGCGGTCCGGCACCCGCTGGCCGGCCGGGCGCCGGAGGGGTGGGTGGTGCGCACCCTGCTCTCGGGCCGTGCCCTGCTGCTGGTCGACGGCATCGACGAAGCCCCGGAGAAGACGCGCGGCGAACTGCGCGACCGGCTCCGCCGACTGCTGCGGGTCTTCTCCGGCAACGGCTGCCTGGTCACCTCCCGGCCCTCCGCCGTGTCGGACGGCTGGCTCTCGGGGGGCGGGCTGGCCGAGGAGGACTTCGTCGAGCTGTCCCTGGCGCCCATGTCGCGGGACCAGGTGACGCGGTTCATCCGGGACTGGCACTCGGCGGCCCGCCTCGACGAGCAGAGCCGCTCGACCGGGCCGCGGGAGCGGGGTGCGCTCGACGAGTACGAGCAACGGCTGCTGCACTCCGTACGGATCTACCGCGAGCTGCGCCAGCTCGCCACCAACCCCCTGATGTGCGGCCTGATATGCGCCCTGAACCGGGACCGCGCCGGCTCCCTCCCCAGCGGCCGCAAGGAGCTCTACGACGCCGCCCTGGAGATGCTGCTGCAGCGCCGCGACCCCGAGCGGGACGTGCTGTACGCCGACGACGTGCGGCTCCAGCAGAGCACCCGGGAGCGGCTGCTGCAGAAGCTGGCCCACGCGATGCTGGAGGAGGACGCCTCCGAGCTGACCCGCGAGCGGGCGGTCGGCATCCTGGACGCCGCGCTGCCCGCCATGCCCGCCGCCCGTGCGCAGGGGGACGGCGCGAAGATCTTCCGCCACCTGCTGCACCGCACCGGTCTGCTGCGCGAACGGTCGGGAGAGTCGGTCGACTTCGTCCACCGCACCTTCCAGGACTATCTGGCCGCCAAGGAGATCGTGGCGCGCGGCCGGTTCCCCACGCTGGTGGACCACGCCCACCAGTCCGAGTGGGAGGAGGTCATCCGCATGGCCGCCGCGCACGCCCGCCCCGAGGAGTGCTCCCAGTTCCTGGAGCGGCTGCTCGCGGCGGCGCCCGGACTGCGCCGCCCGCAGATCAACCACCGGCGGCTGATGGCCGCGGCCTGCCTGGACCACGTCACCGAACTCGATCCGGCCGTCCAGCGGCTGGTCCACGACCGTACGAAGAACCTGGTGCGCCCCAGCACGGAGCCGGCCGCCCGCGGGCTGGGCTGGGTCGGCCCCATCGTCCTGGAGCTGCTGCCCGACCCGGGTCAGGTCCCCGACGACCGGCAGGCGCTGCTGCTCGCCATCACCGCCACCCGCGTCCAGGACGACGCCGCCATCGACTACCTGGTCCGCCTCCGGTCCCGCTCCGCCCTGCCGGTCCGCACCGAACTCGTCCGGGGCTGGCGGCACTTCGACACCGAGCGGTACGCCCACGAGATCATCGCCCATCTGGATCCGGACGGCCTCTACTTCCCCGTCGCCGACACCACCGAACTGGCGGCGCTGCGTGAACTCGGCGGGCGCCCGCGCATCCAGGTGGCCGGGGTGATGCGCGCCGAGGAACTGCTGGCGGGCCTGGCCCCCGACCAGCTGACCCACCTCTGGCTCAACGCGGAGCTCCCCGACACGGACGTCTCCTGGCTGTCCGGGTTCCCCCGGCTGCGGGTGCTGCGGGTCAACCCCCGCCTGCCGCGGGTGCGGAACGTGCCGAACGGGGTGGAGATCACAGCGTGACGAGGGCGCGGCCCCCCAGGGGGGCGGTGGCGGCGGTGGCGGGCCGGTGTCGGCCCCGCCGCCTCGGCTGACTACTGCTCAGTAACCCAATCGTTGCCGTCCGGCCACTTGTTCGGGCAAGCATGCACGCGACAACTTTGTTGCCGTCAGGCATCCGCGCAGGCATGAGAGGACCCAACCCCCCATGACCGAACAGACCGGACAGACCAGACATACCCGGCGCACCTGGAAGCGGGCCGCGGGCACGGCCGCCGTCACCGCGGCGGCGCTCACCGCGACGGTCACGCCGGCCGTCGCCGCCCCGGCCGAGACGCCGCGCGCCACGGTGACCGCGGCATCGGCGGCGGCGGCCGCGGACGTCGACTACGCCACCTGGCAGCGGGACTGTCAGGCCGTGATGGACGGAGCGCTGCCCTACCTGAAGGAGCGGATCGCCGACGCCGGCCCCGGCGAGAAGCAGGCGATCGTCCTCGACATCGACAACACCTCCCTGGAGACCGACTTCGGCTTCAGCTACCCGCAGCCCGCCAACCGGCCGGTCCTGGAGGCCGCGCAGTACGCCCAGGAGCACGGCGTCGCCCTGTTCTTCGTGACCGCCCGCCCGGGCATCATCGAGGCGCCCACCGAGTGGAACCTCGACCACGCCGGCTACGACTCCTCCGGCCTGTACGTCCGCGGCTTCCTCGACCTGTTCCGGGACGTCGCCGAGTACAAGACGGAACAGCGCGCCAAGATCGAGTCGCAGGGCTACACGATCACCGCGAACATCGGCAACAGCGCCACCGACCTGTCGGGCGGCCACGCCGAGAAGACGTTCAAACTCCCGGACTACGACGGCCAGCTGTCCTGACGCTCGATAGGCTCCCCCCGTCGAACGACCACGGGGGTGGCGCATGGAACCAGCGGTACTCGGCGGGAAGTTGGCGTCCAGCCTGGTCGCCCCGCTGGTGAAGAAGCTCTTCGCGACGAACGGCCCCGGCGCCGGACTGGTCGACAGGCCGGTCCGGCTGACCCACCTCGTGGCATTCCGGGGCGAGCAGCGCACGCTCGGCGAGAAGGAGGTGCGCCGTCTCGCGGGGCGGCTGGTCGGGGACTCCCTGGACTCCCCCGGCGAGCCGCCCTTCCCGCGCGACGAGACGGAGGCCGTCACCGACGCCCTGACGGCCCGCCTGCTGGCCCTCGGCGACCTGGACATGGACGACGTGCAGGCGGTCGGGCTGGGCCACGGTGAGCTGGCCGCCCGGTTGCGGCGGCAGGCCTCCGCCGTCGGGGCGGGTGTCGGCCTGTCCGCCGACGCGGGCTACTTCCTCGACTCCGCGACGGAGTGGGCCTGCCTGCACATCCTGGAGTTCTTCACCCGACGCTCCACCTTCGTCGCCCGGACCCTGGTGGCCCAGACCCGCGGCCAGGCCGAGCTGATCGCGAAGGTGGACGAGCTGATCACGAGGGTGCCCCGCCCGGACGCGCGGGACACGGCCTTCGAACGCCGGTACCTGCCGTACGTGGCCGAGCAGCACAACCGCATCACCATCTACGGCATCGACCTGCGCGACTCCCCGGACAGGTGGCCCCTGGAAGTCGCCTACCTGAGCCTGGAGGCGACCGGCGACGGGGAACGCGCCGCCCTCCCGGGGGAGTACGCGGAGACGGAACGCACCGTGCGCCTCCCCGCCGAGGACGCCCTCCTCACCCACGACCGTGTGCTGCTGCGCGGCGACGCGGGTTCCGGCAAGACGACCCTCGTGCAGTGGCTGGCGGTCACCGCCGCCCGGGAGGGCGACCGGGTCCCGTACGTCCTGCCGCTGCGCACCCTCGTCCGGGCGGGCACGCTCCCCGCACCCGCCGCCTTCCTCACGGCGGTGGGCTGCCCGCTCACCCCGGCCGAGGGCTGGGCGGAACGGGTGCTGAGCGCCGGCCGGGGCCTGGTCCTCGTCGACGGCCTGGACGAGATCCCCGCCGCCGAGCGGCACCGCACCCGCGACTGGCTCCTCGCCCTCATCCGCGCCTTCCCCGGCAACCGCTGGCTGCTCACCTCCCGCCCCACCGCCGTACGCCCCGACTGGCTGGCCCCCGAGGGCTTCCGGGAACTGGCCCTCACCCCGATGCGCCGGCCCGACGTCACCACCTTCGTCCGGCGCTGGCACGCGGCGGCCGACGCCCCCGCATACGAGGCGAAGCTGCTCGACGCCCTGCGCACCAAGCGGGATCTGGCCCGCCTCGCCACCAACCCGCTGATGTGCGGCCTGATCTGCGCCCTGCACCGGGAGCGGCGGGGCTACCTCCCCACGGGACGCAAGGAGTTGTACGACGCCGCCCTCACGATGCTGCTGGCCCGCCGGGACCGGGAGCGTGGCATGGAGGCGGTCGAGCTGAGCGAGGAGGCCCAACTGGAGCTGCTCCAGCGGCTGGCGTACGCGCTGGTGCTGAGCGGGCGCACGGAGATGGAGGTCGAGACGGCCGAGGGCATCGTGGAGCGCTCGCTGCCGTCGGTCGCCTCGGCGGCGGGGCAGGGGGACGCGGCGACGGTCCTGCGGGCGCTGGTCCTGCGCAGTGGGCTGCTCCGACGGCCCGCGGAAGGGGTCCTGGAGTTCGTCCACCGCACCTTCCAGGACTACCTGGGCGCGCGGTACGCGGTCGAGGAGGGCCACCTCGACGTCATCGCCGGCCGTGCGGACGACACCCAGTGGGAGGACGTGATCCGCATGGCCGTGGCGCACGCCCGGCCCGGGGAGCGTGCGGTCCTGCTGCGCCGGCTGCTGGCGGAGGACACCCCGCGGCTGACCTTGCTGGCACTGGCGTGCCTGGAGCACGCGACCGCCCTCGATCCGGCGGTGCGGGCGGAGGTGGAGGCGCGGGCGGGGGAGCTGATTCCGCCGCGGTCCAAGGAGGACGCCAAGGCGCTGGTGGAGGCGGGACCGCTGGTCCTGGAGCTGCTGCCAGGGCCGGAAGGACTGACGGACGCGGAGGCGCACGGGATCACGGTGACGGCTTCGCTGCCGGCACGGCAGGAGCCGAGCGGGGCGCTCGCGGTGCTCCGCCGGTTCCGGGAACACGCGGATCTCGATGTGCGACGGCAGCTGGTCGGGACGTGGGACCGGTTCGACGCGCACGAGTACGCCGTCGAAGTCCTGGATCACCTGGACCGGACGGGGCTGTTCCTGACGTGCGCGACCGTGGCCCAGCGCGAGGCGGTCGCCGTGATGGGGCCGTGGGCTCGCCTCGGGTTCCGCGGACCACACCGGACGAGCGAGATGCTCGGCTGCGTGGCGGACCCGGGGACTGTCGAGCAGTTGCACATCGTCGCCAACCCCGAGGTGACCGAGCTGGGTGAGCTGTCGGCCTTCGACTCGCTGAAGCTGCTGCTGATCCACTGCTCATCGGCGCGCGGCCTGGGGCAGCTCGCGGCCTTGTCGCTCACCGACCTCCTGGTCATGGAGACCGCCGATCTCGCCGGTCTGCCGGACCTGACCTCGGTCGTCCAGCTGTCCGTGGACCAACGGCTCCCGGGCACGCGGCTGACCGACTCGCTTCCCACGGAGGCGCCCTTGGCGTACCTCTACCTCGGCGACGACGCCACCGCCGGTACCGGGCTTCGCGGCCTCTCCCACTGGGAGACGTTGGGGGCCGTGTACCTGGCCCCGACCACGCCGCTCACCGCTGAGGACTGGGCAGAGGTCCGGAGTCTGCGGCAGCTCGTCCTCCTGTACCTGGACGGGCGCCTCTTCCCGGACAACCTCGGCCCGATGCCCGCTCTCCCCGGCGTCGCCAGCCTCAATCTCATGGCTCTGGAGGGCGACGAGGACATCTCGGTCCTCCGGCCCCTCCTGCCCGACCTGCGCACCGTCACTCTCAGCGCCGCCCACGGTGCCACCCTGGACACCGACCGCCTCGCCGCCCTCTTCCCCGACGCGGAAGTCGTCCTGGAGTGACGCCGCCACCCACCGCGGCAAGAGAAAGGGGCTGCCCGGGACCGAAGTCCCGGGCAGCCCCTTTCCAGGCTCACCCCCGGAGGGCTACGCCTCCTTGCTCAGATTCGGCCCGGCACCGCCGGCCGCCTGCTCGATCGGCGGGACGTCGGGGAGCGCCGACTTCTCCTCACCCCGGAAGGTGAAGGTCGCCGCGTCGCCCTCGCCCTCGGTGTCCACGACCACGATGTGGCCGGGACGCAGCTCGCCGAAGAGGATCTTCTCCGACAGCGTGTCCTCGACCTCGCGCTGGATCGTGCGGCGCAGCGGACGCGCGCCCAGCACCGGGTCGTAGCCCTTCTTGGACAGCAGCTCCTTGGCGGACTGGGAGAGCTCGATGCCCATGTCCCGGTCCTTGAGGCGCTCGTCGACCTTGTCGATCATCAGGTCGACGATCCGCAGGATGTCGTCCTGGCTGAGCTGCGGGAAGACGACCACGTCGTCGACGCGGTTGAGGAACTCGGGCCGGAAGTGCTGCTTGAGCTCGTCCTGGACCTTGTTCTTCATGCGCTCGTAGTTGGACTTCTTGTCACCCGCGGCGGCGAAGCCGAGGTTGAAGCCCTTGGAGATGTCCCGGGTGCCGAGGTTGGTCGTCATGATGATGACCGTGTTCTTGAAGTCCACGACCCGGCCCTGGGAGTCGGTCAGGCGACCGTCCTCCAGGATCTGCAGCAGCGAGTTGAAGATGTCCGGGTGGGCCTTCTCGACCTCGTCGAAGAGAACGACGGAGAACGGCTTGCGGCGGACCTTCTCGGTCAGCTGGCCGCCCTCTTCGTAACCCACGTATCCGGGCGGGGAACCGAAGAGACGCGACACCGTGTGCTTCTCGCTGAACTCCGACATGTCGAGGGAGATCAGCGCGTCCTCGTCACCGAAGAGGAACTCCGCGAGCGCCTTGGACAGCTCGGTCTTACCGACACCGGACGGACCGGCGAAGATGAACGAGCCACCGGGACGCTTCGGGTCCTTCAGGCCGGCACGGGTACGGCGGATCGCCTTGGACAGCGCCTTGACGGCGTCGACCTGGCCGATGACCCGCTTGTGGAGCTCGTCCTCCATGCGCAGCAGGCGGGACGACTCCTCCTCCGTGAGCTTGAAGACCGGGATGCCGGTCGCCGTGGCGAGGACCTCGGCGATCAGCTCGCCGTCGACCTCGGCGACGACGTCCATGTCGCCGGCCTTCCACTCCTTCTCCCGCTTGGCCTTGGCGGCCAGGAGCTGCTTCTCCTTGTCGCGGAGGGAGGCGGCCTTCTCGAAGTCCTGCGAGTCGATCGCGGACTCCTTGTCACGGCGGACGCCGGCGATCTTCTCGTCGAACTCGCGCAGGTCCGGCGGCGCGGTCATCCGGCGGATGCGCATCCGGGAACCGGCCTCGTCGATCAGGTCGATCGCCTTGTCCGGCAGGAAGCGGTCCGAGATGTAGCGGTCGGCGAGGGTGGCCGCCTGGACCAGGGCCTCGTCCGTGATGGAGACGCGGTGGTGGGCCTCGTACCGGTCACGGAGACCCTTGAGGATCTCGATCGTGTGCGGCAGCGACGGCTCCGCGACCTGGATCGGCTGGAAGCGGCGCTCGAGGGCCGCGTCCTTCTCCAGGTGCTTGCGGTACTCGTCCAGCGTGGTCGCACCGATGGTCTGCAGCTCACCACGGGCCAGCATCGGCTTGAGGATCGACGCGGCGTCGATGGCGCCCTCGGCGGCACCCGCACCGACCAGCGTGTGCAGCTCGTCGATGAACAGGATGATGTCGCCGCGGGTGCGGATCTCCTTGAGCACCTTCTTCAGGCGCTCCTCGAAGTCACCGCGGTAGCGGGAGCCGGCGACCAGCGCGCCGAGGTCCAGGGTGTAGAGGTGCTTGTCCTTGAGGGTCTCGGGCACCTCGCCCTTGACGATGGCCTGCGCGAGGCCCTCGACGACGGCGGTCTTGCCGACGCCGGGCTCACCGATCAGCACCGGGTTGTTCTTGGTACGGCGGGACAGCACCTGCATGACCCGCTCGATCTCCTTCTCGCGCCCGATGACCGGGTCGAGCTTGGACTCACGAGCGGCCTGGGTGAGGTTCCGGCCGAACTGGTCGAGGACCAGGGACGTGGAAGGCGTGCCCTCCGCAGGACCGCCGGCGGTGGCGGTCTCCTTGCCCTGGTAACCGGAGAGCAGCTGGATGACCTGCTGCCGCACCCGGTTGAGATCGGCGCCCAGCTTGACCAGGACCTGGGCGGCGACGCCCTCGCCCTCACGGATCAGGCCGAGCAGGATGTGCTCCGTGCCGATGTAGTTGTGGCCCAGCTGGAGGGCCTCGCGCAGCGAGAGCTCCAGAACCTTCTTGGCACGGGGGGTGAAGGGGATATGGCCGGAAGGGGCCTGCTGGCCCTGGCCGATGATCTCCTCCACCTGCTGGCGGACCGCCTCGAGCGAAATCCCGAGGCTCTCAAGGGCCTTGGCGGCGACACCCTCACCCTCGTGGATCAGGCCCAGGAGGATGTGCTCGGTGCCGATGTAGTTGTGGTTGAGCATCCGGGCTTCTTCCTGAGCCAGGACGACAACCCGCCGCGCGCGGTCGGTGAACCTCTCGAACATCGTTAATCGCTCCTCAGAGCGGTCAGGCAGTAAGGGGAACTTCCCCTCCCTGTCCTTCCGCAGCTTAGTCCCGCAAGCGGGGACCGCTCATTCCAACTGCCGACACCGTCGATGGCCTCCTGACCCCTGACGCCGACATCTGCCACAACCCGATGGTGCGAGACGATGTTCCCGCAGGCCAGGCACTTACCCCACTCGCCAGTACGCCGATGGCGAACGTAAGACGGCCCGATCTGCGTGTCGCCCCCTCCCACTAGGGATGTCTTACCCGCTGGGACTGACACTCCATGCCGCGCGCCCCGGTTCCCTCCGCTACGGGCGAACAACCTTGCGCCTCGCCGCACCCCCGCACGCCCCCTCTTTCGATACCCAGCGCATTCACCGCACCACCCAGCGTAACCTGAGCGCTCTTCCGGCTGTTGCACTTGGCATGGTCGGCGCCCAGCCCTCGGTTCCTCCGGTTCCCCCGGTCCCCTCGGCCCGGACAGCCCCTCCCCGACCCCCTGCCCCGGCGGCATCCGCCGACCCCTCGGTGCCGTCCCCCCGTCGGCCGCTCGAAGCGGGCGGCACGTGGGAGCGGGTGCGGTGGTGGTACGAGAGCGTGCTCGGCTGGCCGACGGTTCCCGGGGCCCCGGTGCGGCTGCGCGCGGGCGTCCGTTTCGACGTACTGGACGTCCCGGCCGAGGCCGGCCACGCGGCACTGGAGCGGCTCGGGCCGACGCGGCGACCCGGTCCGGCCCCGCGGCGGCCCTGCTTTCCGGTGGCCGTCCGGGGCGAGCGGATGCTGCTGCTCGTGGCGGCGGGCGGCGCGGAGGAGATGCCCGGGCTGCTGGAGTGGCTGGAGTGGGGCTCGCTGCCGCTCGACCTGACGGCGATCGGCGCGGGCGGCCTCATGGAGGCGCCCCTGGCTCCCGAACCGGGCTCGACCGGCCTGCCGCCGCGTCCCCCGGGTCGCGACGGCCTGCAGGGCGCCGCCGTCTGGCTGCGCGCCCCGGAGCCGGGGTGCGAGGTCGAGGCCTCGCTGCCGACACTGTCGGCCATGGGGGGCACTGGAACCGCCCCCGATCTCGCGCGACTGGTCCGGACGCTGGCGACTCAGTGCCACCGGGTCCGGCTCTCCCTGCCCCAGCCGTCCTCCCCGTTCGTGGCGCGGGTCGGGTGATCAGCCGTTGGCCGTCTCGTACGCCTCGCGGATCATCGCGGGAACACGGCCGCGGTCGTTGACCTCGTAGCCGTTCTCCTTGGCCCACGCGCGGATGGCCGCGGTGTCCTGGCTGCCGCCGGAAGAAGCGCGCGCCTTGCCGCGTCCGCCCGAAGCGCGGCCCCCGGTACGACGACCGCCCTTCAGGTAAGGATCGAGAAGCCCACGGAGCTTGTCCGCATTGGCGGTGGTGAGATCGATCTCGTACGTCTTGCCGTCCAGCGCGAACGTCACGGTCTCGTCTGCCTCGCCACCGTCGAGGTCGTCGACAAGAAGGACCTGAACCTTCTGTGCCACCGGATTTCCTTTCATCGATAACTTGAGGGCCGGAGGTCCGTCGGCGTCCGCCGTATCGCCGTCCCTTGTTATATGCAGTACTGCAGTACGTCGGAAAGCAAACCGCTTTTGCCGGAAAAACACAAACCCTCGGTGGAGACCGGTAGCCCGCCCCCGGGCCGGAAAGATGCGCGTTTCGGACATAGGGAACCCGCGAACGGTCCGCCGGTGGAATAAACCTGGCGAAGGTCTGCGAAGGTCTGCGAAGAGCTACGGATGCGTGTCGTTGCCCGACGATCACAGATGCAGAAGCATCCGGCTGTTGCCCAAGGTGTTCGGTTTCACTCGTTCGAGACCCAGGAACTCCGCTACGCCCTCGTCATAGGAACGCAGCAGCTCCGCGTAGACATCGGTGTCGACGGGTGTCTCCCCGATCTCCACGAAGCCGTGCTTGCCGAAGAAGTCCACTTCGAAGGTCAGGCAGAATACGCGGCGAACACCGAGCCAGCGTGCCGTCTCCACCAGCTTCTCCAGCAGTCGGTGGCCGACACCGTAGCCCTTCAGGCCCGGCTTCACCGCGAGAGTGCGTACTTCCGCCAGGTCTTCCCACATCACGTGCAGGGCACCGCAGCCGACCACCTCGGCGTTGTCGTCCCGTTCCGCGACCCAGAACTCCTGGATGCTCTCGTAAAGCGTCACCATCGCTTTGTCGAGCAGGATGCGGTCACGGACGTACGTGTCGAGGAGCCGGCGTACGTCGGGGACATCGCTGGTGCGGGCCCGCCGGACGGTGATGGCTTTTGACATGTGGGGACGCTATCGCTCGCCCGCGTCCGGTACCGAGCCGGGGTTGGGCGCGGGGGTTTCCGGTCCCTGCACGATGCGGATGGCGTCTCTGAGTGCCTCGCGCTGTTCCTCGCTCATCATGCCGAAGAAGGCGATGAGGGCGGCGGCGGGGTTGTCGCTCTGAGACCATGCGTCGTTCATCAGCGCGGCGGCGTAGGCGGCACGGGTGGAGACCGCCTCATATCGATAGGCCCGGCCTTCCGACTCGCGGCGCACCCAGCCCTTCTGATGGAGATTGTCCAAAACGGTCATCACCGTGGTGTACGCGATGGACCGTTCCTGTTGCAGATCTTCCAGGACTTCTCGAACGGTCACGGGGCGGTTCCACTTCCACACCCTCGTCATGACCGCGTCTTCGAGTTCTCCCAATGGGCGAGGCACGCTCTGAACGATAGTGGGAGATCCAGGCGATGGCGTGCCGGACGTGCGATTTTGCGAGCGAATGGGCACAAAAAGGGCGTACGACTCCTCGCGGTGGGTGCGGGGAGTCGTACGCGGTGTCCGTGCGCGGCGTCGTGCGCGGAGTCGTGCGCGGAGTCGTACGCGGCCGGTCAGGCCTCGGGGTGGGCGGGCGTCTGGCGGGCGCCCTCCGCTCGCGCGAGGGCGGCGTCGACGGCCGCGTCCTCCTTGGCCTTGTTGGCGCCGCCCTGGGTCTTCACGATCACCCTGATCACGCCGATGAAGAACACGGCCATGACGGCCGGGGGCAGGAGCGCGGAGACGTAGTCCATGGAACCAGGGTAGCCAGGCCGTGTCAGCCGGCCGCGAGGTGGTGCCGGGAGCCGGGGGCGGGCGGGGCCGGCCTGCGGGGCGGGAAGACCTCGCCCGGGGTGGGGACGGGGCGCTTCGGGGTGGCCGGGGCGGGGTGGGGGGCCGGGCGGGGGGCCGGTTTCTGGGCGGGCTTCTGTGCGGGTTTCTTGTCGGACTGCTGGCCGCCGGGGAGGGCGTGGAGGCGGGTACGCGCGGCGGGGAGGACGACTGTGGGCGCGGGGGCCGCCGTGGGCGCCGGCGGCCTGCAGCGGGCCAGGAGGGTGGCCGCGGCGGGGTTGCCGCGCAGGGCTCCGAGGGCGGCGAGGTCGTCCGCGTCCGGGCGGTGCCCGGCGCCCAGCGCCTCGTCCAGGAGCGCGAGGTAGCCGGTGACGGTGCCGGGGAGCGCGGCGCGGTACCGGGCGAGGTCGGCCACCAGGAAGGCGCGCAGCCGGGCGCTCTCCCGCATCGTCTCGTCGAGCGACTCTGCGAGGCGGAGACAGTCGTGGGCCTCCTCCGCCGAGACGGGGCTGGGGTTCAGGGCGAGGGCGAGGGCGCGCCGGAGCACACGCAGCTCCTGAGCACCGAACGCCATGCCGCCGCAGGATCCGTAGGGCGTGGGCATGCGGCGACGATACGCGCTAATCAGACAAACTCGGCATAGGGGGCGGGTGTGGCGTGGGGGGCCACTCGTATGCGGGTGTCTGCGGGTGCCTGCAAGTGCCTGCGGCGGCCTGTGCGGGTTCGGGTGGGGGCGCGGGTAGCGCGGTGCGTTGTGTTGTGGGTCGGGGCCGCGCCGCGCAGCTGCGGGCAGTCGTGCCTCCCCCAGTGCCTGAACGGCCTGGGAGGTGCCCCCAGGGGCGGCACGGGTGGGCGGTGGGGGCACCTCCCGCTCGAGCGAAGCCGAGAGTGGGGGAGGCACCCCGGTAGCGCCGGGCCGCGCGACCCACCCCCGGCGCCCGCTACATGCGGGACACGTTCCGCTCGTACACCAGGCGGAGCCCCATCAGCGTCAGCCACGGCTCGTGTTCGTCGATGACCGAGGACTCGCCGAGGACCATCGGCGCCAGTCCGCCCGTCGCGATGACCGTGACCTCGTCGGGGTCGTCGGCCAGCTCGCGGGCCATGCGGTTGACGACCCCGTCGACCTGGCCGGCGAAGCCGTAGATGATCCCGGACTGCATCGCCTCGACCGTGTTCTTGCCGATCACGCTGCGGGGACGCGCCACCTCGATCTTGCGGAGCTGGGCGCCCTTGACGCCCAGCGCCTCGACCGAGATCTCGATACCGGGGGCGATGACGCCGCCGATGTACTCCCCGCGCGCGCTCACCGCGTCGAACGTCGTCGCCGTGCCGAAGTCCACGACGATCGCCGGGCCGCCGTAGAGCTCGACGGCCGCGACCGCGTTGATGATGCGGTCGGCGCCGACCTCCTTGGGGTGGTCGGTGAGGATCGGGACGCCCGTCTTGACGCCCGGTTCGACCAGGACCGCGGGGACGTCGCCGTAGTAGCGGCGGGTGACCTCGCGGAGTTCGTGCAGGACCGAGGGGACCGTCGCGCAGATGGCGATGCCGTCGATGCCGTCGCCCAGCTCGTCGCCGAGGAGCGGGTGCATGCCCATCAGGCCCTGGAGGAGGACCGCCAGCTCGTCGGCCGTGCGGCGCGAGTCGGTGGAGATGCGCCAGTGCTCGACGATGTCCTCGCCGTCGAAGAGGCCCAGGACGGTGTGTGTGTTGCCTACGTCGATCGTCAGCAGCATGGGGTCTACTCCGCCGCTCGCAGGTCCAGGCCGATGTCCAGGATCGGGGAGCTGTGGGTGAGGGCGCCCACGGCCAGGTAGTCGACGCCCGTGGCCGCGTACGCCTTGGCGTTGGTGAGGGTCAGGCGGCCCGAGGCCTCCAGGGCGGCCCGGCCGGCGACCAGGGCCACCGCTTCCTCGCACTCGTCCGGCGTGAAGTTGTCCAGGAGGATCAGGTCCGCGCCCGCGTCCACCACCTCGCGGAGCTGGTGCAGGGTGTCGACCTCGACCTCGATGGGGACGTCGGGGAAGCGCTCGCGGACGGCCTGGAAGGCCGCTGCCACGCCGCCGGCGGCCACCACGTGGTTGTCCTTGACCAGGGCGGCGTCCGAGAGGGACATGCGGTGGTTGACGCCGCCGCCGCAGCGGACGGCGAACTTCTCGAGGGAGCGCAGACCCGGGGTCGTCTTGCGGGTGTCGCGGACCTTGGCCTTCGTGCCCTCCAGGACGTCCGCCCACGCGCGCGTGGCCGTCGCGATGCCCGACAGGCGGCACAGGAGGTTCAGCGCGCTGCGTTCGGCGGTGAGGATGTCGCGGGTGCGGGTGGTGACGGAGAGGAGCTTCTGGCCCGCTTCGACGCGGTCGCCGTCCTCGACGTGGCGTTCCACCTCGAACTCGTCCGTGCAGACGACCGACATCACCGCCTCGGCGACCCTGAGACCGGCCACCACGCCCGCCTCGCGCGCGGTGAAGTCGGCGGTGGCCACGGCGTCCTCGGGGATGGTCGCGACCGTCGTCACGTCCACGCCGCCCGCCAGGTCCTCCTGGATGGCGAGGTTCGCGAGGTCCTCGACCTCCACGGGGTCGAGGCCGGAGTCCAGCATCAGTGCCGCGAGTGCGGGGTCGAGGCCGCACTCCATGAAGGCGTCTTCGTCGGTGTCCGCGCCGCAGGCGCAGCCGTCGCCGCAGCCTCCGGTGGAGGCGAGGGGAAGGTCGGGGGTGTTCACTGCTGTCACTGCTCCTGGGGAGGCTGCGCCGGCTGGGGGCCGTGGGTGGTCGGGGGGAATTCTGGCGTGTCCGTGGTGTGCACGGCGAGGGATCGGTCCGGGTTCAGGCGTACGACGATGTGGCGGCGCCACGTCGTGTCGTCGCGGTCCGCGTGGTCCTCGCGCCAGTGGCAGCCGCGGGTCTCCTCGCGCTGTGCCGCCGCGGCCACCAGGACGCGGGCCACGCAGAGGAGATTCGTGGCCTCCCAGGTGTCCACGCCCGGCTCGGACGTCTTGCCGTTCTCGTGCAGGGCTTCGCGGGCCTCGGTGTGGAGGTGGGACAGCCGGTCCGCCGCCCGCGTGAGGGAGTCGGCCGAGCGCAGGACGCCGGCGCCCTCGGTCATGATCCGCTGGATGGTGAGGCGGGACTCGGGCGGGAGGAGGGGGTGCGTCGGGTGCTCGGGGTGCGGGACGGGCTCGGGCACGCGCGCGTGGAGGGTGTCGTCCGCGTGGCCGGTGGCTATGTCCGCGGCGATGCGCTCGGCGTAGACCAGGCCCTCCAGGAGAGAGTTGGACGCCAGGCGGTTGGCGCCGTGCACACCGGTGCAGGCGACCTCGCCGCACGCGTACAGGCCGGGGACCGTCGTACGGCCGCGGGCGTCGGTGCGGACGCCGCCGGAGGCGTAGTGGGCGGCCGGGGCGACCGGGATCGGCTCGGTGACCGGATCGATGCCGTGGGCGCGGCAGGCGGCGAGGATCGTGGGGAAGCGGTTCTCCCACATCGCCGCGCCGAAGTGGCGCGCGTCCAGGTACATGTGCTCGGCGTCCCGCTCCTGCATGCGGCGCGTGATGCCCTTGGCGACGATGTCCCGGGGGGCCAGTTCGGCCAGTTCGTGCTGTCCCCGCATGAAGCGCACGCCGTCGGCGTCCACCAGGTGGGCGCCCTCGCCGCGTACCGCCTCCGAGACCAGGGGCTGCTGGCCCTCGGCGTCCGGACCGAGGAAGAGGACCGTGGGGTGGAACTGGACGAACTCCAGGTCGCTCACCTCGGCGCCCGCGCGGAGGGCGAGTGCCACGCCGTCGCCCGTGGAGACGGCGGGGTTCGTCGTGGCCGAGAAGACCTGGCCCATGCCGCCGGTGGCGAGGACGACGGCGGGGGCGTGCACCGCCCCGACGCCGTCGTGCTGGCCCTCGCCCATGACGTGCAGGGTGACGCCGGCGGTGCGGCCCTCGGTGTCTGTGAGGAGGTCGAGGACGAGGGCGTTCTCGACGGTGCGGATGCCGCGTGCGCGTACCGCCTCGACCAGGGCGCGGGAGATCTCCGCGCCCGTGGCGTCGCCGCCGGCGTGGGCGATGCGGCGGCGGTGGTGGCCGCCCTCGCGGGTGAGGGCCAGGCCGCCCTCGGTGGACTCGTCGAAGTGCGCGCCGGTGGCGATGAGGCGGCGTACGGCGTCGGGGCCCTCGGTGACCAGGATGCGGACCGCCTCCTCGTCGCACAGGCCCGCGCCGGCGACCAGGGTGTCGTCCAGGTGCTGCTCGGGGGTGTCGCCCTCGCCGAGGGCCGCCGCGATGCCGCCCTGGGCCCAGCGGGTGGATCCGTCGTCGAGACGGGCCTTGGTGACGACGACCGTGCGCAGGCCCGCCGCCTCGCAGCGCAGGGCGGCGGTGAGGCCGGCGACGCCGGAGCCGACGACCACCACGTCCGCGGCAATGGCCCAGCCGGGTGCGGGTGCGTGCAGTCGTATGCCTGTGCTGGTCACGAGGCGGCTCCGAGGGTTCCGAAGGTGAGGGGGACGTTGTCGATCAGCCGGGTCGCGCCGACCCGGGCGGCGACGGCGAGGACGGCCTCGCCGGTGTGGTCGTCGCCGATCTCGGTGAAGTCGGACGGGTCGACCAGGGCGAGGTAGTCCAGCTCCAGCGGCGGATTGGCGCGGGCCGCGTCGTCCAGCACCAGGTGGGCGGCGGACCGGACGGCCGTGGCGCTGCCCGGGGCGGAGGTGGCGACGGCGTGGGCGTCGGCCGCCGCGCGGGACTCGCCCAGGGCGCTGAGCGCCTCGGCACGCGCGTGTGTGGCGGGCACTTCGCGGGCCCGCGCGCGCAGCGCCTCCTGGGCGGCGTGCCGGTCCTGGCCGGCGAACAGGGCCTGGGAGAGCGCGAGGGCGGTGCGGCGCTCCCGGGTCGAGAGGTAGCGGTTGCGGCTGGACAGGGCCAGGCCGTCCTCCTCGCGCACGGTGGGGACGCCGACGATCTCCACGCCGAAGTTCAGGTCGCGGACCATGCGGCGGATCAGGGCGAGCTGCTGTGCGTCCTTCTGGCCGTAGAGGGCGAGGTCGGGGCGGGTGAGGTGGAGCAGCTTGGCGACGACGGTGAGCATGCCGTCGAAGTGGCCGGGGCGACAGGCGCCCTCCAGGCGTTCGCCCATGGGGCCCGCCGTGACGCGCACCTGGGGTTCGCCGCCCGGGTAGACCTCGTCGACGGCGGGGGCGAAGACGACGTCCGCGCCCGCCTGCCCGGCGATCCTCAGGTCGGCGTCCAGGGTGCGCGGGTAGCGGTCGAGGTCCTCGCCGGCACCGAACTGCAGCGGGTTGACGAAGACGGTGACGACGACCTCGGCGTCCGGGCCGGCGAGGTCACGCGCGGCACGGACCAGGGTGGCGTGACCCTCGTGCAGGGCGCCCATGGTCATCACGACGGCCCGGCGGCCGTGACGCACGCGCGCGTGCAGCTCGTCGGCGGTGCGCAGCAGGGCGGGCGGGGCGGTGGTCATCGGGCGTCTCCCTCGGTGCCGTCCGTTCCGTCGGTGCCGTCCGTGCGGTCGGTGCCGCCCGTCCCGTCGGTGCCGTCCGTGCGGTCGGTGCCGCCCGTCCCGTTGGTGCCGGCCGTACCGTCGGCGAGCACTCCGAGCAGGTCCTCGGCCAGTTCGGCTTTCAGCAGCCCGTGGTCCAGTGCCCGGTCGGCGGTCGCGCGGGCCATGGCCAGGTAGCCGGCGACGGCCTGCGGGGCGTGTGCGCGCAGTTCCACGATGTGCGCGGCGACCGTGCCCGCGTCCCCGCGCGCGACGGGGCCGGTGAGGGCCGCGTCGCCGGAGCGCAGGGCGTTGTCGAGGGAGGCGCCCAGCAGCGGCCCGAGCATCCGGTCGGGGGCCTCGACGCCGGCCGTGCGCAGCAGCTCCATGGACTGGGCGACCAGGGTGACCAGGTGGTTGGCGCCGAGGGCGAGCGCGGCGTGGTATAGCGGGCGCTTGTCCTCGGCGATCCACTCCGGTTCGCCGCCCATCTCGATGACCAGGGCCTCGGCGGCCAGCCGCAGCTCCTCGGGCGCGGTGACGCCGAAGGAACAGCCGGCCAGGCGCTGGACGTCCACGGGGGTGCCGGTGAAGGTCATCGCCGGGTGCAGGGCCAGTGGCAGGGCGCCGGCCCGCAGCGCGGGGTCCAGGACCCTCGCGCCGTACCGGCCGGAGGTGTGCACGAGCAGCTGGCCCGGTCGCACCGCGCCGGTCTCGGCGAGCCCGGTCACCAGGCCGGGCAGGGCGTCGTCGGGGACCGTCAGCAGGACCAGCTCGGCGCGTTCGAGGACCTCGGCGGGCCGCATGAGCGGCACGTCGGGCAGCAGCGCCGCGGCACGCCGTCTGGAGGCGTCGGAGACACCGGAGACGGCCACCGGGCGGTGCCCGGCGAGCTGGAGGGACGCGGCGAGCGCGGGGCCCACGCGTCCGGCGCCGACGACGCCTACGGTGAGACGCGCGGGGCGGTCCCTGGGATCTGGTTGTGGGGTTGTGTTCACGCGACGGCGGCCTTCCCGTTCCAGTCCGCTCGGGGTACCGGACGATTTCTCGTCATGTTAACGCGATCGGTTCGGGGGGCGTCCGGTTGTCCACAGGCTGTGGGTTTCCGTGCGACGGCGGGGCACACCTCACGCGCGCGTGGGAAGAGCGCGTGGGAAGAGCAGGTGGCACACTCCCGCGCGTGCGACGGCGGGCACACCCCCGCCCGCGCGTAGGAACGCGTGACGGAATCCGCGGGGAACCCGGATGCCCGCGCCGACGTCCGCGCGGCATGATCCCGGCATGAGCGATACGGCGGAACAGGCGCAACAGACGGAACAGACGGATCAAGCGCACCAGAGGGAATCGGCGGAGGAGCGCGGCGCGCGGCTCCGGGAACGGCGCGTGGCCGCCCATCGCGACGCCCGGCGCGTGCTCGTCGGCCCGGGGTTCTCGACCACCCTGCGCGAGCGGCTCGCCCTGCTGGACGGGGCAGCCGAGCTGTACGACCTCGACGAGCCGTCCGACGTATACGGCAACGGCATCGTGGAGGCCCTGGAGGAGAAGGTCGCCGCCCTGCTCGGCACCGAGGCCGCCGCCTTCTTCCCGACCGGCACCATGGCCCAGCAGGTGGCCCTGCGCTGCTGGGCGGGCCGCACCGGCAACCCGGTCGTCGCCCTGCACGGGCTCAGCCATCCCGAGATGCACGAGCGCAACGCCTTCAGCCGGGTCAGCGGGCTGCGCCCGGTACGGGTGACCAGTGAGCCCCGGCTGCCGACCGCCGACGAGGTGCGCGACTTCGAGGAGCCGTTCGGGGCGCTGATGCTGGAGCTGCCGCTCAGGGAGGCCGGTTTCGTCCTGCCCACCTGGGAGGAGCTCACCGAGGTTGTCGAGGCCGCGCGGGAGCGCGACGCGGTGGTCCACTTCGACGGGGCCCGCCTGTGGGAGTCCACCGTCCACTTCGGCCGTCCGCTGGCCGAGATCGCGGGCCTTGCGGACAGCGTGTACGTCTCGTTCTACAAGTCCCTCAAGGGCTACGGCGGCGCCGCCCTGGCCGGCCCCCGGACGCTGATCGAGGAGGCGAGGGCCTGGCGGCACCGGTACGGCGGCGCGGTGTTCCAGCAGTTCCCCACGGTGCTGTCGGCCCTGGCCGGCCTGGAGCGCGAGCTGCCCCTGCTGCCGGAGTACGTGGCCCGCGCGCGCGTGGTGGCCGCCGCGCTGCGGGAGGGCTTCGCGGCGGCCGGACTGCCGTGGGCGCGGGTGCACCCCGAGGAGCCGCACACCCACGAGTTCCAGGTCTGGCTGCCGTACGACGCCGATGTCGTCGGCGAGGCCGCGGTCCGGCAGGGCGAGGAGACGGGGACCCTGCTCTTCTCCCGCGGGTGGGACACTCCCGGGCCGGGGCTCGCCGTCACCGAGGTCGGGGTGGACGCGGCGGGCCTGGACTGGACGGCCGACGAGGTGAAGGCGGCGGTCGCCGACTTCGCGGCCCGGCTGGAGGACTGACCGGCGGGGCGTCGGCTGCCCGGGTCAGCCGAGAGCGCGCGGCCACAGGGACCACCACCGGCGCAGGGCCCGCCGTACCCGGCGCCGCGCCGGGCGGCCGGCGACGACGGCCTGGAACTGGCGGCGGTCGTGCCACTCGCGCACGACCTGCCAGTCGTGGGTGCCGGGCGCGGGCGGCGCGGGCTCGCCGAGCTGCCGGGCACGGTAGGTGTCGAGGAGGTACTGCTGCGTGATGCTCATGGGGATCGCCTTCTCAGGAGACGTAGAGATCGAAGTGGGAACGGGCTCCGCGGCTGCCCCGGTGACTCCAGACTGCTCCGGTACGGCTCCGCGGTCGCGCCGATTGACGGCGGCAGTCAATCGACGGCGGCGTTGTCAGTGGCGGGGTGCACCATGAGGGCATGAGCGTGCGCATCGACATCGCGGGGCTGCGGCCGGAGAGGATCGCCGTCGTGCCCTCACCCCTGGCCGAGCTGGGCATGGCGCTGCACGCGCTGTCCGAGCCGGGGCACCATCCGGGCCTGCAGGGCTGGGCGACGGGGGTGACCGCCCGGCTCGACTCGCATCTGGCCGACCGGATGTGCGAGGCCGACTTCCTGTGGCGGACGACCTTCTCGGACCTGTTCATGCCGTTCGCCGGCGTGCCGGGCCGCAACACGCTGCCCGGCGCCACCCTCGCCGAGGACCTGGACCTGCTCGACAAGCTGTCCGACGATCAGTTCGTGGACGCGGCACTGGAGTTCACCTGCGCCCTGCCGTACAGCACCGGTGGGGCCTCCGCGCTCGCGGACGCAGAGGTGCGCCGGCGCGCGCTGGATCTGGCCGCCGCACGCGGACCGCAACAGCTGCGCTTCAGCGAGCGGCTGCTGGCGGATCCGCCGCTGATCCGCGGCTGGCTGCGGCAGTTCGCGCAGGACTGCGACGAGGCGTTCTTCGCGGAGGCCTGGTCGCGGCTGCGCCACCAGCTCGCGGCGGACGCCCGGCACAAGACGGACCTGCTGCACCGCAAGGGCCTCGCCGAGGCGCTGGCCGCCGTGTCCCCGGCGGTCACGCTGGACGAGAGCGCCGCGCGGATCACGGTCGACAAGCTGGGCGACGGCCGTTCGGCGACGGCGGACGGCGGGCTCCTGCTCGTCCCGACGAGCCTGGGCTGGCCGCATCTGATGGTCCTGCACCGGCACGACTGGCAGCCCGTGCTGCACTACCCCGTCGGCTCCCCCGAGCTGGCCTCGCCGCCGTCGGTCGAGCAGCTCACGCTGCGGATGACCGCGCTGTCCCACCCGGTCCGGATGCGGATCTGCCGCCATCTGGCCCGCAGCGCGTACACCACGAGCGAGCTGGCGCAGGCGCACGGCATGACGGCCCCGGAGATATCCCGGCACCTGGGCGTGCTGAAGAAGGCCGGCCTGATCACCACCCGCCGCCGCGGGCGGTACGTCCTGCACCAGCTGGACGTGACGGTGGTGTCCCGGCTGGGCAGCGACTTCCTGGAGGGGATACTCCGGTAGCGGCCGTGCGGCCGGTACGTCGGCGGGTCAGCCGGCTGGTCGGTCAGTCGGCGCCGGTCGGTCGGCGGTCTGGTCGGCGGGTCAGCCGGCTGGTCGGGGGGGGCAGTCTGGTCGGCCGGTCTGGTCGGCGGGTCAGTCGGCCGGTCTGGTCGGCCGGTCGGTCGAACCGGATGTGGCGGATTCCGGCCCCCGCCCGCCAGGAACCGTCAGCCCTGTCCGCCGCCCGCCCGCACCAGCCCGGTCTCGTAGGCGAGGACCACCACCTGCACCCGGTCCCGTAGGCCCAGCTTGGTCAGGATGCGGCCCACGTGCGTCTTCACGGTGGCCTCCGACAGCACGAGCCGGGCCGCGATCTCCCCGTTGGACAGGCCCTGCGCCACCAGCACCATCACCTCGCGCTCCCGCTCGGTGAGCCGCTGGAGCTCCTTGTGCCGGGGCTCCTGACCGGTGGCCGGCAGCATCGGCGCGAACCGGTCCAGGAGCCGGCGCGTGGTCGAGGGGGCGACCACCGCGTCGCCGCTGTGCACGGAGCGGATCGCGGCGAGCAGCTCGCCCGGCGGCACGTCCTTGAGCATGAAGCCGGAGGCGCCCGCCTTCAGCGCCGAGAAGGCGTACTCGTCGAGGTCGAAGGTAGTCAGGATCAGCACCTTCGGCGCGGCGGGGTCCACACAGATCCGGCCGGTGGTCTCGACGCCGTCGAGCTTGGGCATGCGGACGTCCATCAGGACGACGTCCACGGCCGTCGAACGCAGCACCTGGAGGGCCTCGACGCCGTCGCCCGCCTCCGCGACGACCTCCATGTCCGGCTGGGCCGCCAGCACCATCCGGAACCCGGTGCGCAGCAGCACCTGGTCGTCGACGAGCATTACGCGGATCGCCATCGTGGCCTCTTCCTTACAGGTGTCAACGCGGTACGCGCGTACAGGGGCGGTTGTCAGTGTGCGGGTTTCAGCGGCAGCAGCACACTGATGCGGAATCCTCCGCCCTGCCGCGGCCCGGCGTCCAGGGTGCCGCCGACCATGCCGACACGCTCCCGCATGCCGATCAGTCCGTGGCCCTGGCCGTCGAAGCCGCCCTCCTCGTACAGCTCGTGCGGGGCGCCCTTGCCGTCGTCCTCGATGAGCAGTCCGAGCCCGTCGTCGAAGTAGACCAGGCGCACGCTCGCGCCCGCGTTGGGGCCGCCGTGCTTGCGCGTGTTGGTCAGCGCCTCCTGCACGATGCGGTACGCGGTCAGCTCGACGCCGCTGGGCAGCTGACGCGGGGTGCCCTCGACCTTGAAGTCGACGGGCAGCCCGGAGCTCCGGCACTGTTCGACGAGGTCCTCGATCTGCTGGACGTCGGGCTGCGGGACGTACTCGCCGGCCTCCTGGTGCTCGCCGGTGCGCAGCACGCCGAGCAGGCGGCGCATCTCCGCGAGCGCCTGGCGGCCGGTGGAGGAGATGGTCTCCAGGGCGTTCTTCGCCTGGTCGGGGGCGGCGTCCAGGACGTAGGCGGCGCCGTCGGCCTGCACCACCATCACGGAGACGTTGTGCGCGACGACGTCGTGCAGCTCGCGCGCGATCCGGGCGCGTTCGGCGGCGACCGCGACCTTGGCCTGCGCCTCGCGCTCCTTCTCCAGCCGTGCGGCCCGTTCCTCCAGCTGCGCGAAGTAGGCGCGGCGGGTGCGGATGGAGTCGCCGAGCACCCAGGCGAGGGCGAAGGGCACCGTCTGGAAGACCGTTATGGCGATGTTGCTCGCTAGGCCCGCGTCCTCCATGGGCCAGCGGAGCTGGGCCACGGGGGCGGCGCACAGCCCCATGGCCAGCGCGGTCCGGGAGGCCCAGCGGGCGCCGGTCGCGGCCACCGTGTAAACGATCACCAGGAGGGCGAAGTCGGCCGGCATGGTCGACACGTCCAGCACCAGCTGGCCCAGGCCCAGTGCGGCGGCCAGCAGCAGCATCTTCTCCGGCATCAGCCTGCGCAGCGCGATCACCACGCACAGCAGCAGGACGCAGGGGACGATCAGCGCCGTCATGTCCGTCCCCCGGGCCTCCTCCTGCGGAGCCACGGACATGACGGAGATCCCGAGCAGGACGAGGGCCCAGAAACAGTCGACCCCGGTCGGGTGTCTGCGGAGGAAATCGTAAAGGCGCTGCACGTGACCCAGCGTAGGGAAGGGTGATAGGTGCAGGGGTCAACCGGAGGGCCGATCCGCATCGCCCGCGCATACTCCGCAAGGTGGAGGCTCCGTTCTCCTGTGCGCCTATGGGGTGTCGTTTGGATCTTGCCGGGGTCGCGGGGCCTGGCACGCACATCTGCGGCGTTGTCGTCGGTTGCCAGGGCTCCGCCCTGTCGCCCTCCTCCGCCTTGCAGCTGCACGCACCAGACCCCGCTCGGGTCAGCCGCAAGGCGGCGTTGCCTGGAGTCGGCCTGATCCAAACGACACCCCCTAGCCTGGCCCTGTGACGCGAGGGACAACAGGGATCAGAGGGGCTTCAGGGGCGCATCAGGGCTGGCGGGGCTGGCGGGAAGCGATGCAGGATGCCCTCTACGGACCGGCCGGTTTCTACCGCGGGTCCGAGGAGGGGCCCGCCGGGCACTTCCGAACGTCCGTGCACGCGTCGCCGCTGTTCGCCGGGGCCGTGGCGCGGCTGCTGTGCCGGGTCGACGAGGCGCTGGGGCGGCCCGCGTCGCTGGACTTCGTCGACATGGCGGCCGGACGGGGCGAGCTGGTCACCGGGGTGCTGGCCGCGCTGCCCGCCGACGTGGCCGCCCGCACGCGCGCGTACGCCGTCGAGGTGGCCGGCCGCCCCGAGGGGCTGGACCACCGGATCGAGTGGCTCGCCGAGCCGCCGGGCAGCGGGGTGACGGGACTGCTGTTCGCCAACGAGTGGCTGGACAACGTCCCGGTGGAGGTGGCGGAGGTGGACTCCGCGGGCGAGGCGCGGCGGGTGCTCGTACGGGACGACGGGGCCGAACGGCTCGGCGAGCCGGTGGACGGGGCGGAGGCCGAGTGGCTGGCGCGGTGGTGGCCGCTGGCCGGTGAGGAAGGGATGCGGGAGGGGCTGCGGGCCGAGATCGGGCTCCCCAGGGACGCCGCCTGGGCGTCCGCCGTGGCGGCCCTGGACGGCGGGCTGGGAGGACTGGCCGTGGCCGCCGACTACGCGCACACCGTGGACGCCCGCCCGCCGTTCGGGACGCTCACCGGCTTCCGGGAGGGGCGAGAGACGCCGCCGGTGCCGGACGGGTCGTGCGACATCACCGCGCATGTAGCGCTGGACGCGTGCGCGACGGCCTACGCGGAGAGGTGCGCGGCGGCCCATGCGGAGAGGTGCGCGGCGGCCCACACGGCGAAGTGCGCTCCGGAGCGCACGCCCCCGGGTGCTCTTCTGCGCCCCCAGCGCGATGCCCTGCACGCCCTGGGTGTCACGGGCGCACGCCCCCCGCTCGCGTTGGCCTCCACCGACCCGGCGGCGTATGTACGCGCCCTCGCGGGCGCCTCGGAGGCCGCGGAGCTGCTCGCGCGCGGCGGGCTGGGCGACTTCGTGTGGCTGCTCCAGCCGGTGGGGTCCGTCGACGCCGCCGCACTACTTGTCGATGTCCCCGACCACGAAGAAGAGTGACCCGAGGATCGCCACCATGTCCGCGACCAGCGTCCCGGGCAGCAGTTCCGCGAGCGCCTGGATGTTGTTGTACGAGGCCGAGCGCAGCTTCAGCCGGTACGGGGTCTTCTCGCCCTTGCTGACCAGGTAGTAGCCGTTGATGCCGAGCGGGTTCTCGGTCCAGGCGTAGGTGTGGCCCTCGGGTGCCTTCAGCACCTTCGGGAGCCGCTGGTTGATCGGCCCGGGCGGCAGCTCGGCCAGGCGGTCCAGGCAGGCGTCGGCGAGGTCGAGGGCGTTGTGCGTCTGCTCCAGGAGGCACTCGAAGCGGGCGAGGCAGTCGCCGTCGGTACGGGTGACGACCTTCAGGGTGTCCTGGAGTTCGCCGTAGGCGAGGTACGGCTCGTCGCGGCGCAGGTCGAAGTCGACGCCGGAGGCGCGGGCGATCGGACCGCTGACGCCGTAGGCGTGCACGGCCTCCGGCGACAGGGCGCCCACCCCGCGCGTACGCCCCCGGAAGATCTCGTTGCCGAGCACGAGGTCGTCGAAGACGCCCATGCGTGAGCGCACGGCGGCGACGGCGGCACGCGCGCGCGTGTGCCAGCCCGCCGGCAGGTCCTCCTTGAGACCGCCGACGCGGTTGAACATGTAGTGCATGCGCCCGCCGGAGACCTCCTCCATGACGTTCTGGAGGACCTCACGCTCCCGGAAGGCGTAGAAGACCGGGGTGATGCCGCCCAGCTCCAGCGGGTACGACCCCAGGAACATCAGGTGGTTGAGCACGCGGTTCAGCTCCGCGAGCAGCGTCCGTGTCCACACCGCGCGCGTGGGGACCTCCATGCCGAGCATCCGCTCCACGGCGAGGACCACGCCCAGCTCGTTGGAGAACGCCGACAGCCAGTCGTGGCGGTTGGCGAGCACGATGATCTGACGGTAGTCACGGGCCTCGAACAGCTTCTCCGCGCCGCGGTGCATGTAGCCGATCACGGGTTCCGCGCTGGTGATGCGCTCGCCGTCCAGGACGAGCCGCAGCCGCAGCACGCCGTGCGTGGACGGATGCTGGGGCCCGATGTTGAGCACCATGTCGGTGCTCTCCGCGGCACCGCCGATACCGACCGTGGTCTCCGTCGTAGGAGTCATGCGCACAGTCTCCCCTACGTACGCTGGCCCCATGGAGACGGGGAGCCCTGACGACACGGGCACGGCGGGGGCGACGGAGCCGACGGAGCCGGTGCGGGACCGGCCGGTGTGGACCGGCCTGCCGCCGGGGCTGCTACGCATGCGGCGGTTGTTGCTGGTGGTGTGGCTGGGACTGCTGACGCTCGCCGCGGGTCTGCTGCCCGGGCTGTTCCTGGGCCCCTTCTGGGCGGCCCTGGCGCTGCTGCCGCTGGCCCTGCTGGTGTGGGGCTGGGTGATGCTGGAACGCAACTGGCGTTCCTGGCGGTACGCCGAGCGCGCCGACGACCTGCTGATCAACAGGGGCGTGCTGTGGTGGGAGGAGACCGTCGTCCCGTACGGGCGGATGCAGTTGGTCGAGGTGACCTCGGGCCCGGTCGAGCGGCACTTCGGCCTGGCCAGTGTGCAGCTCCACACGGCCGCCGCGGCGACCGACGCGACCATCCCGGGCCTCGACCCGGCCGAGGCGGAACGCCTCCGCGACCGGCTCACCGAGCTGGGCGAGGCCCGATCGGCGGGGCTGTGACCACGCCCGGGGCGGCGGACGGCGCGACGGGGGCCGGAGACGGCACGGCCGGGGCCGGAGACGGCCCGACGGGTGCGGAGGGCCGCACGACGGAGGCGGAGGACCGCCCGACAGAGGCGGAGGACCGCCCGACAGAGGCGGAGAGCCGCCCGACGGAGGCGGAGAGCCAGGCGGCCGAGCGGAGGGCGCAGGGCCGCGCGACCGGTGGCAGGTCGGAGGACCGGGCGGCCGAGGCCGGGGCGGAGAGCCACGCGACCAGCGGCAGCGCGGAGGACCACACCGCCGGAGCCAGGGCGGAGAGCCACGCGACCAGCGGCAGCGCGGAGGACCACACCGCTGAGGCGAGGGCGGAGAGCCTCGCGACCAGCGGCAGCGCGGAGGACCACACCGCCGGAGCCAGGGCGCAGGAGCACACCACCAGCGGCAAGGCGGACGACCGCACCGCCGACGGCAAGGCGGAGAGCCCCGCCACCAGCGACAAGGCAGAGGACCGCACGGCCGCCGGGCCCGGAGACGGCGTGGCCGCACCCGGAATCGGTGTCGTCGAGCGGCGTCTGCACCCCGTCACTCCGTTGCGGCGGGCCTGGGCGCCGGTTGCCGTGATCGTCGGGTGGGCCGTGCACGATCCCGACCAGGCGCAGCGCCAGCTGTCGCGGCTGACCACGACCACGCTGCTGATCGGGCTCGCCGTACTGATCCCGGCCGCCGCCCTGTACGGCTTCCTGACCTGGTGGTTCACGCACTTCGCGGTGACCGACACCGAGCTGCGCATCCGTACCGGACTGCTGTTCCGGCGCACCGCCCACATCCGGCTCGAACGCGTCCAGGCCATCGACGTCACCCAGCCGCTGCTCGCCCGCGTCGCGGGGGTCGCCAAGCTCAAACTCGACGTCATAGGCACCGGCAAGAAGGACGAACTGGCCTTCCTGGGCGCCGACGAGGCACGCGCGCTGCGGGCCGAACTGCTCGCGCGCGCGGCCGGTCTCGCGCCCGAGACCGCGCACGAGGTCGGCGAGGCACCCTCCCGGCAGCTGCTGCGCGTGCCGCCCCGCGTCCTCGCCGTCTCGCTGCTGCTGACCGGCGCGACCTGGGGCACGCTGATCGCCGCCGTCGTCGTACCGACGCTGCTGTGGCTGGCCACCCACAACCTGTGGACGGTGTTGGCGACCGCCCTGCCCCTGCTGGGCGCCGCGGGCGCGAGCAGCGCGGGCCGGTTCGTCGGGGAGTACGACTGGACGGTGGCCGAGTCCCCGGACGGGCTCCGCCTCGACCACGGGCTGCTGGACCGCGCCCACGAGACCGTGCCGCCCGGCCGGGTGCAGACAGTGCGGATCGTGGAACCGGTGCTGTGGCGGCGGCGCGGGTGGGTACGGGTGGAGCTGGACGTGGCCGGGTCGTCGAACTCCGTGCTGGTGCCGGTCGCCCCGCGCGAGATCGCCGAGTCGGTCGTCGCGCGCGTGCTGCCCGGTGTGACCGTGCCGGCGGACGCGGTGCTGTCCCGCCCGCCGCGGCGGGCCGCGCGTTGCCGGCCGCTGTGGTGGCGCGGCTACGGACTCGCCGTCACCGACGCGGTCTTCGCCGCCCGGTACGGACTGCTGCGCCGCAGCCTGGCGCTGGTTCCGCACGCCAAGGTGCAGAGCGTCCGGCTCACGCAGGGTCCGTGGCAGCGGGCGCTGCGGCTGGCCGACGTACGCGTGGACACGGGCGCGAACAAGACCGTGACCGCGCGGCTGCGCGACGCCGACGAGGCGGCACGGCTGCTGCGGGCGCAGGCGGAGCGCTCCCGTACCGGACGGCGGGACGCGCTGCCGGACCGGTGGATGGCCTGAGACCCCGCCGACCGCGCCGACCGGTGCCGGCCGGTGTCAGGACACCGCGCTGCGCAGCCGCTGTACGTCGATCTGCTCCGTCTCGTCGTGGGCCGTCAGGTCGATCACCTGGCCCACACCCCGGGACTCCTCGCCGGCCGGCTTGAAGGCGGCCTCCGTCTCGGCCTTGTGCAGGGCGAGGGCCTCCTGGCCGACCACGTCGGCGAGGTCCTCGTTCTGGACGGCCGCCAGGGCGTCGGACGACGACGTCCCGTCCTCGGACTCGGACTCGGACTCGGACTCGGCGTTCTTCGTGCCGAAGAAGTCGAAGCCGCCCTCGACCGTCGGACGCCGCGCGGGAGCCGTCGGTGCGACGGCGACCGCGGTCGGCACCGTGAAGTGACCGGCCGTCTGCCGGGTGGCCTGGGTGGGCTGCGCGGGCCGCTCGTCGGACTGCTCGGACTGCTCGGACTGCTCGGTCTGAGTCGTCGGGGAGGCGGCGACGGTGCGCTCGTGCCCGTCGGCCGCCTCGGGCTGCCCCTGTGCCTCGTCCTCCCGCGCGGCCTCGGCCGCCTCCGCGCTCTCGCCGCCGCCGTTGCCGCCGCCGTCCCCGTCGTCGTCGCCGCCGTCGGAGTCACGGCCGTCGGAGCCACCGCCGCCGTCGTGGTCGCCACCGTCCGGGGCGGCGGGCCGATCCCCGTCGAAGCGCGCCAGTGCCGCGTTCGCCCGCAGGAACAGCCGGGAGCCCTCGGGAGAGAACACGGCGGGGGCTTCCTCGACGGCCTCGCTGGTCTCGGAGGCCTCCTCGGCGGTCCCGTCGGTGATCCCGTCGGTGATCTCGCCGGTGATCTCCTCGGTGGCCTCGGTGGCCTCGGTGGCCTCGGTATCCTCGGCGGGCGTCTCCTCCACCGGCGCCGACCGTGCCGCCGGCAGCGCGGGCGCCTGCGGCACCGCCTCTATCTCCAGCAGGCGGCGGCCCTCCAGCGCGGTGGCCCGCTCGGTCTCCGCCGTGGCGTAGCGCCGCAGCAGGGCGGCGTGCTCGTTGCGCAGTCCCGCCAGCTCCGTGCGCTTCGCCCGCAGCCGGTGCTCCAGCTTCACGCGCAGCTCGCGCGACTCCTCCAGGTCGGACTCCAGTTCGGCGACCCGTTCCTCGTAACGCCACTCGTCACTCGCACGCGCGCGCGTGAGGTCGGCGACGCGCCTGCCCGCCTGCGCGTCCCAGTTACGCATGACGACCGCGCCGACGACGGCCGTCACCGCGGCGGCCGCGGCCAGTGAGCGCAGGATCATCGCTTCGCTGAACACCCAGGGGCCGACGGCACAGACGACGGAGACGCCTGCGATCGCCGACGGAGGAAGCAGCCTGTGCAAGGGCGGGGAATGGCGGTGACGTCCACGTGGCATGGCCAGAAACTTACCGCGCGTAGGCGAATCTTGGCGCCCCGCCCCGTAAAAACACAGCCATCTCCGACGCTTTCACACGGCATCAGGAATCCACATGCCCAGTGGTGGGCGAATTACTTCAAGATCATTTCCTGTGGCTACCCGTCACCGCCCGTCGAGCCGCTCGCTGAGCCACTCCAGGGTCGCGGGAATCTCGCGCCGCCACGTATTGAAGTTGTGCCCGCCGCTTTCCAGGATGATCGACGAGATGCGCGTCGGCTTCCTGTCCTTCACCCGCTCGATGAACTTCAGCGTGTCCTTGTAGTTCGTCTCGCCGGACCTGCTGCTGGTGACGAGCAGTGAAGTGTCGGGCGCGGGCATGTTCTTGAGACACCACCACAGATCGGCCCGGTTCTTCCGCCCCTCGTCGCCCTGGAAGAGGTCGCCCGTGGTGGGATCGCTGGGCGCGTCGTAGTAGGCGGAGAGCCCGGCCCCCGCGCCGTACACCTCGGGGTGGTGCATGGCGAGCTTCAGGGCGCAGTAACCGCCGGTCGAGTTGCCGACGACGCCCCAGCTGCCCGGCCCGCGGTCCACCCGGTAGTGGGCGCTCACGGCGTCGGGCAGGTCCTTGGCGAAGAACGACTCGGTCTGCGAGCCGCCCGGGACGTCCACGCACTCCGTGTCGCGCGGCGGCGCCACCGTGGGCCGCAGCATCACCAGGATCATCGGCCGCATCCGGCCCGCCTTGGCCAGTTCGAGCGCCGTACGCGGGTAGTGGAGCTTGTCCACCAGGGCCGAAGCCGTCCCCGGATAGCCGGTCAGGACGACGGCCGCGGGGAACGTACGGGCGCGGTGCCGCGCCTGGAAGTACTCCGGCGGCAGATACACGTACGCGGGCGACGCGATCCGCGTCGTAGGGCCGACGACCTGTATCTCCTGGATCCGGCCGCCGACCTCCGGCCGCGCCCCGCCCGTCCGGCCGACCCGCCGGTCGCCGACGACCTGGAGCGGACCGCCGGCCTCGTCGGCCGAGTGGTCGACGACCACGCCCTGGCCGTTCTCCCGGCCGAACAGGTCGGCCCAGCTGCCGTAGAACCCGAAGGACTGGTTGGCCACCAGTCCCACCGCGGCGAAGACCGCCACCTGGGTGGCGAACAGCAGGCCCACCCGCCCGAGGACGGCCCGCACGCTCCGCCGGGCCAGCCGCGGCCACAGCCACACCGTGCCGGCGAACAGCAGCACGCCGGACAGGACCGCCAGCGCCAGCACCTTGTTGCTCGTGAGACCCATGCCTTGCTACCTGCCTGCGCTTTCCATGCGTCCGTTCGGGCCATCCGCCCGGACCACCGTCCCGTCGCACCGGTCGGGGTTTCCGACGAGGGGGAGTGAACCTCTCCCGCCAAGACGCCGTCCTAGAGGGCGCAATGTCGCCGGATGCCCGAAACGGGCCCGGATCCACGGTCTCTCGCAGAACTACGGGTGCGATGTCTGTCAGGACAGATGAGGAAATGTCGGGTGGGGTTCCGACGAAGCCCACGAGCGTACGCCGGGTGCTGCGCGGTCCTCGCCCGGAGGCCGTGCCCCTCCTCGTCGGCCGCGCCTGCGCGCTCGTGGGCCTGCTGGACATCGCCGCCGGCGTCTTCCCGCGGTTCCGGCACAGCCGTATGCACGCCCTCGCCGAGGTACTGCCCGGCGCGTTCGGCCCGTTCGCGGCGGCACTCTCGCTCAGTGCCGGGGTGCTGTTGCTGCTGCTCGCGCACGGACTCAAGCGCCGCAAGCGCCGGGCGTGGCGGGCGGCCGTGGCCCTGCTGCCGCTCGGCGCCGTCGCGCAGTTCACCTACCGGCACTCCCTCGCCGGGGTGCTGATCTCCCTCGCGCTGCTCCTGCCCCTGCTGCGGCACCGGGACCAGTTCGCGGCGCTGCCCGACCCGCGCAGCCGGTGGCGGGCGCTCGCCAACTTCGTGCTCATGGGCGCCGGTTCCCTCGCCCTCGGTCTCGTCGTCGTCAACGCCCACCCGCACCGCATGGTCGGCGACCCGAGCCTGGCCGACCGCCTCACCCACGTGCTGTACGGCCTGTTCGGCGTCGAGGGCCCGGTCGACTACTGGGGCAACACCTCCTGGACGGTCGCGTTCTCGCTCGGCGCCCTCGGCCTGCTCACCGCCGTCACCACCATCTATCTGGCCTTCCGCCCCGAACACCCGGCCGCCCGCCTCACCGAGGACGACGAGGCCCGCCTGCGCGCCCTGCTGGCCAGACACGGCGGCCGGGACTCCCTCGGCCACTTCGCGCTGCGCCGGGACAAGGCCGTCGTCTTCTCCCCCAGCGGCAAGGCGGCGGTGACGTACCGCGTCGTCTCCGGCGTGATGCTGGCCAGCGGCGACCCGATCGGCGACGTCGAGGCCTGGCCCGGCGCCATCGAACGCTTCATGGACGAGGCCCGCGCCCACTCCTGGACGCCCGCCGTCATGGGCTGCTCCGAGACCGGCGGCGAGGTGTGGACCCGCGAGACCGGGCTCGACGCCCTCGAACTGGGCGACGAGGCGGTGGTGGACGTCGCGGATTTCTCCCTCGCCGGCCGCGCGATGCGCAACGTGCGCCAGATGGTCAAGCGCATCGAGCGCGCCGGTTACGAGACCCGGGTACGGCGCGTGACTGACCTCGGCGACGCCGAACTGGACCGCGTACGCCGGGCCGCCGACGACTGGCGCGGCACCGACACCGAGCGGGGCTTCTCCATGGCTCTGGGCCGCATCGGCGACCCCTCCGACGGGGACTGCCTGATAGCCACCGCGCACAAGCAGGACGCCGAGCCCGGCGAGTACGGGGACCTGAAGGCGATCCTGCACTTCGTGCCGTGGGGCACCGACGGGGTGTCGCTCGACCTGATGCGCCGCGACCGCTCGGCCGACCCCGGCATGAACGAGCTGCTGATCGTGGCCGCGCTCCAGGCAGCCCCGAAGCTCGGCATCGCGCGCGTCTCGCTGAACTTCGCCATGTTCCGCGCGGCGCTCGCGCGGGGCGAGAAGATCGGCGCGGGGCCGGTGCTGCGGGCCTGGCGCGGACTGCTGGTGTTCCTCTCCCGGTGGTTCCAGATCGAGTCCCTGTACAAGTTCAACGCCAAGTTCCGTCCCCGGTGGGAACCCCGTTTCGTGGTCTACCGCGCCTCCGCCGACCTACCTCGCATCGGCTTCGCCGCCATGCAGGCCGAGGGCTTCGTCACCCTGGCCCCGCCCCTCCCCCGCTTCCCGCGCCGCCGCACCACCGCGCGCCGCCCGTGCACCCACCGCGTGGTGGAGCAGGACGCCCGGGCGGCATGACCGGACCGGGGCTTTGCCGGGCCGCGCGGGAAGGCCGCCACCAGCGGGGCCTACGCTGAACACATGAGCAAGCAGACCGGCCGCCGCCACCTGGCGGGACTGACCGCATGGGACCGCTGCGCGGTCATGGGTGTCGTCAACGTGACCCCCGACTCCTTCTCCGACGGCGGCCGCTTCTTCGACACCACGGCCGCCATCAAGCACGGCCTCGACCTGGTCGCCGAGGGCGCCGACCTGGTGGACGTCGGCGGCGAGTCCACCCGTCCCGGCGCGACCCGCGTGGACGAGGACGAGGAGCTCAGGCGCGTGGTGCCGGTCGTGCGCGGCCTGGCCTCCGAAGGCGTCACGATCTCCGTCGACACCATGCGCGCCTCGGTCGCCGAGCAGGCCCTCGCCGCGGGCGCCGCCCTGGTCAACGACGTCAGCGGCGGCCTCGCCGACCCGCGGATGATCCCGGTCGTCGCCGACGCCGACGCCCCCTTCGTCGTCATGCACTGGCGCGGCCTCCTGGAGGGCGGCAACGTCAGGGGCACCTACGAGGACGTCGTCACCGAGGTCGTGGACGAGCTGCACGCGCGCGTGGAGGCGGTCGTCGAGGGCGGCGTCGCACCCGACCGCGTCGTCGTCGACCCCGGCCTCGGCTTCTCCAAGGACGCCGAGCACGACCTGGTGCTGCTGGCCCACCTGGACCGCCTGCACGGCCTCGGCCACCCGCTGCTCGTCGCCGCCTCCCGCAAGCGGTTCCTCGGCCGGGTACTCGCCGGTCCGGAAGCGTCCCCGCCGCCCGCACGCGAGCGCGACGCGGCCACCGCCGCCGTCTCCGCACTCGCGGCGCACGCCGGCGCGTGGGCGGTACGCGTGCACGAGGTACGCGCCACCGCCGACGCCGTACGGGTCGCGCGCGCCGTCGAAGGGGCGCGGACGGCGGACAGCGGCCCGGAAGGAGCCCGGTGAACGCGCCGCACATCGACGTGGAGCAGGTCGAGGCCGCCAACACCGCCTTCTACGAGGCACTGGAGCAGGGCGATTTCGAGAAGGTGTCCGATTTCTGGCTCACCCCGTCCGACCTGGGCGTCGACGAGTCGTACCACGACCCGGCCGACGCCGGCGTGGTCTCCTGTGTGCACCCCGGCTGGCCGGTGCTCACCGGCCGCGGCGAGGTCCTCCGCTCCTACGCGCTGATCATGGCGAACACCGACTACATCCAGTTCTTCCTCACCGACGTGCACGTCTCCGTGACCGGCGACACCGCCCTGGTGACCTGCACCGAGAACATCCTCAGCGGCGGCCCCGCCCCCGACGGCGGCGACGAGCTCGGCCCGCTCGTGGGCCAGCTCGTGGTCGCCACCAACGCGTTCCGGCGCACGCCCTCCGGCTGGAAACTCTGGTCGCACCACGCCTCCCCCGTGATGGCCGAGACGGAGGACGAGGAGGGCGAGGACACGCCTTCCTGACCCGGGGGAACCAAGAAGTGGTTGGAATCACGGACCGCCGGGTATGGGCGGCTACCAACCCGTGATCCACCGGGACCGCCAGGGAAAACACATGGTGAAACCTTCTGGCCTCCGCCCGGCCCCACACCCCCCACGGCCCGGCACTGTCGGTGCCCGCGGGTAGATTCGACTGAGGCCGACGTACCACCCGCACGTGGTGCGACCGGCCGAGACCGACGACTGCAGGAGTGATTCGCGTGGATCGTGTCGCGCTGCGCGGCCTGAGGGCCCGCGGGCACCACGGTGTGTTCCCCAGGGAACGCGAGGACGGCCAGACCTTCCTCGTGGACATCGTCCTTGGCCTGGACACCCGACCGGCCGCGGCCGACGACGACCTGGCGAAGACCGTGCACTACGGCATCGTGGCCGAGGAGGTCGTGGCCGTGGTCGAGGGCGAGCCCGTCAACCTGGTCGAGACGCTCGCCGAGCGCATCGCCCAGGTCTGCCTGAAACACGAAGGGGTCGAGGAAGTCGAGGTCCGCGTCCACAAGCCGGACGCTCCGATCACCGTCCCCTTCGACGACGTGACCGTCACCATCATCCGGAGCCGTGCATGAGCGCCCCCTTCACCAGGGGTCCAAGCGACCCGACCGTACAGCCGGTGCCCGCCTCCGTCATCGAGCAGGTCGACGCCGCCGACACCACGCTGTCCAACCCCAAGCGCGCGGTGATCGCCCTCGGCGCCAACCTCGGCAACCGCCTGGAGACCCTCCAGGGCGCCATCGACGCTCTGGAGGACACCCCGGGCGTGCGGGTCAAGGGGGTCTCGCCGGTGTACGAGACGGAGCCGTGGGGCGTCGACCCCGACAGCCAGCCGTCGTACTTCAACGCGGTCGTGATCCTCAAGACCACCCTGCCCCCGTCCTCCCTGCTGGAGCGGGCGCACGCCGTGGAGGAGGCCTTCCACCGCGTCCGCGACGAGCGCTGGGGGCCGCGCACCCTCGACGTCGACATCGTCGCCTACGCCGAGGTCGTCTCCGACGACCCGCAGCTCACCCTGCCCCACCCGCGCGCCCACGAACGCGCCTTCGTGCTCGCCCCCTGGCACGACGTGGACCCCGGGGCCCGGCTGCCGGGACACGGCCCGGTCGCCGACCTCCTGGACTCCGTCACCAGGGACGGCATCGCGCCCCGCGCCGACCTGGAACTCCGGCTGCCCGAGTAGTCGTTAAGGTCGACAGGGTCGGACGACCACGCTGGGGAACCGAAGGGACACCGGGACACCGTGAAAGAGTTGCGCATCAGGGTGCTGGCCAGCGTGTTCGTCGTGGCCGGGATCCTGTCCTGGGCGGGCGCCCGTCTGTGGAACTCGATCGGGACTCTCCCGAGCGTCCCCCTGGCCGCCCCCGTCGTGCTCGCGCTGATCGCCGTGATCCTGCTGGCGACGGCCCTGTCGATCCGCGCCCGCCTGAAGGCCCAGCGGGACCGCGTCCCGGACGCCAAGGGCGTCGACCCGATGATGGCGGCCCGTGCGGTCGTCTTCGGCCAGGCCAGCGCCCTGGTGGCCGCCCTCGTCGCCGGTATGTACGGCGGCATGGGCGCCTTCCTGCTGGAGTACCTCGACATCCCGGCCCGCCGCGACCAGGCCGTCTACGCCGGCTTCTCGGTCGTGGCGGGCATCGGCGTGATAGCGGCCGCGATCTTCCTGGAGCGGGTCTGCAAGCTTCCGGAGGACGAGGACGACGACCACCCGGGCGCGGCCACGGCGGCCTGACCCGCCGTCGGGCGTCAGCGCGCCATTATCAGGCTCATCGCCTCGTTGCGCGTGGCGACGTCACGCAGCTGTCCGCGCACCGCCGACGTCAGGGTCTTCGCGCCGGGCTTGCGGATGCCGCGCATCGACATGCACATGTGCTCGCACTCCACGACGACGATCACGCCGCGCGGCTCCAGGATCTCCATCAGGGAGTCCGCGATCTGCGTGGTGAGACGTTCCTGTACCTGCGGGCGGCGGGCGTAGACGTCCACGAGACGCGCCAGCTTGGACAGGCCGGTGATCTTGCCGTTGGTGGACGGGATGTAGCCGACGTGCGCCACGCCGCGGAACGGCACCAGGTGATGCTCACAGGTCGAGAACACCTCGATGTCCTTCACCAGGACCATCTCGTCGTGCCCGAGGTCGAACGTCGTCGTCAGCACGTCCCCGGGCTCCTGCCACAGCCCCGCGAATATCTCCTTGTACGCCCGCGCCACGCGCGCCGGCGTCTCCCTCAGGCCCTCGCGGTCCGGGTCCTCGCCGACCGCGATCAGCAGTTCGCGTACGGCGTTCTCGGCCCGCTTCTCGTCGAACTCGCCGATCTGGCCCTCGCCGTCCAGCGTCACGGGGTCGGTCATCTGGTGCCTCGTTCCTGTCCTGTCCTGCGGTCGGCATACGGAAACGCCGCGCCCCCCAAGGCTAGAACCTGGGGGGCGCGGCATACATTCCGGGCCTGGTGGGGCCGCCGGGAGTGGCTGGGTCAGCTCTCCGGGCGGTCCTCCGGGGCTCGTTCCGGAGCCGGGGCCGGCTCCGGCGTGGTGCTCTTGGCGGTGGAGATCGCCGCCGGCGCGCCGTTCGCTCCGTTCGTCAGGGCGAGCTCCTTCGGGGAGAGCACCGGCGGACGGGTCGAGGGCGTGCGGCGGGAGGAGCCGGTCCAGGCGGGCCGGGCCGGACGCCTGACGATCTGGGAGAAGACCTCGGCGATCTCCTCCTTGCCGAGCGTCTCCTTCTCCAGCAGGGCGAGGACCAGGTTGTCGAGGACGTCGCGGTTCTCGACCAGGATCTCCCAGGCCTCGTTGTGCGCCGTCTCGATGAGCTTCTTGACCTCTTCGTCGACCAGCGCGGCGACCTCTTCCGAGTAGTCGCGCTGGTGCCCCATCTCGCGGCCCAGGAACGGCTCGGAGTTGTCGCCACCGAACTTGATCGCACCGAGGCGCTCGGTCATGCCGTACTGGGTGACCATCGCGCGGGCCACACTGGTGGCCTTCTCGATGTCGTTGGCGGCACCCGTCGTCGGGTCGTGGAAGACCAGTTCCTCGGCCGCGCGGCCGCCCAGCATGTAGGCGAGCTGGTCGAGCATCTCGTTGCGCGTGGTCGAGTACTTGTCCTCGTCCGGGAGCACCATCGTGTAACCGAGGGCCCGGCCTCTCGACAGGATGGTGATCTTGTGGACCGGATCGGAGTTCGGTGAGGCCGCCGCGACCAGGGCGTGACCGCCCTCGTGGTACGCGGTGATCTTCTTCTCCTTGTCCGACATGATCCGGGTCCGCTTCTGCGGGCCCGCGACCACACGGTCGATCGCCTCGTCCAGCATGTGGTTGTCGATCAGCTTCTGGTCGCTGCGGGCCGTCAGCAGGGCGGCCTCGTTCAGCACGTTGGCCAGATCGGCACCGGTCATGCCGGGCGTACGGCGGGCGACGGCCGACAGGTCGACGTCGGGAGCGACCGGCTTGCCCTTCTGGTGAACCTTGAGGATCTCCAGACGGCCCTGCATGTCCGGGCGGTCGACGGCGATCTGCCGGTCGAAGCGGCCGGGGCGCAGCAGCGCCGGGTCGAGGATGTCCGGACGGTTCGTCGCGGCGATGAGGATCACGCCGCCCTTGACGTCGAAGCCGTCCATCTCGACGAGCAGCTGGTTCAGGGTCTGCTCGCGCTCGTCGTGACCGCCGCCGAGGCCGGCGCCGCGGTGGCGGCCGACCGCGTCGATCTCGTCGACGAAGACGATCGCCGGGGCGTTCGCCTTGGCCTGCTCGAACAGGTCACGCACTCGGGAGGCACCGACACCGACGAACATCTCGACGAAGTCGGAACCGGAGATCGAGTAGAACGGCACGCCCGCCTCGCCCGCGACGGCACGCGCGAGCAGGGTCTTGCCGGTGCCGGGCGGGCCGTACAGCAGCACGCCCTTGGGAATCTTGGCGCCGACGGCCTGGAACTTGGCCGGCTCCTGGAGGAACTCCTTGATCTCGTGGAGCTCCTCGACGGCCTCGTCCGAGCCCGCGACGTCCGAGAACGTCGTCTTCGGGGTGTCCTTCGTGATGAGCTTCGCCTTGGACTTGCCGAAGTTCATGACGCGGGAGCCGCCGCCCTGCATCTGGTTCATCAGGAACAGGAAGATGACCACGATGAGGACGAACGGAAGCAGGGTGATCAGAAGCCCGACGAACGGGTTCTGCTTCGACGGCGACACCGTGTAGCCGTCGGGGATCTGCTTGTCCTGGTACTTGTTCTGCAGCGTGCCGGCGAGGGTCTCGCCCTGGTCGCCGATGTAGCTCGCCTGGATCTTCGAGCTGCCCTCGACCTTTTCGCCGTCCTTGAGCTGAACCTTGATGTTCTGCTCGTCGCCGGTGGTCAGCTTGGCCGACTCGACCCTGTTGTCGTTGATCGCCTGGACGACCTGGCCCGTGTCCACCGTCTTGTAGCCGCCGGACGAGCCGACGACCTGCATCAACACGACCACGGCAAGGACGGCCAGCACGATCCACATGATTGGCCCACGGAAGTATCGCTTCACGTCCATCCACACGGAGCGGTGGCGCCCCGTCCCTCCTGCCATAGTGAGTTTGATAAGACAGTTCTTCTGACGGTACCCCAGCCCGGCGGCCCTCAGCCGCACGGGACGGTCGGCGTCCCGTCTGCATGCTCAACGGCGCGGGGGCCTCAGGGGTTCCCGGCCGCCCCCGAAACGCCGTGGAGCAGGCTACGAGGCCGTGTCAGCCGCCGTAGACGTGGGGCGCGAGCGTACCGACGAACGGGAGGTTGCGGTACTTCTCGGCGTAGTCGAGGCCGTAGCCGACGACGAACTCGTTGGGGATGTCGAAACCGACCCACTCCACGTCGATGGCGACCTTCGCGGCGTCGGGCTTGCGCAGCAGGGTGCACACCTTGAGCGAGGCGGGCTCGCGCGAGCCGAGGTTGGAGATCAGCCAGGACAGGGTCAGGCCGGAGTCGATGATGTCCTCGACGATCAGGACGTGCCTGCCCTTGATGTCGGTGTCGAGGTCCTTGAGGATCCGCACCACGCCGGAGGACTGGGTGCCCGCGCCGTACGAGGACACCGCCATCCAGTCCATCGTGACGGGGGTGGACAGCGTGCGCGCGAGGTCGGCCATGACCATCACGGCGCCCTTGAGGACGCCGACGATGAGCAGGTCCTTGCCCGCGTACTCCGCGTCGATCTTCGCGGCCAGCTCGGCCAGCTTCGCGTCGATCTCTTCCTTGGTGATGAGTACCTTCTCGAGGTCGGCACCCATGTCGTTCGCGTCCACCCGCATCACTTTCGGTCGTCCCACCGGCCACTCCGGAGCGCCCCGGCGATCCGTACGCGGATCGGTGGGAGGGTCCGGATTCAGCCTTGCCGAATCACCAGTCTGCCACCCTGCCGCCGGGCGACGACTTTGCCGGGGAGGTTGATGGCCCCCTGACCGCGCCAGCCGGTGATCAGCCGGTCGATTTCCTCGATGTGGCGGGCGAACAGCGCACCCGCCGGGGCACCGGCCTCGATGGCGGCGCGGCGCAGGATCCGGCGGCGTACGGCGGGCGGGAGGGCGTAGAGCTTGGCGCACTCCAGCATGCCCCGCGCGTCGCGGACGCCGGCCTCGGCCTGGCGGGCCCAGGTGTCGAGGGCGTCGGCGTCGTCCCGGGAGAGTTGCGCTGTACGGGCGAGGGCCTCGACGACGCCCTTGCCGAGCGCCTTCTCCAGGGCGGGCAGGCCCTCGTGGCGCAGCCGGGAACGGGTGTACGCGGGGTCGGCGTTGTGCGGGTCGTCCCAGACGGGCAGGGACTGGACCATGCAGGCCTTGCGGGCGGTCTGCCGGTCGACCTGGAGGAAGGGGCGGCGGTAACGGCCGCCGGCCCCCGAGACCGCGGCCATGCCCGACAGGGAGCGGATGCCGGAGCCGCGGGCGAGGCCCAGCAGGACGGTCTCGGCCTGGTCGTCGCGGGTGTGGCCGAGCAGGACGGCGGCGGCGCCGTGGCGGGCGGCGGCGGCGTCCAGGGCGGCGTAGCGGGCGTCGCGGGCGGCGGCTTCGGGCCCGCCCGCGCGGCCGACGGTGACGGCGGCGGCCTCGACGGGGTCCAGGCCGAGTTCGCGCAGGCGCAGGACGACTTCTTCGGCGCGCAGGTCGGAGCCGTTCTGCAGGCCGTGGTCGACGGTGACGCCGCCGGCGCGGACGCCGAGCCGGGGGGCCTCGAAGGCGAGGGCGGAGGCGAGTGCCATGGAGTCGGCGCCGCCGGAGCAGGCCACGAGCACGAGCGGTGCCGTCGGGAGCCCGGGCGCGCGATCGGGCGCGCGCTCGGCGGCCGTCGCGGCGGGGACGCCGGCCGTGGTGTTCAGTTCGGTGAGGATGTCGTGGAGGACGCGGCGGACCGCCAGGCGTATCGCCGCGACCGCAGGATGGGGACCCATGTCCGGTGCCCTTCATGAAGTTGTCGGGGGTGAGCCCGAGGTTCGGTCACTCAGAGTGTGTAGATGGTGACAGAAACGGGCCGTTCCCCGAGCATCGCACGCCTGTCGAGGGCTCACGGTCCCTCGGACGGGTGATTGGAGGGGCGTTCGACTGCCGTCGGCCGGATTCGTTTCACGCCCCCTCCGCGGGGCTCACGCCTCCGGCTTGCGGTGCACCCGCGCGATCCAGTCCGCCGGTTTGGCGATCTCCGACTTGGTGGGGAGGGTGTTGGGCGAGGTCCAGACGCGGTTGAAGCCGTCCATGCCGCACTCGTCGACGACGGCCCGTACGAAGCGTTCGCCGTCCCGGTACTGGCGGAGCTTGGCGTCCAGGCCGAGCAGCTTGCGCAGCGCCAGGTCGAGGCGGGAGGCGCCCTTGGCGCGGCGCTGCTGGAACTTCTCGCGGATCTCCCCGACGCTCGGCACGACCGCCGGTCCGACGCCGTCCATCACGAAGTCGGCGTGCCCCTCCAGCAGCGACATGACCGAGGTGAGACGGCCGAGGACCTCCCGCTGGGCCGGGGTCTGCACCAGCTCCACCAGCGAGCGGCCGCCGTCGTCCTCCTCGGCCTCGGGGCGACCCCCGGCGAGCGTCTGGGCGGCCTCGCGGACGCGCTCCAGGACGGTCATGGGGTCGACGTCGGTCTCCGCGAGGAACGACTGGATTTCGCCCTCCAGGTGGTCGCGCAGCCAGGGCACCGCCGTGAACTGCGTGCGGTGCGTCTCCTCGTGCAGACAGACCCAAAGGCGGAAGTCGTAGGGGTCGACGTCGAGTTCGCGCTCCACGTGCACGATGTTCGGCGCGACGAGCAGCAGCCGGCCGCCGCCGTTCGCACCGGCGGGGAGTTCGCGGGTGGCCGGGGCGAAGGTCTCGTACTGGCCGAGGACGCGCGAGGACAGGAACGACAGCAGCATGCCCAGCTCCACGCCGGTGACCTTGCCCCCGACGGCGCCGAGGACCGCGTTGCCCGCGCCGTTGCCGCGCCGCTCCTGCAGCTTCTCCAGCAGGGGCTTGAGGATCTCCCGGAACCCGGCGACGTTCGCCCGGACCCAGCCGGGGCGGTCGACGACGAGGACAGGGGTGTCGTGGATCTCGTCGGTGGCCATACGGGTGAAGCCTCGGACGTGTTCCTCCGAGACCTTGGCATGGCGGCGGAGTTCCGCGACGACGGCCCGGGCCTCGTCGCGGCTCACCTCGGGGCCCGGCCGTACGAGCCGGGTCGCGGTAGCCACCGCGAGGTTCCAGTCGACCATGCCGGAATTTGCGCCGATGCTCGTCATGCGTCAACGGTACGTGAGCGCTGCCGCTGGGGGCAGGCTGTGCGGGGCGCCGGGGTGGGCGGTGGGGTTGGCAAGGGCCGGAGTCCGTTGGAAGCGCACCCGGCGTTGTGGGCCGTGCCCACCCGTTCCGCCCTGCGGAACGACTGCCCACGGCGGTGCGGCGCGCGACCGCCCGCAGTTAGGCGGAGCCGGACGCCAGGGTCGTCGCCAAGTGGTCCAAGGCGCTCTGGGCCGCCCACGCGTCCGTCGTGTCGGAGGCCAGGAAGGCGAAGGCCAGGAGGCGGCCCTCGTCGGTGACCATGGTGCCGGCGAGGGTGTTGACGCCCGTCAGGGTGCCCGTCTTGGCGCGGACCAGGCCGGCCGCACCGTCCGTGTAGCGGCTGGTCAGCGTGCCGGTGAAGCCGGCGACGGGGAGGCCGGTGAGGACGGGGCGGAGCTCGGGCCGGTCCGGGTCGGCGGCCTTGGCCAGCAGGGCGGTGAGCAGGTCGGCGGTGATCAGGTCGGTGCGGTCCAGGCCGCTGCCGTCGTGGAAGCGGGCGCCGCGCACGGGCAGGCCCAGCTGCTTCAGGCGGGCCGGGACCGCGGCGGAGACCCCGTCGAAGTCGGCGGCCTCGCCGGTCGCCAGGGCGGTGTGGCGGGCCAGGGCCTCGGCGATGTCGTTGTCGCTGTTGGTCAGCATCCGCTCGACCAGGGACGCCAGCGGGGGCGAGGAGACGGTGGCGAGGGTGTCGGCGCGGTCGGTCGCCTTGGAGGGGCCGGGGGGCGACGCGGTGATGCCGTGCCGCTTCAGGAAGCCGGCGAAGGTGCGGGCGGCGTCGGCGGCCGGGTCGGGCACGCGCGGGGCGGGACCGCTGGTGGAGTCGTCCGTGCGGGCCTCGTCGGCCATCAGGGCGGTGACGCGGGCGAGGTTCTCGTTGACCCCGATCGGGTGCATTTCCGTACCGGCGTAGAGCGTCGTGTCGTACGACAGCGTCACCTCGCGCACGTCCCGCTTCTTCAGGGCGGCGGCGGTCTTCGCGGCGAGGGTGCGCAGGCTCGCGAGGCCGCGGGTGTCCTTGCGCGCGGTGAGGGTGGGATCGCCGCCGCCGACCAGGACGAGTTCGCCGGTGTCGGCCTCCAGGGCGGTGCGGGTGGTGAGGCGGTGGTCGGGGCCGAGGGCGGTGAGGGCGGCGACGGCGGTGGCGATCTTGGTGGTGGAGGCCGGGGTGAGGGGTACGTCGGCGCCGAGGCCGTAGAGGCGCTTGCCGGTGGTGAGGTCGACGACGGCCGCCCCGCGGCGGGTACCGAGCGCGGGGTCTTCGAGGAGGGGGCCGAGGGCGTCCGCGAGGGCGTCCGTGCCCGGCGCCGCCTTGGCGCCGCCCGGTACTCCGCCGGAGGCGTCGCCGAGGCCCGCCAGGACGGAGTCGGCACTGGGCGCGGGGCGGGGCGCGCCGGGCGTCGTACCGGATCCCCCGGGTCCGCGGCCGTGATCTACGCCACCCGTGCGCTCCAGGGCGACGGCCCGGTCCCGCTCGGCCGTACGCTGACCCGTGGAGTCCCAGGGGCCGGCGGCGGTCACCACACCGGCGGCGAGAGCCAGCCCGGCGGTGGCGGCACCGGCGGTGTACTGCCAGGTCTTCGGCCTCGTGACCCGCGCGAGCTGCGGCGTCGTGGCCCGCGCGAACCGCGGTTTGGCGGCCCGTGCGGCGCGTGCCAGACGCGGACGTACGGCGCCCGCGGCGCGCACCACGTGCGGTCTCGCGGCCCGCCAAGGCCTCAGCTCTGGCACTATCACCAGCCCCTTTCGCGATCACACACCGGCGTGAGGGACACTTAATCACCAGAACTATGTGCTGATCATGGAGGAGCGTCCGGTGGAGTTCGACGTCACGATCGAGATCCCGAAGGGTTCGCGGAACAAGTACGAGGTGGACCACGAGACCGGTCGTATCCGCCTGGACCGCCGCCTGTTCACCTCGACCGCCTACCCGACCGACTACGGCTTCGTCGAGAACACCCTCGGCGAGGACGGCGACCCGCTGGACGCGCTGGTCATCCTGGACGAGCCGACCTTCCCGGGCTGCCTCATCCGCTGCCGCGCGATCGGCATGTTCCGGATGACGGACGAGGCCGGCGGCGACGACAAGCTGCTGTGCGTGCCGTCGACCGACCCGCGCGTGGAGCACCTGCGTGACATCCACCACGTGTCGGAGTTCGACCGCCTGGAGATCCAGCACTTCTTCGAGGTCTACAAGGACCTGGAGCCCGGCAAGTCCGTCGAGGGCGCCGACTGGGTGGGCCGCACCGAGGCCGAGGCCGAGATCGAGCGGTCCTACAAGCGCTTCAAGGACCAGGGCGGCCACTGATCACTGATCAGACCACTCGCGTAACGGGCCGCACGCATGACGCGTGCGGCCCGTTCACGTTTGGCTGCGCATACTGAGGGCTACAGGCAGGAGGGTGTGTACGGACCAGGGAGCGTTGCGCAGGTGACGGAGGCGGAGGACCGCAAGCCGCAGTCGGACGAGGCCCACAGTGCCTTCAGGCCGCCCGGCTCAGTGGCGGCGTCCATCGACGGCGAGTCGTCGACGACGTCCGAGTTCGAGATCCCGCAGGGGCTGGCCGTCCCGCGGCACGTCGGCACGGAGTCCGAGACGACCTCGGAGTTCTCGCTGCCGGAGGGGCTGGACTCGCTCCCGGCGGCGCCCGCGGAGGACGAGGGGTCGGCGTTCACCACGCCCAGCACGTACCACGCCTGGACCGCACCGGCCGCGTTCACTCCGGCGAGCGGCTTCCCGGCGGTGAACCTCACGGACGTGCCCTGGCAGGACCGGATGCGCGCGATGCTGCGCATGCCGGTGGCCGAGCGGCCCGCGCCCGAGACGGCGCAGCGGCACGACGACGACACCGGCCCCGCCGTCCCGCGCGTGCTCGACCTGACCCTGCGTATCGGGGAGCTGCTGCTGGCGGGCGGTGAGGGCGCCGAGGACGTGGAGGCGGCGATGTTCGCCGTCTGCCGGTCCTACGGCCTGGACCGCTGCGAGCCGAACGTCACCTTCACCCTGCTGTCGATCTCCCACCAGCCGTCCCTGGTCGAGGACCCGGTCACGGCCTCGCGGACGGTACGCCGCCGGGGCACCGACTACACGCGGCTCGCGGCCGTCTTCCATCTGGTGGACGACCTCAGCGACCCGGACACGAACATCTCCCTGGAGGAGGCCTACCGGCGTCTCGCGGAGATGCGCCGCAACCGGCACCCGTACCCGACCTGGGTGCTGACCACGGCGAGCGGGCTGCTCGCGGGCGCGGCATCCGTGCTCGTCGGCGGTGGGCTGACCGTGTTCGTCGCGGCCATGCTCGGCTCGATGCTCGGTGACCGGCTGGCCTGGCTGTGCGCCGGGCGCGGGCTGCCGGAGTTCTACCAGTTCGCGGTGGCCGCGATGCCGCCGGCCGCGATGGGTATCGCGCTGACGCTGGTCCACGTCGACGTGAAGGCGTCGGCGGTCATCACCGGTGGCCTGTTCGCGCTGCTGCCGGGGCGGGCGCTGGTCGCGGGGGTGCAGGACGGACTGACCGGCTTCTACATCACCGCCGCGGCGCGCCTGCTGGAGGTGATGTACTTCTTCGTGAGCATCGTCGCCGGGGTGCTGGTCGTGCTGTACTTCGGCGTCCAGCTGGGCGCCCAGCTCAATCCGGACGCCGAGCTGGGCACGGGCGACGAACCGTTCGTGCAGATCGGCGCGTCGATGCTGCTGTCTCTGGCCTTCGCGATCCTGCTCCAGCAGGAACGATCCACCGTGCTGGCGGTGACCCTCAACGGGGGCGTCGCCTGGAGCGTGTACGGCGCGATGCACATCGCCGGCGACATCTCGCCGGTGGCGTCCACGGCCGCCGCGGCGGGGCTGGTGGGCCTGTTCGGGCAGCTGATGTCCCGGTACCGGTTCGCTTCGGCGCTGCCGTACACGACCGCGGCGATCGGGCCGCTGCTGCCCGGTTCGGCGACGTACTTCGGGCTGCTGGCGATCGCGCAGAGCGAGGTCGACAAGGGGCTGGTGTCCCTGTCGACGGCCGTGGCGCTCGCCATGGCCATCGCCATCGGGGTGAACCTCGGTGGGGAGATCTCGCGGCTGTTCCTGAAGGTGCCCGGCGCCGCGAGTGCGGCGGGGCGCCGGGCGGCGAAGCGGACGCGAGGGTTCTAGCGCCGGGTGGCTACGGGCAGGGAATCTCAGTACCCCTGGTTGTAGGGGGACTGCCCGCCCTGCTGGTCGCCGTACGGCTGCTGGCCGTAGTTCTGCGGGTACTGCTGCGCGTACGGCTGCTGCTGGCCGTAGGGCTGGTCGTACGACTGCTGCTGCGGCTGCTGGTACTGCGGCTCGGGCGGGTAGGGGTCCACCCTGCGGAGCTGGGTCGTGGCGTCGTCCATGACCGGGTACTGGGGCTGCTGATACTGCTGCTGCACCGGGGCCGGCTGCGGCTCGGCGACGGCGGCGCGCTTCTTCTTGCCTCGCTCGCGGAAGTACTCGATGGCGATCGGAACGACGGAGAGCACGACGATCAGGACGAGGATCGGCTCGACGTTCGTCCGGATGAACTCGATCTGGCCGAGCCAGTAGCCCGCGAGGGTGACGCCCGAGCCCCAGGCCACGCCGCCGATGATGTTGTACGTGAGGAAGGTGCGGTACTTCATACGGCCGGCGCCCGCCACGATGGGGGCGAAGGTGCGCACGATCGGCACGAAGCGGGCCAGGACGATCGCCTTGGGCCCGTACTTCTCCATGAACTCGTGGGCCTTGTCCAGGTTCTCCTGTTTGAAGAGCTTGGAGCCCGGGCGGTTGAAGAGCTTGGGGCCGAGGAACTTGCCGATCATGTAGCCCACTTGGTCGCCGATGACGGCGGCCAGCACGATCAGGGTGCACACCAGCCACAGCGGCTGGCTGATGTACTCGCCCTGGGCGACGAAGAGGCCCGCGGTGAACAGCAGCGAGTCGCCGGGCAGGAACGCGAAGAGTCCGGACTCGGCGAAGACGATGAGCAGGATGCCCGGCAGAGCGAAGGTCTCGATCAGGTAGTCCGGGCTGAGCCACTCGGGGCCGAGCGCAAGGGTGGTCACGGGATTGTGGCTCCTGCTGCTGGGGGGAGGCGGGCTGGGACCTGGCTGCCCAAACGTATAACGCAGCCGTGGCGTTCCAGGTTCCACGGGAGTCCTGGGGGTGCACTGTGACGTTCCCCGGGGAAACCTGAGAACCATGGGTATTGAAGAATACGGCGGCGGACAGAGTTCTCAGCCCGAGGTGCTCGTCGTGACCACGAACGACCTGCCGGGCCATCGCGTGCAGGAGGTGCTCGGGGAGGTCTTCGGACTGACCGTGCGCTCCCGGCACCTGGGGAGCCAGATCGGCGCCGGGCTGAAGTCGATGGTCGGCGGTGAGCTGCGCGGGCTCACCAAGACGCTGGTCGAGACCCGCAACGAGGCGATGGAGCGGCTGGTCGAGCAGGCACGCGCGCGAGGGGCCAACGCGGTACTGGCATTCCGCTTCGACGTGACGGCGGCCGCGGACGTGGGCACCGAGGTGTGCGCGTACGGGACGGCGGTGGTCGTGGCCCGGGAGTGAGACC
>NZ_JBHJRX010000052.1:0-2486 GCF_042268605.1 Streptomyces sp. NPDC056296 | reverse complement strand
GGATAGGGGGAGTGGGGTGGGGAGGGGGGGGGGGGGGTGGGGGTGGGTGGGGGGGGTGTGGTCGTTCTCGGGCCACCCCCCCCCCCCCCCACCCACCGCTCAGGGGGTGTGCCGGACGGCGTTCGCAAGGATCGCGTCGCGCATGTAGACGGCGAGGCCCGGCCCCGCGGCATCGATGTTTCGCGTGAAACGTTCGTCCGAGACGTACATCTCGCCCAGACAGGTGTGCATCTCGTACCCGCAGTCGTAGTGGTTGCGGGCGATCCCCTGCCGGTGGTCCTCGGCGGCGTCCATGGCCGCCTCGGAGTCGGCGGGCTCACCGGCCTCCATCAGGGCGACGAAGCGCCGGGTGAGCTCGTCGGCCTCGTCCTGGATGCGCTGCCAGTCCTCCTTGGTGTACGAGGCGGTCTTCTGCCGCGACTGGCGGTAGGCGTCGGTGTCGCCCCAGCGTTCCTGGACCTCCTCCTGGTACTCGTCGGGGTCGAAGTCGCCGAAGACCTCGAACTTCTCCTCGGGCGTGAGGTTGATGCCCATACTGCGTGCCTCCATGGCCTGTTCCACGGCCGCCGCCATCTTCTCCAGCTTCTCGATCCGGGCGGTCAGCAACTCGTGCTGGCGGCGCAGGTGCGCACGCGGGTCCGCGGCCGGGTCGTCGAGCAGGGCGGCGACCTCGTCGAGCGGGAAGCCGAGCTCGCGGTAGAACAGGACCTGCTGCAGCCGGTCGAGGTCGGCGTCGCCGTAGCGCCGGTGGCCCGCGTGGCTGCGCTCGCTGGGCACGAGCAGGCCGATGTCGTCGTAGTGGTGCAGGGTGCGCACCGTCACCGCGGCGAACCCGGCGACCTGTCCCACGGAGTAGCTCACTTCCGCTCCCTTCTCTGACGTCCTCCACGCTGCCGCCTCACGTGACGTGAGGTGCAAGCCCGGGTGCGGGGCACGGGCCTCGGACCTACCGTCGGTTGCATGCCATTGCACCAGGGCCCCCACGCGTCCCACGACGACGACCGCGCCCGGCGCCGGCTCGCCGTGAACCCGTTCCACGGTGCGACGAACCCGCTCGGCGGCATGACCGAGGCGCCGCCGGCCCACCGGCTCCCCGACTCGCCGCTGCCCCCGGAGACGGCGTACCGGCTGGTCCACGACGAGCTGATGCTGGACGGCAACGCACGCCTCAACCTGGCCACCTTCGTCACCACCTGGATGGAGCCGCAGGCCGGGGTACTGATGGGCGAGTGCCGGGACAAGAACATGATCGACAAGGACGAGTACCCGCGCACCGCCGACCTGGAGCGGCGCTGCGTGGCCATGCTCGCCGACCTGTGGCACGCGCCCGATCCGTCGGCGGTGGTGGGCTGTTCGACGACGGGGTCGAGCGAGGCCTGCATGCTGGCCGGTATGGCGCTGAAGCGGCGGTGGGCGCTGCGCAACGCCGACCGGTATCCGTCGAAGGACGTGCGGCCCAATCTCGTCACGGGCGTGAACGTCCAGGTCTGCTGGGAGAAGTTCTGCACCTTCTGGGAGGTGGAGGCGCGGCAGGTACCCATGGAGGGCGACCGCTTCCACCTGGATCCGCAGGCCGCCGCCGAGCTGTGCGACGAGAACACCATCGGCGTCGTCGGCATCCTCGGGTCCACCTTCGACGGGTCCTACGAGCCGATCGCCGACCTGTGCGCCGCCCTGGACGCCCTCCAGGAGCGGACCGGCCTCGAGGTCCCCGTGCACGTGGACGGAGCCTCCGGTGCCATGGTCGCGCCCTTCCTCGACGAGGACCTGGTGTGGGACTTCCGGCTGCCGAGGGTCGCCTCGATCAACACCTCGGGGCACAAGTACGGCCTGGTCTACCCCGGCGTCGGCTGGGCGCTGTGGCGGGACACGGACGCGCTGCCCGAGGAACTGGTCTTCCGGGTCAACTACCTGGGCGGCGACATGCCGACCTTCGCGCTGAACTTCTCCCGGCCCGGCGCGCAGGTGGTCGCGCAGTACTACACCTTCCTGCGGCTGGGCCGCGAGGGCTACCGGGCGGTGCAGCAGGCCTCGCGGGACATCGCGCGCGGGCTCGCCGAGCGGGTGGCGGCGCTCGGCGACTTCCGGCTGCTCACGCGCGGCGACCAGCTGCCGGTGTTCGCCTTCACGACGGCCGACGACGTGAGCGCGTACGACGTGTTCGACGTCTCCCGGCGGCTGCGGGAGGGCGGCTGGCTGGTGCCCGCGTACACCTTCCCGCCGCACCGCGAGGACCTGTCCGTGCTGCGCGTGGTGTGCCGCAACGGCTTCTCGGCCGACATGGCCGACCTGCTGGTGGCCGACCTGGAGCGGCTGCTGCCGGAGCTGCGGAGGCAGCCGGGGCCGCTGACCCGCGACAAGGGTGCGGCCACCGGCTTCCACCACTAGGGGCAATGCCGTTCGGTTAGTCGTCTGGCGGGCTTGGCGATGCGTTGATCTCGATGTGGACGGCGGTTCTGTGGGTTCGATGGTCGGTGTTGCGGCCG
>NZ_JBHJRX010000051.1:29835-71215 GCF_042268605.1 Streptomyces sp. NPDC056296 | reverse complement strand
CCTCGAACCACTGATCGAGGAAGCGTGCGCCTTCGCGATGGCCAGGACCTACTACCCGCCGCGTCCGTCGTCCCCATGGGGAATTACGTGACCGCAGGGGTGGGGAATTACGTGACGCAGAACCCGCCCTGCCTGAGGAATTTCATGATCGCTCACACGCGCCGGCGGACAGTGCCACGTTGGCCGAGTCCGCTCCGCCGGACACCTCGACGCCGATGCGGTCGGCCGTCGATCGCCACTCGGCCACGGCCTCGGTGAGCAGTGCGTCGAACGCGGTCACGGGGTCCACTCCGCTACGGAGGCTGCGGGGTTCCAGGACGTGCTGGGCGGGCTCGGGGTAGAGGATGGAGAGCCCTGCTGGCGTGAAGACCGCGGTAGCGCGTTCGGTGAGTCGGTACACGCCGTCGAAGAGGGTGTCGGTGCTGTAGCGGTGTTGGCGACTCAAGGTGCGGGCGACCGCTCGTGGATTGAGCCGGTCAGGCCGCAGGTGCGGCCGGAGGTCGACGATGTCCCACGACCCGAAGACCTCGTCGCCGACAGCCGTGAGGTACAGCGGGACGGTACCCAGCACTCCCGCCGAGACCTGGATCTCGTCGGGCCGGACGAGCAGCGACGTGTAGTCGGCTTCACCGTCTCTATCTTCCCGCACCAGCGCACAGACGCTCGATCCGTCGCCCGGTATGAGGTCCGCGACCAGGACGGTTGCGTGAGCGGGCCGGATCCAGCTCTCCCCCTTGGCCCAGCGGTCTGTGTCCCATCGCCAGCCGGCGTCCCGGGTGTCTGCCAGTCGCACACGAAACGAGAGCACTCCGCTCCCCTCCTCTACGGAGCGGCGGAGCAGGACGCCAGGCCCTGCTCCGCCGCGTTCACCGGCCGGTCAGCTGCAGTGGTCGCCGTTGTTGTCGCCACCACCGGGCATCTTGTCGAGCAGCGCCGCGTCCATGCTGGGGACGCCGGTGACCAGGTCTCCCGTGAAGAGTTCGTCGATGATCATGGCTGTTCCTTTCCTCCTGCGGAGTGGGTGGACGGGCCCCTCGAGCTGCGGAGCCCGGACCCGTCCCTGCCGCCGGCGTTTCACGGCGAACTGGACGGGAGCTCGTTGGGTGGGGGCCGCTCTGACCGAGGGGGGAGAGCGGCTGAGCCCTTCCCCGGTGGGCACCGGGTCTTCCCGAGGGCTCGCTCGGCCAGAGCCGGAGTCGGTAGGTCCGGAGCGGACCGGTGGTCTCTCAGTCGGGGGCGAAGTGCCACAGAGCCCAGGCGACCGGAGTAGTGGAGACGATGATCAGGGCCGACAGCAGCCACTGCCGCCAGCCATAGGGGTGACCTCGCCTGCTGCGTCGCCGGCTCACCATCCCCGGGACACCGCCACCACGATCGATCCCCCGAGCGCCAGGACGCACGCGATGTACATGACCTGGGCCGTGACCTGGCCTTTCACTGCGCGCCCTGACCCTTGCCACGCTGTTGCCCCACGGTCGGCGCGAGGCCGGGGCGGCCGATGAAGACGCGTCGTGCTCGTTCCTGGTCGGGCAGGGTGGCGCCAGACGAGCGCACTGGCAGCTCGGTCGGGGCTTGGTCAGCCATCGTCCTGGTCCTTCTTCCGGGTCGCGCGGTAGACGTCGGCGAAGCGTCTGGTCAGCGCGCCGACGTCGCGCATGTACTGGTAGGCGATGAAGTGGGGGGACTGCTCCGTCGGCCGGCGCGTCAGGTCGAGGACCCGGTAGCCCTCCCGGAACAGCGCCTGGACGGCCGGGTCCTCGTCAAAGCCGAGTTCCTCGGCCATCAGCACTCTCAGGTGACCGACCAGGTCTCGGGTCGTGGCGTCGATCACCGGGCGCTCGGGCATCGACAGCCGGATGGCCAGCGCTGTCTCCACGGTCTCGTCGACCGCCTCCAGGACTACCGATACTCCAGCCACCTCGGACGACGTGACGCTTCCTGCTGCCATGTCCGCACCCCTTCTCCGGCCTCCACCGATGTCATGTCTGACAACGTCCAGAAAAGCGGCTCGCGTTGGCGCGGACCACGGCATCCACGGGGCAGTCCTGGGACACTTCTGGGACAGCCCGGTGCCGTCGGGTTAGACGCGGGTTGGTGCGTGGAAAGGGGGCGGCATGGGGCTTGCGGAGAGGCGCAGGGCGCTGGGCTACAGTCAGGAAGAGCTCGCGCACGCCCTCGGCGTGGACCGACGAACCGTCGGCCGCTGGGAAGGCCGCACCACCACGCCGCAGCCGCCGCTGAGACCACGGCTGGCCGAGCTGCTCCACCTCGACCTTGACGAACTCGACGCCTTGGTGGGACAGCCACGAGCAGCCCGACCGGAGTCGGCAGGGCCGCCGCCTCGCGACCACCACGGTTCAGGGGGCCTCGACGACATGATCCGACGCCAGTTCCTGCGCGCCATCACCGTCACCAGTGCCCTGGTGGCCCTACCTCCCGACGAGGGTGCAGCCCTCGCGGAGGGCGCGCTGCGCGGGATGTCCGACGGCTTCCTGCGCATGAACGGACACCTGTGGCAGGTCTACCAACTCGCCCGCGCCAAGCGTTCCGTCTACCCGGTCGTCCGCGACCAGCTCACCGCCCTGAACGAGACCCTCGACGGGCGGCCCGAGGTCGAAGCGCAGGCTCTGTGCGGCGCGGCCGGCGGCCTCTTCCAGCTCGCCGGAGAACTGGCCTTCGACGGCAACCGCTACACCGACGCCGCCGCCTCCTACACACTCGCCGCCTCTGCCAGCCAGGAGGCAAAGTCCTACGACCTGTGGGCGTGTGCCCTCGTCCGCCACGCCTACGTCGATCTGTACGAACGCCGCTACGCCCACGCGGTCGGCACGCTGTCGGCCGCCGAGAAGGTGGCAAGGCGCGGGGACCGTTCCCTGTCCACACGCTACTGGGTCGCTGCCGTCCAGGCTGAGGCGTACGCCGGCCTCGGCGACCTCTCCGCCTGCGAGCGCGCCCTGGACGAGGCGGAGAAGGTGACCGGCCTGAGCGGGCCGGCCCACAACGGTGGCTGGCTGCGTTTCGACGGCTCCCGACTCGCAGAGGAACGCGGAGCGCGTTACCTCCAGCTCGGTCGCCTCGACCTCGCCGAGAAGGCACTCAGTACCGCACTCGGCCAGGACGTCCTCGCTTCCGGCCAGTCCTTCCGGCGACGCGGTGCGGTCCTGACCGACCTAGCGGCCATCGGCGCCCGGCGCCAGGACCCCGACCAAGTACTCGCCTACGGCGGGGAGGCGTTGCGACTCGCCTGCACGACCTCCTCCGGTTACGTCGCCCATAAACTTCAGGGGTTACGAACCGACCTCGGCCCGCTCACTCGCGACGCTCGTGTGGCGGAGCTGGGCGCCGAGATCGACGCACTGTGCACGACGTGACGAGAGGGGAAGGCATGTCGCAGTCCGAGGGCGCCCGACTGTTCCGCGAGGCTTGGATCAACGGAGTGCGCAAGCACTTCCCCGACGATCCCAAGCCCGGCTACGTCACCCCCTGGGAAGAGACGCCCGAGTGGGAGCGCCAGGCCGCCGGCGCCGTCCACGACCAGGTGCGCCAGTTCCTCGACCTCAGCGACCGCCACGCCTCCCGCCTCACCCGCGAGCAGAAGAGCCGCTTCGTCGCCACCTGCTGGACCGCGCAAATGTACAAGCACTTCGAGAACCCGAAGCCCGGCTACGTCGCCGACTGGCCCGACCTACCGGACTGGCAGAAGGAAACCGACGCCGACATCTTCGAGGCCATTGAGGACGCCTCGAAGTAGCCGCCACGGCAGGTTCCGTTCAAGTCGGCCCGCGCAAGCCAGCTGCGACGTCGTCGGTGCCAAACCGAAGGCCGCGCTGGAGTGTGAACTGGCCGACCACCTCGGCTGAGCGGCGCATGCAGGGGCCGACCTCGTAGAGGGCCGGCCCTTGCGCCGCATGACGGTTCTGACTCGCGCGGTACGGCGGCTACACCCGGTCGACGCCGAGGGCAGCACGGCCGGGAGCCCGGGCCCCGTGTGGTCAGAGAAACGGGCAGTCTTTCGCGCCGTCGGTGTGACGGTAGGGGAGAAGCCGCTTTGGGTAGGCACAACCGCCCGGGCAGCAGCAACGTACCGCTTCCGCCGCAGCGTCGTTCACGCAGCTCGAAGCTCGCGCTCAGACCGACCATGTCGTCAGACTGATCGCCTACTTGAGCCTGCACCAACACCTCGGAGCCTCGGCAGCGCCGGGGCACCGGTGTTGAGCGGCGCAGCATCCAACCCCCCGGCCTTCCCCGCCGCAGAAATTCGGCAAAACCTCGGTACACGCGCGCACCACGTCACCGACGTCCAGCAACAGCCCCCGGACCTGCCAGAGCAGAATGCGCAGGATCACAACACCCGCGACGCTCCCAAACCCCACCGCAATCCACCACATCAGCCGCCTCCTCGCCTAGGGCCCCAGGCTGCCTGCGGCGAAGATCGAAGTCTGCACGTTATAAGCCGCTCTTTGTGATCTTGACGTTCCAGGTCGGGCGTAGAAGTGTGCAACCGCAAGTCACCATGTCGGTGCCGCGCCGCTTGCAGCTGTTCCTCACCGCCGGAGGCCCGTCGTCACGAGCGGCCCTCGTGATCAGCGAAGACCCGGTCGGCCATCTCGTCAACCTCATCCAGCAGGTTTCACAGCTCGGCGGTCTTCGCACGGACGGAGACAGCATCCGCGCACTCCTCGTTGCCGATATAGACAATCGGCCGCATGTCTCCCCCCGAGAGGGCAACCTCACTCATGTGAAACCCCCAGGTCGGAGACCTGCGGGTTCTTTGTTGTCCAGTACCAGTGGGGTGAGACTTCCCTCGACCTCGCTGGACGGGTCAAGGAATCGTGTCGCGACACCGGAAGCCCGCGAGACGGCGAGGGCGCCTCCGGCATCGCGACACGGGTGAGGTGACCGTCACCTCGTGCGAAGCGGTGGTCACACGTCATCGAACCGCGTGGATCGGCTTCGTTCGCGCGGGGCGATCAGGGTGCCACCGCGTCGACAGCCGGGGTACGCAGCATCCGGCGTGTGGTACCCAGTGCGGTGCCCAGGGTCGCTGTGACCGCGATGGCGACGATGCCCAGCAGGATCCAGACCGGCAGGTCGGGTATCCACCGGTCGTCGCGGACCACGCTGTACGGAAGCACGGTGACCGAGCCGGCCACCGTGCCCAGGACAGTGCCGGTCGCCACGATCAGCAGGGCCTCGGTGCGGACCATCCTGAGCACCTGGCGAGGTGTCGCGCCGGCGAGCCGCAGTCGGCCGAACTCACCGCGACGGTAGGTGGTCGAGGCCACCAGGGTGTTGATCAGCATGATGCAGGCGAACACGACGATCATGCCGATGACGACGAGGTTGAGCGTCTGGATGCTCTGCTGCTCGGTGCTGCGCAGTTGGCCGGACGCGGCGACGGCACGGTCCTCGATGAGCTGGAGGTAAAGGACACCGGTGCCTATGCCGGTGAACACGATGATCGGCATGAGCGCGCCGGCGGCCTGGCCGGTGCGCTGCCGCAGGTGCTGCACCGTCAGGTGTCCGGACACGCCGCGACCGCGTAGTGCGCGGCCGGTCAGGGCGGTGGCGGCACGGACCAGACCGGGAGCGAGGACGGCCAGTCCCATGGAGGTCAGGATGGAAGCCTGCGCGGCGATCGGCATGGCGTCCGGCCCCTTGTCCCGGAACGCCGTGACGGTCAGCACGCCGAGGTAGAGGCCGCCGGCCAGCAGAACGCCCCCCGGGACGATCCGTTTCCAGGTCATACGGCCGGGTTCGGCGTCCGCCAGGGACGCTGCCACGCTCGCCCGGGTCGCGTGCCGGGCCGTCCACAGTGCGCCGATCACCGCGGACAATACGGTGATTCCGAAGCCGATGAGCAGCGCGAACGTGCCGAAGGCGAAGGCGGTGTCGTCGGCGACCTGACCGGTGTCCGTCAGCAGGGCGAGCAGGGCGCGGCCCAGCAGGTAGGACGGGCCCACCGCGAGTACCGCGGCGGCGACCGAGACCAGTGCCGCCTCGCCCACGACCATTCGCATGATCTGTGCCGGTGTGGCGCCGGCGCTCTTGAGCAGGGCCGTCTCGGCCGCGCGTTGCCGCACCGACAGCCCCAGGGTGGAGATCACCGCGAACACGACCAGGCACATGCCCCAGCCGCCGACCACACCGCCCATGGTCGTCAGCGTCTCGACACTGGTCGCGTCCACACCGGTGCCACGGCTGGTGTCCAGCATCGAGGCGAACGACATCACCATCGTCGCGCCGAACAACAGCACCAGGAAACTGCCCGCGAAGGATCCGGCCCGGCGTCGCAGCGAGGCCCAAGCCAACCAGAACAACGTCCTCACACCCCTTCGGTGACGCGGCGGTCGCCGACCTCGTCGGTGAGCCGGGTCATCGTGTCGGCGACCGTGGCGGCGGTGGGCCGGTCCAGCCGGCCGACGAGCCGGCCGTCGGCCAGGAAGAGAACCTGATCGGCGTGGGCGGCGGCGACCGGGTCATGGGTCACCATCACCAGTGTCCGGCCGTCGATGCGTACCGCTTCCTGGAGGAGCGCCAGGACCTCGCGCGCGCTGCGGGTGTCCAGCGCGCCGGTGGGTTCGTCGGCGAACACCACCCGCGGCCCGGCGACCAGTGCTCGGGCGATCGCCACCCGTTGCTGCTGACCGCCCGACAGTTGCGAGGGCAGATGGTCGAGGCGTCCCCCGAGTCCGACGCGTTCCAGCGTTTCGACGGCCTGGGCGCGGTTGACGCGCTTGCCCGCCAACCGCAGCGGCAGCGTGGTGTTCTGCAGGACGGTCAGCGTGGGCAGCAAGTTGAAGTGCTGGAACACGAAGCCGATCCGGCCCCGGCGGAACGTGGTGAGCTGAGTCTCGGTGCCGTCGCTCATCTCCACACCGTCCACGAACACACGGCCCGAGCTGGGGCTGTCGAGCCCGGCGGCGCACTGCAGCAACGTGCTCTTGCCCGATCCGGAGGGGCCCATGACGGCGGTGAACGAACCGTGGTCCAGGGCAAGGGAGACGCCGTCGAGTGCTCGCACCAGGCTGCCCGGTGATGCGTAGTGCTTGGTGACCGCGTCCAGACGCAGTGCGTGGCCGGAGCCGAGTGGGTCGACGGCAGGTGGGGGTTGAGACATGAGGAGGTCCTTCGTGTCGTGGAGAGGGGGCGTCGGTGTCCTACTGGGCGCACCCGCGAGCTCGTGCTGTCCCGCCGGCGTTCCGGCAGTGGGCTGAAACCGCTCAACTACTGGCACGGCACGGGCCGTGCCGTTACGCCGTCAGCATGGGTGCGAACGGCGCTCATGTCAACACGGCACGTGCCGTGCTGATACGGTGGCGCACATGACTGACCGCCGTGCCGCCCGCGCCGCCGACCTCACCGAAGCGATCATGCGCTGCACGCTGGAGCTGGCCCAGGAGACGGGTTACGCCAAGCTCAGCATCGAGGCGGTCGCGGCCCGCGCCGGTGTCGGCAAGCACACCATCTACCGCCGCTGGCCCTCCCGGGGGCTGCTGTTCCTCGACGCGGTTCTCAGCCTCAACGAGTCCGGCCTGGCCCACCCCGACACCGGTGACGTCGTCGCCGACCTGCGTGAGGTGATGACCAAGGCCGTCGACCTGCTCGGCCGTCCGCCGTGGGGCCCGCTGTACCAGGACCTCATCGGCGAGGCCCAGCACGACCCGGCGGTCGCGGCCGCGCTGAACGAGCGCTTCATCGAGCCGCAGACCGCCGACACCCTCGCCCGCATGCGAGCCGCCAGGGACCAGGGGGAGATCGATCCCGACTTCGACCTGGACCTGGCCATGGAGATCCTGTCGGGCCCCTTCTACTTCCGTCTCCTGGTCACCCAGCAGCCCCTGACGGACGCCTACATCGACCGCATCCTGCGAGCGGTCTTCGCCGGGATGAGCCCCAGGCCGCAGAAGGAACAGTGAGCCCTGCCCCGACAGGCCGACAACATGTACTCGTCGACGACGTGACGACGCACCGATGGACAGGCGGGTCCGGGACGTCACGCCTGCCTGTTCCCGGCCCGGTCGAGATCAACTCCTACGATTCCTCAGCGCCGATCAGGCGTCGCGACCAGTCCCGTGTGCCATCGCAACGACAACCTCTACGTCGGCTCTCGCTGCCCAGGAGTCAGCAGTCGGTCCGCCACGGGAAGAGACTTTCGACGACCTCGTCGAGCGGCATGCCCTTGGCGTGCCCATAAGACCGGTCAGCCACGGTCAGAAGGAGCGCCGATCCGCTCCTCCATGGCAGGCTTCCTGACAGAACCACGCAGGTCAGCCGCGCCCCAGCATCGCAAGCGCCGTCGCTTCCCAAGCTGACAGCGCGAGTTCGATTCTCGTCACCCGCTCCATGATTGAACCCCAGGTCAGCGGCCTGGGGTTTGTTTGTTGTCTAACGAATTTCGGGGGCTTCCGTCGCTTCTCCAGAGATCGATCCCACGGGGACTCTGGAAGCCGGTCACAGGTACTTCAACACCAGCTGAAACCCCCTTCCCTCGTCCGTGCCGGGGTCTTCATCCCAGTGGCCCGCCGGGGCGGCCCACTCTCCCATTCGGCGAACCAGGCGCCCGGCTCGCCCAGCCGGATGTCCGGCCGACCGGGAAACTGGCTGCCGGTGATGTCGAGGACGACGCCGTCGAGGCTGCCCAGGCGTGCGTGCGGTAGCCCGCCTCTCGGCCCTGGGCGCCCGTCACATACGCCCAGTTGCCCAGGCCAGTGCTCCGGAGACGGAACCGCTCGGCTTCGTCCCAGGCCGCTGCGAGCACGGGTGTCTCCGTCACTGGACCATGATGGCTGAGGAGCGTCCCGGGCGCCGAGCCCGCGAGAGAGCACGGATTCGGCGGACAACAACGGCCAGCAGCGGTGCGACGGCGCACTTCTCAGGTCAGCCCCGGCGTCGGACGGCCGCTACGGCTCCCGCACTGATCGAGACCTGCGGGGCTATGCCGACACCCCCGAAGCGTAAGCACCTGGCGCTGCCCGCCGGCGTGAGCCTCGCCGCGGTCATCGCGGCCGGCCTGGACCGTCATGGCGTCAAGCCGCGGCAGGCCATGGCCCACAGGCGCAGGTACTGAGCCAGGGAAACGTGGGCACCCTGCTGATCACGGAGGTCGTCGGGGGGAGCCGGGTGGGCTCGGGTGTGGAGAGCGACGGCTCGGATGAACAGGACGGCCAGTGCGGAGACATCCTCCGGGCGGGTGCCTGCCGGCAGTTCACCGGCCCGGGAGGCCTCCTCGGCGAGTTGCCGCACCTGCGGATGCCAGGCGCTGGACCAGCGCCTCAGGCCGGCCGAGTGGTCCAGTTCCAGGCGGGCGGCCGCGCGCACCGCCGTGTTTGCGTGGAGGGTGCGCGTCATACCGGTGACCACCTCCGAGAGGCGGGCCAGCGGCGTGGGTGCGGCCGACAGCGCGTCGCTGACCGACGCCCGGACCGCCGCCAGTGCGCTGTCCACCACTGCATCGGCGAGATCGGCCTTGGAGCGGAAGTGAAAGGTCAGCGCTCCGTTCGACAGCCCGGCAGCGTGCGAGACCCGCCCCAGCGAGACGCCTGCGTAACCGTCGCGCGCGAACTCTGCGGCAGCCGCCTCGACGAGGGCGGCACGAGTCACCGTCGCCCGGTCCTGCTTGGTCACGTATCGGTTCTCTCTCGTTCTTCCTCTCGACCTGCGGGGATCCAGGTCGCCCAGGCGACTTCAGTCGCTCGCCGCCACGGCGAGCCGGAGGTGCGGCTGTGCCTGGGCATCCAGCCCCAGCCGCTGGAGCGTGCGCCCGTACAGCATGCGGACGTAGAAGTCGTCCGGGCGCTGCTCCACGAGCGGTTCCAGTACGGTCCGCGCTCGATTGAGCTGGGCGGACCCGAAGTAGGCGCGGGCCGCGAGGATCCGCACGGCGGGATCGTCGGCGAAGTCCGCCAGCAGTGGACGCAGCAGGGTGAGCGCGCCGAGCGGGTCTCGCTCCTCCATCAGTGACTCCGCCCAGCGCATACGGTTCACCTCGGCCGGTACGTCGGGCTGTCGCCGGATCCCGGCCAAGAAGTCTCCGATCGCCTCGGACGTCTGCGCGCCCGCCAGCGCCTGGTTGCCCACGACGAAGGAGGGTGATGTGCGCACCTTGCGCGCCTTGCCCTGCAACAGCAGCTCGCGGGTGAGCAGTTCACCGGCCTCGGTCTCCAGCAGCCCCGGCCCCTCAGCGAATCCCGCCCGAAGGGCGACGTCACGCAGCACTGCCCGGTCGCCGATGTCCCGCCCCTCGATGAAGTACGCGTGCATCAGGCCTTCGGCCAGTGCGTCCTGCACTGCGGAGCCGGCGCGTTCGTGAGCCAGCGCGAGGAGCCGGTGGGCGTCGTGGCTGCTGACGCGCCAGCTCGCACCCCGCCAGGGGCCAAGCCCTTCCGCCGCCGCGATCTCCGAGATCCGCACCCGGTTCTCGGCCGGCGTGAGGCCGGGCGCGCAGGCGCGCAGTGCCTCGTCCATGAGCGGGTCACGCATGGCCTCGTCCATGGGAAGGGCCGTGACGGGGGCGCTCGGGTCGATACGGAACGGCCGCCAGACCACCTCGACATCGTCGCGGTCCGCGATCGCCCGCTCCAGGCGGCGCTTACCGATGTACGCCCACGCGCAGACGACGTCTGCCCAGATCTCGATTCGCATAATCCCAGAGTAAGCAACGACAGTGGTTTATGCAACACGTGTCTATTAGTCACTCTGGTGGAGAGGCCACGCCCGGCGCTCACCCTCGTGGAGCGCCGCGGTCCGCCCAAGACCCGTACGGGCTGGCCGATCGAGCAGGGCCGGGGCCGCGTTTCGGCTACCTGCGATGGGCATTGCCCGCTCGCGTGCCCGGCCGGGAAAGTGATGGTGCGCCCGGTCGGAGCGAGGGATCGGCCGCACCGCCATCCCGATCGGCCACCGGGTCGCCGCGGCCCCCTGCCCTGCTCCTGCCGACGGCCCGTGCCCCGTCCGGCCCACTCGGCCGGCCGCCCGGCCGGCCCGCCCGAACCCTTCCGTCACGCTTCAGGGAGACCCGTATGACCACCGCCCCCGCCGCCGTAGGCTTCGGCGCGTTCATCTCGCCGCTGCATCCGCCTGGTGAGGCCCCCGACCTGCAGATGTGGCGCAATCTCGACCTGATCTCCTGGCTCGACAACCTCGGCCTCGACGAGGTCTGGGTCGGGGAGCACCACTCCGGAGGGTGGGGCACCATCAGTTCGCCGGAGGTCTTCCTCGCCGCGGCGGCCGAACGCACCCGTCGCATACGCCTGGGGACCGGCGTGGTGAGCCTGCCGTACCACCACCCGTTCCACGCCGCGTCCCGCATCGTGCAGCTCGACCACATGACCCGTGGCCGGGTCATGTTCGGCGTCGGTTCGGGGTCGTCACCCGCGGACGCCCACATGCTCGGCGTCGAGGCGGTCGACACCCGCCGTATGACCGGGGAGGCGCTGGAGGTCATTCGCCCCCTGCTGGCCGGGGAGACGGTGACCCGCTCCACCAACTGGTTCACCCTGCGTGACGCGCGGCTGCACCTGACGCCGTACTCGCCGGATCTGGAGGTGGCCATATCCAGCGCCTCGTCGCCGGTCAGCATGCGCCTCGCCGGACGTTACGGGCTCAGCCCCCTGTCGTTCGGCGCACCGGTCCCGGGTGCGCCCCCGATCGACCTCGCGGCCCAGTGGGCGCACGCTGAGACGGCCGCGGCGGAGGCTGGCAGCGCCATGCGCCGCGGCGACTGGCGGATCGTGCTTCCGGTGCACGTGGCCGAGACGACCAAGCAGGCGTACGCCGATGTCCGCGAGGGCTTCCGGCGCTTCGCCCACGGATACTTCCGGGACACCCTCGGGCTGCCGGTCGAATTCCCCGGAGTCCCCGCCGGCGAGGAGGTCGCGGCGATGGCCGAGTCCGGCGCCGCCATCGTCGGATCGGTCGACGACTGCATCGAGGCCGTGGAGCGGCTGGTGGAGCGGACCGGCGGCTTCGGCAGGCTGCTCGTCGCGGTGAACGACTGGGCACCGCGCGAGCAGACCCGGCACAGCTTCGAACTCCTCGCGCGCTACGTGGCACCGCACTTCGACGGGCGACTGGACGGTCCGCGGCAGTCCTGCCGATGGGTTCAGGAGAACCGTTCCGCCTTCATGGGCAAGGCCGTCGCCGCTTTCCAGCAGGCGACGTCCGGATCCGGGGCCTGACCATGAGTGCGACAAGTACGGCATCCCCGGTCCCGTCCCGTCCGGCGCGCGGCCCGGCACCGGCCGCCACCACCACGGGGGCCGAGGCGCCGACGGGCACCACGACCGGCGCGGGCGGCGCCTCCAGACTCGACTCGCTGACGGGGCTGCGGTGGTGGGCGGCACTGCTGGTGTTCGGGGAGCACGCCGGGAAGCTCATGCTGAGCACCCCCGCGGGCTCCACCGACCTCTCCCCGCTGGACACCGCCCTGCATGCGGTGTTCGGAACCGGATTCGTGGGTGTGAGCTGCTTCTTCATCCTCAGCGGATTCGTCCTCGCGTGGTCCCGCAAGCCGAACGACACCGCCCGGAGGTTCTGGCAGCGACGCTTCGCCAAGATCTATCCCGTCTTCTTCGTCACCACCGTGCTGGCGATCGTGTGGATCGCGACCACCACGGACGCGCTCCCCGGCTGGCAACTGGTTCTGACCCACCTGTTCCTGGTCCAGTCCTGGGTGCCGGACCAGTCCGTGTCCTACGGCCTCAACCCGGTTGCCTGGTCGCTGAGTTGCGAGGCGTTCTTCTACTTCGCGTTCCCGGCCCTGTACGCCGCCATGGCATCAGCCCGGGCGCTCACCCTGCGCTGGGTGGCCGGACTGTGCGCGGTGGCCGCGTTCGTGGTGCCGTACCTGGCGTCCAGCGCCTTCGCGCTCAAGCACCCCGGCGGTTCCGAGAGCATTCCGACGGAGTCCATCGGCGGACCGTTCATGTACTGGTTCGTCTACGTATTCCCGCTCATGCGGCTCGCCGAGTTCGTCTGCGGCATCGCGCTCGCCTGCCTGGTGCGCCGCGGACTGTGGCGGGGGCCGGGCGTTCCGGTGGCGCTCGTGCTGGCCGTCGGCTCCATCTGGCTGGGCACGTACGCACCCGAACCGCTGCAGCGCGTGGCGGTGACGTTCGTACCTTTCGCGCTGCTGATCGCGGCGCTGGCCCAGGCGGACGTCACAAGCCGGTGGACGCCCCTGCGCAGCCGCGCGATGGTGTTCCTCGGGGAGATCTCGTTCGCGCTGTACATGGTGCAGCTGGTGTTCCTGATGTGGACCGGCGTCCATCTGCGCGGCTGGCTGCACGAGTTGGGGCTGCTGACCTCACCTGAGGCGGCGGCACCCATGTGGCTGGGAGTGGTGGTCTTCCTGCTCTATCTCGCGGTGTGCTCCGTCCTCGCCTGGGCGCTGTACCGGGGCGTCGAGCGTCCCATGATGCGGGTCCTGCGCCCGCGTAGCGCGGGCCCCGCTGCTCCGAGCTGAGCCCGCCGGCCGCCGTACGCGTACATCCTGGTTCCCCAACGCCCCGCCGACTCACCACGAGACGGCGGGCCGTTGGGGCGGTTGGGGCGACCCCCGGTCAGGGAGGCGCCCTCTCCCTAACACGCACGGGCCCGGGGCGCTTCTTGCGCACCGGGCCCGGGGCAGGGGTGGGACGGTGGGAATCAGTCGATCACGATGTCGGGGCCGTAGAGGTCGATCCAGGTGGCCAGTTCCAGCACCCGCTCCAGGCCGTGCCGCACGGAGATGTCCATCCGGGCAGGGTCCGTGGCGACGGCGCGGGCCAGCCACTCATCACTGACCAGCGAGAAGAGGGTGCTGTTCGGTTCCGCGGCGACCTGCTTGGCCTGCTGCTGAAGTGACTGCTGGTAGAACGGGTCCTGAGTGGACGGGTAGGGGCTCTTCCTGCGGTCTGCCACGGACGCCGGCAGGACGTCGCGGACGGCGGCCCTGAGCAGGCTCTTCTCCCGGCCGTCGAAGGTCTTCAGGCTCCACGGCGTGTTGAACACGTACTCGGTCAGCCGGTGATCGCAGAAGGGCACCCGGACCTCCAGCCCGCTGGCCATGCTCATCCGGTCCTTGCGTTCGAGCAGCGACGGCATCCACCGGGTGAGGTTGAGATAGCTGATGCGCCGCATCCGCGCCTCCAGGCCGTCCTCACCGGGCAGCCGTGGCACCTCCGCGACAGCGTCGGCATAGCGGTCCCGCGCGTACTCGACCAGCCGCAGCCGCTCCCTGACCTCGGGGCGCAGCAGCTTCAGCGCCTCCTGTTCGGCGTCACCGAAGAGGGCCATCCACGGGAAGGTGTCCGCCTGTTGCGCGGCGGGATGGTGGAACCACAGGTACCCGCCGAAGAGTTCGTCCGCGGCCTCGCCGGACAGGGCGACGGTCGAGCGCTCCCGCACGGCGCGGAACAGCAGATACAGCGAGAGGTCCATGTCACCGTGCACACCCGGCAGGTCGCGGGCACGGACCGTGGCCCGGCGCACCTGCTGGTCCGTCATGGCGCGGGAGTCGAGGACGACGTCGTGGTGATCGGTGCCCACATGGGCGACGACCTCGCGGATGTACGGCGCGTCCTGGGTCTCGCGCAACTCCGTCGCCTGGAACGTCTCGGCGCCGTCGGCGAACTCCACCGCGAACGTGCGAACGCGTTCGTCGCCGTGGTCGCGGCGCAGCCCCGCGGCGGTCAGCGCGGTGAGCGCGCTGGAGTCGAGACCTCCGGACAGCAGAACGCACCGGCTCACGTCGGAGACCATCTGCCGGGCGGCGATGTCCTCCAGCAGCTCCCGGATGTACGATGTCGTGGTCGCCAGGTCGTCCGTGTGTTCGTGCGCCTCCAGCTTCCAGTACACGCGCTCGCGCACGCCGGTCCGGTCGACGGTCACCATGGTGCCGGGGCGCATCTCGCGCATGCCCCGCCAGATGGCCTGCCCCGGGGTCCGGGTGAACAGGAACATCTCGCGCAGACCGTCGGCGTCGACGGTCCGGTCGCTGTCGGGGTGGGCGAGCACCGCTTTGAGCTCCGAGCCGAACAGGACGCCGTCTGCGGTCGGACGGTAGAAGAGCGGCTTGACCCCGGCACGGTCACGGACCAGGAGCAGCCGCTCCGACCGGGAGTCCCAGATCGCGAAGGCGAACATCCCGTTGAGCTTCTCGACGCAGGCGTCGCCCCACTCCAGGTAGGCGCGCAGCACCACCTCGGTGTCGCTCCGCGTCGTCCAGGTGTGCCCGCGGCCGGTGAGGAGTTCACGCAGTTCCCGGTAGTTGTAGACCTCGCCGCTGTACGTGATGACGACCTCGCCACCGGGCACCGCGGCGGACATGGGCTGCCGCCCGCCCTCCAGGTCGATGATCGCGAGCCGGCTGTGCGCAAGGGCCGCGTGACGGCCGGTCCAGACGCCGTGGGCGTCCGGACCACGGCAGGACATGGTGGCGTTCATCGCTTCCACGGTGTCGACGTGATGGGCCAGATCCTGGGTGAAGGACACCCAGCCGGTGATGCCGCACATCGGTTCTCTGCCTCCAGGGGAAGTCGCCGCACGCCCGCCCGGGCGCGCAGCAGCGCGCGGGTCGAGCGGGTGCGGAAGGAAAGGGGGATCCGCCGGATCGTACGAACCGGACGGCGGTCCGTCCGAGCCCTGACGCCCTGCACGAACGAGCACTCCGGACGGCGCGCTGCGAGCCCTTCGTTCGTCCGCCCCTTCGGGCCTCCGGGCACGGCTTCGCACGTGGAACGCTGCAAGGGGCCTGCCTGCGGCACCGATCGGCCGCGACAGGAGGCGCTGACCGACGCCCGCATCTAAGCAACACGTGTTGTTTAGGCGTCGCCTGTTGGCTATTCTGACGGCTCGGCAGCGGCCACCCCCACTGCATCCCCCTGCGTACCGAGAGGTTGGACCTCATGGGACTCTGGCTCGCACCAATGGTGCTGGCACTTTTCACCTTCGGCACCGCCGACTTCGTCGTCGCGGGCATCCTGCGCGAACTGGCCGACGGTCTCGGAACGAGCGAGTCGGCCGCGGGCCAACTGGTGACCGTCTACTCGATCGTGTACGCGATCTGCGCGCCGCTGGCGGCCGTGGTCACCGCCCGCGTGCCCCGCCGCACGCTAGCCGCCTGGGCTGTCACGCTCTTCATCCTCGGCAATGTCGTCGCCGCGACCGCGGGTTCCTACGAAGTGCTGCTCGCCTCCCGTGTGGCGAGCGCGATGGCCGCCGCCGCGGTGACTCCGATGTGCTTCGCCGCCGCGGGCACCGTCCCGCCGGAGGGACAGCGCGGCAAGGCGCTCGGCCTGCTCAGCGGCGGCATCATGCTGGCCCAGCTCCTCGGCGTGCCGATCGGCACCTGGCTCGGCGGCACCTGGGGCTGGCAGGCGGCCTTCTGGATGTGCGTGGCGCTCGGCGCGGTCGTCCTCGTCAGCATGCTCGCGCTGCTTCCGCCGCTGGAGCCGCCGCCGGCCATGGCGCTGCGCGAGCGGCTCGCCCCGGTCACCCACGGCCCCGTCCTGAGGGGGCTCAGCGCGATGATGCTGCTGTCCGCGGGCAGCATGATGATGATGACGTACATCGCCCCCATCACCTCGGCGGCGGGCGACGTCGGCACCAACGGCATCGCGGGGCTGTTCGTCGCGGCCGGCTTCGCCGGTCTCGTCGCGACCCAGATCGGCGGCACGGCAAGCGACAAGCTGGGCCCGCTGCGCACCGTCCTCATCGGCGCCGGGACGCTGGTGGCCGCGATGACCGGCCTGTCCGGATCGGTCCTGTGGGGCGAGACCCCCTTCTGGCTGCTGGTTCTGCTGGTCATGGTCATGGCCTTCGGGATCGGCATGCTCAACCCGCCGCTCGCCGTCTGGCTGCTGAGCCGCGCCGGCGCGTCCGGCAATGAGGTGATGGCGCTCAACGCCAGCGTCATGTACCTCGGTACGTCCATGGGCGGTGTGCTGGGTGGCCTGCTGCTCGCCCTGTCCAGCCCCGGGGCGCTCCCCGTACTGGCGGTGGTGGAGACGGCGCTGGTCGTCCTTCTGATCGCCACGGCGGGCCGGGGGGCGGCCGGGGAGCAGGGCGCCACTGCCGGCACCGCGCCGGCCGAACGCGAAGCCGCTCCTCAGGCGCACTGATCACACTGTCGCCTCGGTGGCCGCCGGATCCGGGTCCGGCGGCCACCGCATGTATGGCGGTCGCCTCACTGTGCGACCGGCCATTGAAAACCAATCGTTCGTTTTTTATCCTGAGGGGGACACGGAAACTGGATGTCCGTGTCCCCTTCCGACTCGAAACGCCGTCCCACCAGGTCGAGACACATCTGGGCCCACGCATCCAGGTACCAGGGGGAGAGACATGAACGCCGAGTACCCGACCGCTCGCCATATCACCGTGGTGCTGCAGGACGTCGTCCAGCGCTATGGCATCGAGGCCATGGTCCGAACCGTGGCCGACGGAGATTCGGTCCGCTGTTTCGCCACCGGCGAGGACGTCGTCGCCCGGCTTCCCGACGCTCCGGATCTCGTCCTCCTCGCCGCGAAGGAGGCCGGCGAGCAGTGGCCGGAGTACGCCGAGAAGCTGCGGAGCCTCGGGACGCGCCTGCTGGTCCTCGTCGACGGCGGCGACGACCAGGACATCGAGCGCGCCGCGAAGATCCACGGGCAGGGTTTCGTGGACCAGCAGGACCTCAACACACAGACCCTGTCCGCCGCGGTGACCGACGTACTGGAAGGCAGGCTGTTCGTCTCCTCCACCCTGGCCCGGACACTGCTCGGCAGGGCGGGACAGAGGCGCTCCATGGACCAGGACTTCCGCGGCACCACTCTTACGCCCCGGGAGCTCGAGGTCCTTCAGCTGCTGGCCGAAGGGCTGAGCAACAAGCAGGTGGCGCGCCGTCTGGTGATCTCCGAGCACGGTGTGAAGCGGCTGGTGAGCAACATCCTGGCCAAGCTGAACTGCCCCAACCGCACGATGGCGGTGGTCAGGGCGATGCAGGAGGGCTTACTCGCACCGGAGCCCGCTTGACCGGTGCCCGCCCCCGGCCGGGGCAGCGCGCTCCGGCCACGGCGTCTCAACGCCGTACGACGGCCACGGCGACCGCCGCACGGTGGCCGGGTCCCGCGGGCAGGTCCCGCACCGCCCAGGTGTCCGGCCCGCCCTCGGCACCCCGGTGGCCGACCAGTGCTGTCGCGCGGTCCGGGCGTACCTCCACGCGGCGCAGATCGGTCGCCACCCCGACGCCGCTGCCCTTCACGACCGCCTCCTTGCGGGTCCAGCACCGGGCGAACTCGGCCGGCCACGTCTCAGGGGGACGGCTCGTCAGATAGGACCGCTCGGCGGGGCTGAGCACCGCCTCGTGCAGTCCCGACGGCACCTGGCGACGCAGGCGCTCGACGTCTGCTCCGACCGCGGTGCCGTCGGCCACCGCACACAGCCAGTCGGGGCCCGAATGGGACAGGCTGAACTGCACGCCGGTGACCGGGAACGTGATCGTCGGGCGGCCGTGCTTCCGCTCACCGCAGACCGGGCACGGGTCACGGCCGAACTCGATCGCGGCGGGATCCGTGTGCAGCACGGACGCCAGAGCACGGCGCAGCGCGGCATGCGCCCCCGCGTAGCGTGCGGCCAGGACGGGGGCGTGGAACGACCGGTAGCGGGCGGACTCCTGTGCGGACAACAGGCGCAGGTCCTCATCGCCCGGCTCGTCAGCCAGCCGGCCCCGCCAGACCGGGACCGGTGTTCCGAGCACGTCGTAGACCCGTCCGGCCTCGGCCCAGTCGGCGGCGACCCGCCCGGAGTCAGGGCCGTACGGATCCGTCTTGCCCCCGGCGGTCCCCCCGGCCGTCACGTGGCACCGGCCGGGGGCTGTTCCCGCTCCGCCCTGATGCGAAGCCTGATCGCGTGAGAGCGGACCAGCCAGTCCCACAGGCGCGCGCGGTCCTCCGCGTTCAGATCGTCCAGGGTCAGCCCGAACACCCCCGCCACGGTGTCCCACCACTCGTCGGCCGAGGTCAGTTCGTGCACCGTTCGGCTGCCGGAGCGGTCGACGCGGCTCAGCACACACCCGCACAGGCCGTCGACACCGTCCGCGTCCCGCCGGTACACCGAGGCGATCCGCACGAACACCGAGGCCGGCGACATGGACATCACCCGGTGCATGGCCTGGAAGTCGGGCGCGGCGGCCGACGCGGTCGAGAAGTCCATGCCCGCGAACTTGCCGTGCGCGTGGTGGTCGAGGCGCCACCCGCCCGGTTCCGCCGCCGACCGCCGGAGCCGGTACCGGAACGGACCCTGCTCGTACACACCCGCCCGCAACGGCAACGGCTCATGCAGGGCGTCCCCCATACCGACGTCGGCGAGCCAGGTCTCACCCCCCACCGACACGGTGAGGGTCAGATGGTTGCCGTTCGCGCCCGGTGCGGGCGTGTCCCGGTCCACCTGGATTCCGCCGCGGTGCCACGTCACCTCGTAGCCGAGCGCCGTCAGCAGTTGCGCGAAGGCTCCGTTGAGGTGGAAGCAGTAACCGCCGCGGCCCGTCAGGACACGTTCCACCGAGTCCTCCGGAGCCATGGACGTACGACGGCCCAACTGGAAGTCGAGCGTCTCGTACGGCACGCGCTCCACGTGCGCGGCGTGCAGCGCCCTGAACCCCTCCACACTGGGGCGACCGGTGTGATCGATCCGCAGGCGGTCGAGGTAGCGGCGGACATCAGGCGACCGCATCGGGCAACTCCTCCCCGGGAACGGGGTCGACGGCCACTTCCGCCACACCGCGCGCCACCGTCCTGCCGTCCGAACGGCGGGCGACGAGCCGGACCACCGCCCGGCAGTCCCCGTCCCCGGTCCGCGTCACGTCGGTCACCGTCCCGGTGCAGGTGATCGCGTCACCGCCCGGCACCGGTGCCACGAAAGAGGTCCGCAGCGCACGCAGCCGGTCCTGGGACGCCCATGACGTCACCAGTCGGCCCAGCAGCGCCATCGTCAGCATGCCGTGGGCGATCACACCGGGCAGCCCCGCGACGCGCGCCGCTTCGGGGTCCAGATGGATCGGGTTGGTGTCTCCGGACGCACCGGCGAACGCGGCCGCCAGCTCAGGGGTGACCGCGGGCAGCCGCAGCGCGGGCAGTTCCGCACCGGGACACGTGGCGAAGGCGTCCGTCGCCGTCATGCCGCGCTCCCGGTCGTCGCCCGCGCCTGTACCGCCACGACCTGGCGCAGCCACGCCACCCGACCGCCGTCGGGACGACGGACCACCGTGTCCCGGGCCACGAACTCCCTGGGGCCACGGCCGGGCAGCGAGGGCACGGCGAAGGACGGCGACAGCAGCAGCGTGTCACCGGCACAGACGGACGAGTCGTAACCGAACTCCTGTGAGACGTGGAGGCAGGACGCCGGATCGGCGCCCGCATCGGCCAGCCGGCGCAGTACGTCGCCCCGTTCGAGATCGACGCCGAACAGGTACGTGGGCGGCGCCAAGACGTCGCGGTGGCCGGCGGCCCTCGCCGCCGCACTGTCGTGGTGCACGTCGTCCGCCGCGCCGATGGCGTCGGCGAAACGCCGGACGGCGTCCCGCTCGACGCGGACCCGGTAGGCGGGCAGCGGACCGGCCAGTCTCTCGGCGATGAGCATCGCTTCTCCGTCGCTGTCGTCGGTGCCGGTCCGCTACGTCCACCAGGACACTCCCTTGATCGGCGTACCGGCTCGAAGTGCCCACTGTCACGGGTGCTCGGGCCCCCGGACAACGCCGTCCGGGCTGGCACATCGACGCCCCCGATGCCCCCGGGCGGTGACCGGGTGACCGGCCCGCTCGGGCGCGCCATCCAGGCCTCCCGCACCGGCGGGCCGCCTTGGTAGGCATGGCAGGGCGGCGATCCCGTGCCCGACAGGCCCGGCCGGCTCCCCTGCGGATCGCCACGAGCGACAGGCCGGCCGGGCCCTTCACGACCGACTGCGCGGACGGACGCGCCGGCCACCGGGAGCGCGCAGCGCACGAGTGGCGATCGACAGCCGAAGGAGCCAACGAGATGACAGCGCCGGCGTGCCCCGGGAGCGAACCGCGGGCCGTACAACTGCTCACCCCGTGGGGTGAGCGGATCGGGAACACGGAGTACGACGGGTTCACGGCCGATGTGACCGCCGCTGACCTGCGCGGCCTCTACCGCGACATGGTGCTCACCCGGCGCTTCGACGCCGAGGCCACCTCCCTGCAGCGCCAGGGCGAGCTGGGCCTGTGGCCATCGCTGCTCGGCCAGGAGGCCGCCCAGATCGGCTCCGGCCGCGCCCTGCGAGACGACGACTACGTCTTCACCACGTACCGCGAGCACGGCGTCGCCTGGTGCCGCGGCGTCGAACCGGCTGCGCTGATGGCCCAGTTCCGGGGCGTGGACCACGGCGGGTGGGACCCGAGCAGCAACAACTTTCACCTCTACACGATCGTCATCGGCTCCCAGACGCTGCACGCCACCGGCTACGCGATGGGAGTGGCCAAGGACGGAGCGGACTCGGCGGTCGCCGCCTACTTCGGTGACGGCGCGACCAGCCAGGGCGATGTCGCCGAGGCGTTTACGTTTGCAGCCGTTCACAACGCGCCGGTGGTGTTCTTCTGTCAGAACAACCAGTGGGCGATCTCGGAGCCGACGGAGAAGCAGACCCGGGTGCCGCTTTACCAGCGTGCGCAGGGCTATGGCTTCCCGGGTGTCCGGGTCGACGGCAACGACGTCCTGGCCTGCCTGGCCGTGACGAAGTGGGCGCTGGAGCGCGCCCGCGCCGGCGAGGGACCGACACTGGTCGAGGCGTACACGTACCGCATGGGCGCCCACACCACCTCCGACGACCCCACCCGCTACCGCGGCGACGAGGAACGTCAGGCCTGGGAGGCGAAGGACCCGATCCTGCGCCTTCGCGCCTATCTGGAGGCTTCAAACCACGCGGACGACGGATTCTTCGCGGAACTGGAGGCGGAGAGCGAGGCGTTGGGCAAACGAGTCCGCGAGGCGGTCCGTGCCATGCCGGACCCGGACCGGTTCGCCATCTTCGAGAACGTGTACGCGGACGGGCACGCGCTCGTCGACGAGGAGCGGGCCCAGTTCGCCGCCTACCAGGCGTCGTTCGCAAAGGCCGAGGGGGTCTGACATGGCAGCCGAAAAGATGGCGCTGGCCAAGGCGATCAACGAATCGCTGCGCCGCGCGCTGGAGTCGGACCCCAAGGTCCTGATCATGGGCGAGGACGTCGGCAAGCTCGGCGGTGTCTTCCGGGTGACGGACGGTTTGCAGAAGGACTTCGGCGAGAGCCGGGTCATCGACACCCCGCTGGCGGAGTCGGGCATCGTGGGGACGGCCATCGGTCTGGCCCTGCGTGGTTACCGGCCGGTGGTGGAGATCCAGTTCGACGGGTTCGTCTTTCCGGCGTACGACCAGATCGTCACGCAGCTGGCGAAGATGCACGCCCGCTCGCTGGGCAAGGTCAAGATGCCGGTGGTCATCCGCATCCCCTACGGTGGCGGCATCGGCGCCGTCGAGCACCACTCGGAGTCGCCAGAAGCCCTGTTCGCGCATGTGGCCGGTCTGAAGGTCGTCTCGCCGTCGAACGCGGCGGACGCCTACTGGATGATGCAGCAGGCCATCCAGAGCGACGACCCGGTGATCTTCTTCGAGCCGAAGCGGCGTTACTGGGACAAGGGCGAGGTCAACACCGAGACGATCCCGGGATCGCTGCACAAGGCTCGGGTCGTCCGTGAGGGCTCCGACCTCACCCTGGCCGCGTACGGGCCGATGGTGAAGCTGTGCCAGGAGGTCGCCGGTGCGGCGGCCGAGGAGGGCAAGTCCCTGGAGGTTGTGGACCTGCGTTCGGTGTCCCCGATCGACTTCGACTCCATCCAGGCGTCGGTGGAGAAGACCCGCCGCCTGGTCGTGGTCCACGAGGCGCCGGTGTTCTTCGGTTCGGGTGCGGAGATCGCCGCCCGGATCACGGAGCGCTGCTTCTACCACCTGGAGGCCCCGGTCCTGAGGGTCGGCGGCTACCACGCGCCGTATCCGCCGGCGCGTCTTGAGGAGGAGTACCTGCCGGACCTGGACCGGGTGCTGGACGCCGTCGACCGTGCTCTGGCGTACTGAGGGAGAAGACCTGTGATACGCGAGTTCAAGATGCCCGATCCCGGCGAGGGGCTGACCGAGGCCGAGATCCTCAAGTGGTACGTACAGCCGGGCGACACGGTCACCGACGGCCAGGTGGTGTGCGAGGTCGAGACCGCCAAGGCGGCCGTCGAACTGCCCAGCCCGTACGACGGAGTGGTCGACGAGCTCCGCTGCGGTGAAGGGGATGTCGTCGCTGTGGGCGTGCCGATCATCACGGTACGCACAACGGCGGCGGACACCCCCGTGATCGCGGAAGCGCCCGGCCGCCAGCCGGTGCTGGTCGGCTACGGCGTGGCCGCGTCCACCACCGAGCGCCGCCCGCGCAAGGGCAGCACTGCACCGGCTTCATGGTCCGACACGGTGCTCACAAGCGAGCCCCGGCCGCTGGCCAAGCCGCCGGTGCGCAAGCTGGCGAAGGACCTGGGCGTCGACCTGGCCACGGTGACGCCCACCGGCCCCGACGGCATCATCACCCGCGAGGACGTGCACGCCGCGGTGGCCCCCGCGGCCCCGGCCGGCCCGGTCGCCGCTCCTGCGCCGGTGCTCGCGTACGACACGGCCCGGGAGACCCGTATCCCCGTCAAGGGCGTCCGCAAGGCGACGGCCGCGGCGATGGTCGGCTCGGCGTTCACAGCGCCGCACGTGACCGAGTTCGTGACGGTCGACGTGACACGCACGATGAAGCTGGTCGAGGAGCTCAAGCAGGACACGGAGTTCGCGGGCCTGCGCGTGAACCCCCTGCTGCTGATCTCCAAGGCCCTGCTGGTGGCGATCAAGCGGAACCCGGACGTCAACGCGTCCTGGGACGAGGCCAACCAGGAGATCGTCCAGAAGCACTATGTGAACCTGGGCATCGCCGCGGCGACCCCGCGCGGTCTGATCGTCCCGAACATCGAGGACGCCCACGCCAAGACACTCCCACAGCTCGCGCAGGCACTCGGCGAGCTGGTGTCGACGGCACGCGACGGCAGAACCACCCCCGCCGCCATGCAGGGCGGCACGGTCACCATCACCAACGTCGGCGTCTTCGGCGTCGACACCGGCACCCCCCTCCTCAACCCCGGCGAGTCCGCGATCCTCGCCATCGGCGCGATCAAACCGCAGCCATGGGTCCACAAGGGCAAGGTGAGACCACGACAGGTCACCACACTGGCCCTCAGCTTCGACCACCGCCTGGTGGACGGCGAGCTGGGCTCCAAGGTCCTGGCCGACGTAGCCGCGATCCTGGAACAGCCCAAACGGCTCATCACCTGGGCGTGACGTGTCGGCCGCCCTGACCATCCAGCGATACACGACTCACGTTGCTTATTCAGCATCTGTCGTGCATCACCTATGCTGGTTCCATGCCGAACAAGCCGACCGCGACCGCCGAGCGCATGGACCCCCGCGTCCGGCGTACCCGCGCCCTTCTGCGTTCCGCGGCGCTGGAACTCGCCGCGGAACGCGACGTGGAAGCGCTGACCATCGCCGACATCGCCGAGCGGGCGACGGTGAACCGCGCGACGGTCTACCTGCACTACCGCGATCGTGACGCCCTCCTCCTCGACGCGATGGAGGAGGAAGTGGGCCGTCTGGCGCGTGCGGCGGCGCAGTGCCCACTGACCAGGGCAGCGGGGCGTGCCCCGAAAGAACTGGTGGCCCTCTTCCGCCACGTGGAAGCGAACGACACGCTCTACCAGCGGATGCTGGGCCCGAGCGGTGCCGCCCGCTTCATCAACCGGCTCCGTGAACTGCTGGCGCACGAGGTGGCCGTGCAGTTGAGCGGGTCGGACGCCGGTCTCCCGGCGGCCGACCCGTCACTCGAACTGCGTGCGCACTACCTGGCAGGGGCCTTCGTCGGCGTGTTCACCCACTGGGTGTCGATGCCCGACAGGCCGTCGGCAGCTCAGGCGGCCAGGGAAGTCTGGGCACTGTTGCGCGGGGCCTCCCGCACATAGCCGACAGCGTCACGACGGCAGGCCCGGTTGACGGCCGACACGACCGCCCCGAAGGACGCCCGGACGGCGTCCTCATCGATTCCGATGCCCCACAGGACCTTGCCGTCGATCGCGCACTCGATGTAGGAGGCGGCCTGCGCTGAGGCGCCCTCGCTCATCGTGTGCTCCTGGTAGTCCAGTAGGTGGGCGTTGACGCCGATGGACTGCAGGGCGTCGAAGAAGGCCGAGATCGGACCGTTGCCCGAGCCGGTCAAGGTCGTCTCCGTGCCGTCGACGGTGGCCTGCACGATGAGAGTGTCCACACCGTCGGTCCCGGACGTGGTCCGGCCGTTCTTGAGCCGGATACGGCCCCACGGGTTCTCGGGGTTGGGCAGGTACTCGTCCTGGAAGACGTCCCAGATGGCCGTCGGCGTGATCTCGCCGCCCTCGGCGTCCGTCTTGGCCTGGATCAGCTTGGAGAACTCGATCTGCATCCGGCGCGGCAGGTCCAGCTTGTGGTCGTTCTTCAGGACGTAGGCGATGCCGCCCTTGCCGGACTGCGAGTTGACGCGGATGACCGCCTCGTAGGAGCGGCCGACGTCCTTGGGGTCGATCGGCAGGTAGGGGACCGCCCACTCGATGTCGTCGACGGTGACGCCCTTGGCCTTCGCGTCGGCCTCCATGGCGTCGAAGCCCTTCTTGATGGCGTCCTGGTGGGAGCCGGAGAAGGACGTGTAGACCAGGTCGCCCACGTACGGGTGACGCGGGTGGACGCCCATCTGGTTGCAGTACTCCCACGTACGACGGATCTCGTCGATGTCGGAGAAGTCGATCTGCGGGTCGACGCCCTGGGAGAACAGGTTCATGCCCAGGGTGACCAGGTCGACGTTGCCGGTGCGCTCGCCCTGTCCGAACAGGCAGCCCTCGACGCGGTCGGCGCCGGCCATGACCGCCAGCTCGGCCGCCGCCACCGCCGTACCGCGGTCGTTGTGCGGGTGGACCGACAGGCAGACGTACTCGCGGCGGGACAGGTTGCGGCCCATCCACTCGAAGCGGTCCGCGTGGGTGGACGGCGTGGAACGCTCCACGGTGGCCGGCAGGTTGAGGATGATCTCGCGGCCGGGGCCGGGCTGGTAGGTGTCCATCACCGCCTCGCAGACCTCCAGGGCGAAGTCCAGCTCGGTGTCGGTGAAGATCTCGGGGCTGTACTGGTAGCCGAACTCCGTCTCCGGCCCCAGCAGCTTCTCCGCGTACTCCATCACCAGACGGGTGCCGTCGACCGCGATCTGCTTGATGTCGTCCCGCGAGCCGCGGAAGACGACCCGGCGGAAGACGGGGGCGGTGGCGTTGTACAGGTGGACGGTGGCCCGCTTGGCGCCCTGCAGGGACTCCACCGTGCGCTCGATCAGATCCTCGCGGGCCTGGGTCAGCACGGAGATCGTCACGTCGTCCGGGATGGCGCCCGGCTCCTCGATGATCGACCGTACGAAGTCGAAGTCGGTCTGCCCGGACGCGGGGAAACCGACCTCGATCTCCTTGTAGCCCATCTTGACCAGCAGGTCGAACATCGCGCGCTTGCGGGCGGGCGACATGGGGTCGATCAGCGCCTGGTTGCCGTCGCGCAGGTCGGTGGAGAGCCAGCGGGGGGCGGTGGTGACGCGCCGGTTCGGCCAGGTGCGGTCGGGGATGTCGACCTGCTCGTAACGGCCGTACTTGTGGATCGGCAGGGAACTGGGCTGCTGGCGGTTGGCCATGATGCTTCGGGCTCCTCAAGAGTTCCGGTACAGGCCGGCGGATGAACCGGGGAACGGACGGGCCGACCCGCGCACGACGCTGTGCGGTGGGCCGGCCCGTGGGGGTCCTTGGTCACACGGCCGCGGTGACGCGGCTCTCCAGGTAGTCGACCGCCGCGCGCACCGTCGTCAGGGCGTCGGCGTCCTCGTTGGGCACGTCCAGCCCGAACCTGCGCTGGACCAGGACGAACACCGAGACCACGGCCAGCGAGTCCAGCTCCAGGTCGTCGGTGAACGAGGCGTCGGGGGTGACCCTTTCGGCCGGCACCTCGGCGACCTCGTCGAGGATCTCCGTAAGGGTGCGGAAGACGTCGTCCCTGTTCATACTGCTGCTCCTTGGTTGTCGAACGGTGTGTGTGATGCCGGTTCGGCCGACCGCGACGCGGGAACGGCCGGCCGGGGTGGCTCGGGTGGGGCCGGAGGAAGCCGGACGACCTGCCCGGCGTAGACGAGACCGGTGCCGAAGGCGAGCAGCAGGGCGAGGCCGCCCGGCTCCGCGTCACCGTCGGCGAGCATGCGGTGCACGGCGGTGGGGATGGACGCCGCCGAGGAGTTTCCGTAGTCGACGATGGTGCGGGCTACCGCGACGTGTTCCGGTAGCGCCAGGCCCTTCACCAATTCCTCGGTGATGCGGAGGTTGGCCTGATGAGGGACGAAGGCAGCGAGGTCCTGGACGCCCACGCCCGCCTGCTCCAGCGCCCGCTGGGCCACCGAGCCCATCTCGTACGCGGCCCACTTGAAGACTTCGCGTCCTTCCATGGCGATCACCGGCCAGGGTGCGTCCCTCGCGTCGCGCAGTGACGCCCATGAGGTGCTCTGCCGGATCGTGTCCTTGTGGAAACCGTCGGATCCCCATACGACGGGCCCGATGCCCGGTTCGTCGGACGGGCCCACCACGAACGCGCCCGCCCCGTCGCTGAAGAGGAAGGCAGTCGTCCGGTCCTCCGGATCGAGCTGCTCCGAGAGCCGTTCGACACCGATCACGAGAACGTGCCGGGCACTGCCCGCGCCGACGAGGTCGGCGGCGAGCGAAAGCCCGTAGCAGAAACCGGCACATCCCGCGGTGATGTCGAACGCCCCGGGCGCCAGGGTGCCGAGGCGGTGCGCCACGGCGACGGCGAGCGAAGGAAACTGCCGCAGGTGGGAGACGGTGGACACGATCACGCAGTCGATCTGCTCGGGCGTCAGCCCCGAGTTCGCCACGGCCTGGGCCGCCGCGGAGACCGCCATCTCCTCGACGGTCTCCTCCTCCGTGGCCCAGTAGCGGGTCCGGATGCCGGAGCGGCTGCGGATCCACTCGTCGGAGCTGTCGATCCGCTCGCACAGCATGGCGTTGCTGACCAGCCGCGACGGTACATAGGTGCCGACTCCGAGGATGGCCGCGGGCGTTCCGTGTGACCGCCGGGCGATGCCGACGCCGCTCCCCTCGGGCGCCAGGGGGGTGCCGGGGCCCGTCATGCCGCCCCCACCGCCCCGGCGAACTCCGCGGAGGACGGGTCCGGTGTGCCGAAGTCCCCCTCGCCGCACCAGCGCACCAGGGTGGCCCCCATGCTCACCCCGGACCCGAAGGCGGCCAGCACGACGAGATCCCCGGGGGAGATCCTGCCGTTGTCGAGCGCGTCGCGCAGCACCAGAGGGACGCTGGCGCCCGAGGTGTTGCCGTACTTCTGGACGTTCGTCACCGTCCGGTCCTGGGGCACGCCCAACGCGTCCACGATGCCGTGGACGATGTACAGATTGGCCTGGTGCAGGGCGAAGAGGTCCACGTCGGACGGAGTGAGCCCGTTGCCGGCCAGCAACTCCTCGATGAAGCCGGGCACCTCGCCCACGGCGAACTCCCGCACCGCAGGGCCGGACAGCTGGGCGAAGTTGTCACCGAACGCGCTCTGCCGGGTCCGGCCGTCCCGGGCGCGGCGTTCCTCCCGCGCCACCCACACCGCCCGGTACCGCGTCGGGTCGCTGCGCAGCAACGTGGGACCGATCCCGGTGCCCGGGGCGCACGGCTCCAGCAGGTAGCACGCCGCGCCGTCGCCGAAGATGACGGCGGGGCCGACGTCCTTCCAGTCCAGTGTCTTGGTGCTGACGTCGGCCATCACCACCGCGACCCGGCGGTAGGCGCCCGAGGCGACGTATTTGGCGCCCACGTCCAGCGCGAACACACTGCCGGGGCAGGCACCGCTGTTGACGTCGAAGCCGGTCGCGCCGGTCGCGCCGGCCTTGTCGATGACGAGCATCGCCGTGGGCGGCGCCATGTTGTCGGGGGTGTACGTGCCGCAGATCACCAGGTCCACGTCGGCGGGCGTGATCCCGGCACGGTCACAGACGTCCCGCAGGGCCCGGGCGCCGAGATCGGAGGTCCACTCGTCGTCGGCCGCCACGCGACGGGTCTCGACGCCGATGTTCTCCCGTATCCAGTCGTCCCGGGTGATGAGAATCTCTTCCAGGTCGACGTTGCTGAGGACTTTCTCGGGAAGGTAGGCGCCCACGGCGCGGATTCCCACGCCGTGGAATTTCTCTTGCCGTTGGTCGGCAGTTCGCATCATGCAGTTCCTGTCTGTTTTCCAGCGAGCCCGTTCATGCGGAACCCCACAGCGGGAATTGATCAGCCGATTCCGGGAAGAGGCGCACGGCGGTTCTTGCGGGTGCTTTCCCACAACCGCACAGCTCTTTCCACAAGCTGCTCTTCATGGCCGTAGAACACCGCGGAAATGGCCTTTTCGGCCTCCGCTGCGGTGGCGAGATATTCGACGTGTTCCCGGCCGTGTTCGGCGCGGACGAAGTTCTCCCGCATCAAAATCAGCTTGCCGTTCGGCACCACCCTGGAGCACAGCAGGCTGCCCGTGAGGGGGGAATCGGCGGCATCCATGTGGTAGTCGACGATCCACTCGTAGTCGGCGAGCTCCAGTGGCCGAGAGGTGAAGCGGTAGACCGGCACCCAGCCGCCGTCCGGCGTGCGGCGCACCACGACGCGGTGCCCGTCGGCGGTGTCCACCCGGTACGTCCAGCCGGACTGGGTGTGCTCGCCGCCGTCGGCGCGCAGGGGTTCCAGGATCGTCAGCATCAGGAAGCTGACGTCGACGACCCACTCGGCCCCCTCCGCCTCCACCAGGAGCAGCAGGTGGTCCCAGCGTGGAGCCCACTGGCCGTTGACGCGCCAGGCCTGAGCCGCCACCAGCCGCACCCCGAACCCGGCGTCGCGCAGAAAGCGGCCCAGCAGCGGGGTGCTCTCCAGGCACGTCCCGCCCTCCTGGCGGAGCACCACCTTGTCGAAGACACCGGGAAGATCCAGCGCGGGCCGCCGTCCGTCCAGGGCGTCGAGCATCTCGTACGGCACGACCCTCAGATGGGCCCGCACCAGGGATCTCAGGCAGTCGACGGACGGTTCCAGCGGCTGGTCGTGGCCGAGCCGCCGCAGATACGCGTCAGTCGGCAGCCCCGCGCCGAACGTGCGGCGGGACGTCCCCGACGGAGCCGTGAGCGGCGAGGTCACCCCAGCACCCCTTCCAGGACGCCGGCCCACAGCGGACGCAGCTCGGGCTGTCCCAGCACCATGGGCAGGAAGTCCGGCAGCGCGTCACCGTGCTCCGTGGCCTGTTCACCGGGGAGCGGGGCGAGCGTGGTGCGCTGCATCTCCTGGAAGTCCTCGACGAAGGGCACGCGCAGGCTCAGCACCTCCTGAAGGAATCGTGTCGAACCGCTGTCGGCCGCGGCCCGAAGGATGCCTTCGGCCGCCCATGCCGCGTCCTGCAGAGAGGTGTTGAGCCCCTGCCCGCCGAACGCGTGCATCGCGTGTGCGCTGTCTCCGATGAGCAGGACGTTGCCGTCCAGCCAGCGGTCGGGGCGCACCATGTGGTGCTGGACCTGGCGGTGCGGCACCTCGTCCCAGCCGCGTGCGGCCACCTGCGGCGCGAAGACGGCCGCCAGCTCGGGAGCCGCCTCGACGAGCCTCCCGGCCAGCTCGGCGAACGGGGCCGCGAGGGCGGCGTCGACCTGCTGCTCCCGGGTGATCCACACGACGATGAGCCGGTCCCCGGGGTACGGCATGGACAGCACGTAGGCATCGTCCGTGAAGTGCATGGTGATGCGGGCGCCCCAGCCGGGCGGGGCGGGCACCAGGAAGTCCAGGTATCCCTTGTCGTACGGGAAGACGTGGGTGGGGATCTCGGCGAGGCCGCGCACGGTGGAGAACTTGCCGTCGGAGCCGACGACGAAGTCCGGCCGCAGCAGATGCGTGCCGTCGGCGTCCCGGAAGACCAGCTCGCGCCGCGCGCCTTCACCGCCCATCAGCTCCGTCACTTCGGCGCCCAGCCGTAGCTCCACGCCGGGCAGTTCGCCGATGGCCGCCAGCAGCGCACCCCGCAGAGCGGTGACCGGCACGGTGAGCGCGTAGGGCAGGGGCACATCGGGCAGGTCGCTGTAGGCGTACCGGGCGACCTGCCGCCCCCGCACGCTGACCTCGCCGCTGCTGATCTCGCCGGCGCCTGCCCGGACCTCGTCCAGGAGACCGGCGCGCTCCAGGACGCGCAGGGTGACGGGCTGCAGCACCGGCGCGCCCGCCTGCCGGGTCAGGTCGATCCGAGGGCTGCGCTCCAGCACGGTGACGCGATGGCCGGCACGGCCGAGGAGCAGGGCGAGCAGCAGTCCGGCGGGGCCCGCCCCCACCACACATGCCGTCGAGCTCGGTGGATGGTCCGACATTCGTCTTCTCCTTGGGCTGACAGGAACGAGAATTCCCGCTGAATCGGCGGAGGGTGCGCATGGAATCGCGCATCGGATCCTTCCGGGCGACCGGCACGGGCCGACAGACCCGGCCGCCCTGACCGAATGGCGCACCCTGGCCCCCTCGAACGGTGCACCCGCCCAACGGAATTCCGGCGCCCGGGTCGGGCAGGGTATTCGGGCCTTGGCGCCGCCGACGCGACGGGTGATCGTTGGGGCGTCGTCGAGGAAATGAGGTCCTGAATGTCACGCTGGCCCCCCGGAAAACATCTGAGATTGAGCAGGCTCGGACCGCAGGACGGGCGTTATCTCTTCGTTCCGCTGGACCATTCGCTGGCGGACGGTCCGATCGCCGACGAACAGCGCTTCCAGCAACTGGTCCACGAAGTGGTGGCCGGCGGCGCGGACGCCGTCGTCGTACACAAGGGACGGGCACGGGGTATCGACCCGCGGTCGCTGCGGGGCAGCGCTCTCGTGGTCCATCTCAGCGGCAGCACGCCACACGCCCGGGACGCCGATGCGAAGGTGCTCGTCGGCTCCGTGGAGGACGCGATCCGGCTCGGTGCCGATGCCGTCAGCGTCCATGTGAACGTGGGATCGGACACCGAGGCCGAGCAACTGGCCGATCTCGGCACCGTGGCGAGCGCCTGCGAGCGCTGGGGCATGCCCCTGTTGGCCATGGTGTACCCGCGGGGTCCGCGGATCTCGGATCCGCATGACCCCACGACCCTGGCCCATGTCGTCAACATCGCCGCCGACCTGGGCGCGGACCTGGTGAAGACGACCTGGTCGGCCCCCTTCGGCGCGATGGCCGACGTGGTGGCCAGCAGCCCGATCCCGGTCCTCGTCGCCGGCGGCCCTCCGGGCAGCGGCGAACTGACGGACTACGCCCGTGCCGCGCTGGAGGCCGGTTGCAGCGGCCTCGCCGTCGGACGCCGCGTCTTCCAGCACACCGACCCCCGCAGGGCGGTCCAGGAACTGGCGGCCGTCGTGCACTGCCCGCCCGGCGACCCGAACCGGGTCCTGACCGAAATCTCTTCTTTTCCCGCCTCCTCTCCCTCTCACGCATTGGCAGGTTCCCGGTGAAGTTTGGATGGATTGACCTCCGCGGCGTCCCCGCCGAGCACTACGACGCGGTCGTCGAGGCCGCGATCCACGCGAAGATCGAGGGCATCGTCGCCGACGAGCCCGGCCGCCTGGCCGCGCTGCCCCCCACCGTCAAGCGCGTACTGCTGCCGTCGCAGCAGCTCTCCCCGTCGGCCGTGGCGGCTCCCGCCGAGGACGCCCCGGCCACGCCGGACGTACTCCTCACCCGGCTCACGCACTCGGACGACCTCGACCGGCTGCGGCTCGACGTCGCCGGTACCGGCCATGAGCCGGCCGCGTTCGTGGACGTCGTCGACGACCCCACGCTCAAGCTCGCCTGCTCCGCGGCGCGGGAACTGCCGTACACGGTGGTGCAGTTCCAGGACCCGACCAAGATCCCGCTGGAGATCGTGATCGCCGCCGCGGACAAGACGCCCGGCCAGCTCATCTGCCAGGCGAACGACCTCGAAGAGGCCGGCATCATCCTCGATGTGCTGGAGAAGGGCTCCGAGGGCGTCATGTTCGCGCCCCAGGACGCCAACGAGGTCTTCGGCTTCGCCGAGCTGCTGCGCGTGCAGACCCCGGACCTGGACCTCACCACGCTCACGGTGGAGTCCATCGAGCACAACGGTCTCGGCGACCGGGTCTGCGTCGACACCTCGACCCACTTCGCGGAGGACGAGGGCATCCTGGTCGGCTCGTACGCCCACGGCTTCGTCCTGTGCGTCAGCGAGACGCACCCGCTGCCCTACATGCCGACCCGCCCGTTCCGCGTCAACGCCGGTGCCCTGCACTCGTACACCCTGGGCCTGGACAACCGGACCAACTACCTCAGCGAGCTGAAGGCCGGCTCGCCGATCCTGGCCGTGGGCGCCGACGGCCGTACTCGCCGTGTCGTGGTGGGCCGGATCAAGCTGGAGTCCCGCCCCCTGCTGACCATCAAGGCGGTCGCCGAGGACGGCACCGAGGTCAGCCTCACCGTCCAGGACGACTGGCACGTCCGGGTGCTGGGCCCCGGCGCCGCGGTGCTCAACGTCACCGAGCTGAAGCAGGGCGACAAACTCCTCGGCTACGTGTCCACCGAGAAGCGGCACGTCGGATGGCCGGTCAAGGAGTACTGCGTCGAGAAGTGACGCACCGTCAACCACCGGGTTCCGATCCCCCGCGGAGCCCGGTCACCGAGACCGGCCGTGCCCCGAAGCGGCTCCCCCACCCGGGGAACGCCGCGCCGCCCGGGCCCAAGAGGCCCAGGCGTGGGCACGGCCGGTCCGTCCCCCCGACTCGCCGTTGGAGGTATCCCCGTGACTGTTTCCCAGCCCGTGTCGATCCCCTGGTGGGGAGCCGAGTTGCTGGGCAGTCGGCCGGACCACGACATCTGGGCCCGCACCTGCCGTGACGTGACCTGGGCCGAGCTGAGAAGCCAGGTGACGCGGAGCATCGACATCTTCGCCGCGCACGGTATAGGCCCGGGCAGCTCCGTGGCCCTGCGTCTGCCGCCCAGCCTCACCGGCATCTGGTCGCTCCTGGCCCTGTGGTCGCTGGGCGCCCAGGTCCAGCTCCTCGACCACCGGCTCAAGCCCGCCGAGGTGCGGCGCGTTCTCGACCTGTGCCGGCCGCGGTACTACGCCCACACCACCGACGAGACCGCCACACAGTTCCAGGACGAGTGCGAGGTGTACGTCGAGTGGCGGCGCGACGGAACCCCGGCCCGCACTGACCACTGCCTGGTGCAGTTCAGCTCCGGCTCGACGGGCCGGCCGAAGGTCATCGGGCGTTCCGCCGCGGCCCTGCGCGGCGAGCTCGACGCGTTCTCGCGCATCCCCGGGATGCCGCGCCGGGGCGAGCGTGTGCTGCTGCTCAGCTCCACCGTGCATTCGCTGGGTCTCATCGGCGGTGTGCTCCACGCCATGAGCGTCGGCGCCACCCTCGTCTTCACCTCCCATCTCCAGCCGCCGTCCCTCGCGGCGACGCTCGCGGAGGAGGACATCGACGCGGTCTTCGGCGTCCCCTTCCACTACGACCTGCTCGGCCGGGTGCCCGACCCGCCGGCGGCGCCCCGGCTCCGTCTCGCCGTCAGCGGCGGCGAACGGCTCCGTGAGGACGTGCACCGAAGGTTCGAGGAGCGCTACGGCCTGCGCATCGGCCAGGCCTACGGGATGACCGAGACCGGCATCGTCGCCACCGACCTCACCGGGGAGTTCGCACCGCCCGTCGTCGGCAGGGTGGCGCCCGGGGTGCACACCCGGGTCCGGCGCGGTGAGCTGTGGGTGCGGCTCGACCGGTCGCCGTACCTCCAGGACGAGGGCACCGAACGCTACGTGGACGGCTGGCTCAACTCCAAGGACCTCGCCCACTACTGCGAGGCCGACGGCACCCTGCGGATCATGGGCCGCTCGGACTCGCTCGTGGCAGTCGGCGGGCTCAAGGTCGACCTGATGGAGATCGAGCACGAACTGGCGCTGCACCCCTGCGTCCGTGAGGTCGTGGTCGTTCACGCGGAGGGCGGCATCGAGGCGCACGTCGGGGCCCCCGAGGGCCCCACGGTCTCCGACCTGATGGCCTTCGCCCGCGAACGGCTCAGCAACTTCAAGATCCCGCGGCGCATCCACGTCGTGCCGGCCCTCCCGCGCACCGCCAACGGCAAGCTGCTGCGTTCCGCGAAACTGCTGCGCTCCGCGCAGGGCACGGCGGCGAGCAGCCCGGCCGCGGCAGGTTCGACGGGAGGTTCCCCGTGATCATCGAGCCGGTGCGGCGCGGCGCCACGTGGGCCACCGCGCACCCCGACGGCCGCAGCCTCCTCGTCCGCCGCACCATCGACGCCGTCCGCGCCCGCGGCAGCCGACCCGGACCCCGCGCCGTCCTCGTCATCGGCGCCTCGTCCGGACTCGGCCTGGCGACCCGTCTCGCCGCGGCCTTCGGACATGGGGCCGCCACCGTCGGCGTCTGTCTGGAACGGCCGGGCGCCCCCAATCGGCCCGGCACCGCCGGCTGGTACAACGCCGCGGCCACGCAGCGTGAACTGGCCGCGGCCGGGCTGTACGGCCGGCTGGTCGTCGGCGACGCGTTCGCCGACGAGGTGAAGGAGCGCACCGCCCGGCTCGTCGCCGGGGAACTCGGTGGCGTCGACCTGGTCGTGCACAGCGTCGCGGCGCCGCGCAGGACCGACCCGGTCACCGGCCGGGTGCACCGTTCGGTCATCAAGACCACCGGCGAGCCCTTCACGGAGAAGGCGTTCGACGCCTCGTCCGGGTCCGTCCGCCACCACACCACGCCGGCGGCCACCCCGCAGGAGATCGACGACACGGTCCGTGTCATGGGCGGCGCGGACTGGGAACGCTGGATCGACGTCCTCGAACAGCACGGCGCGCTCCGCGCCGGCGCCCGCACCGTGGCCTTCAGCTACGTCGGTAACTCCTGGCTCGCTCCCACCTACCGTGACGGCACCCTGGGCCGGGCGAAACAGCACCTGGAGTCCACGGCCCGCGCCCTGCACCAGCGCATGGCGGCCCACGGCGGCGCCGCACACGCGGCCGTCATGCGCGCCCTGGTGACCCCCGCCAGCCAGGCCATGCCGGTGCAGGCGCTCTACACCCTGCTGCTGCACCGCGTCACCCGCGAAGCCGGCCTGCTGGAGACCACCGACGACCAGGCACGCAGATTGCTGGAGCACCTTTACCCGGGGGCGCGCGCCATCGTCGATGCCGAGGGCCGTATCCGGCTGGACGACATCGAGATGCGCGGCGACGTGCAGGAGGAGATCCGGCGCCGCTGGGACAAGGTCCACGACGCGGCGACCCTGGCGGAGCTGGGCGACCTGGAGGCGTACCTCACCACCACCCGGCAGCTGCACGGCTTCGGCGTCGACGGCGTGGACTACGCGGCGGCGACGGACCCGGTCCATGCCCTACCCGATGCCCTGATGATCCCTGACCCGAGGAACTGACGTGACGACCGTAGACACCCACCGCATCACCGACTTCGTGCTCGGCGTGATCCGGGACATGCTCAACATGCCCCTGCCGCCGACGATCTCACCGGCCACCCCCCTGGGCGCCGACGGCCTCGAACTGGAGTCGCTGTCGTTCGTCGAGCTCACGGTCCACGTCGAGCGCGAGTACGGCATTCAGGTCGATGACGAGACGGTCGACGGGTTCGCCCACACGACCCTCGGGGAACTGGTCGCCGGCATCCGGGCCCGCATCGCGGACGAGGCCCCGGCCGGCGGCCCGTCCGCGGCCTCGCCCGAGCCGGAGTCGTTCGGGCCGGAGTCGCCCGGCCTGCTCGATGTGAAGCGGCTGCTGGCGCTCAGCCAGATCATCCCCGCCGCGGACCCTGACGACATCGCCGACGACGCAGACGTCGTCCTCGACTCGCTCACCGTGGTGTGGTTCCTCTACCAGCTGAAAGAACAGCACGGCATCGAGCTGGAGATCGACCACGCCCAGGCCGCCGACATCACCTCGGTCGGCGCGCTCCACGACTTCCTGCGTGCCCAAGTCGGCCTTCTCGCGGGAGCGGGAGAACCGCGGGGGGAGGTCGTCGGATCGTGACCACCGCACCCGACGACGCCCTCGTCACCGGGTACGGCGTCCTGACCGCGCACGGTTTCGGCGAGGAGGCGCTGCGCACAGGCGTCTTCGCGGGCCGCCCGGCGTTCCGCCGAGTCGAGCGCTTCGACACCGGCCCGTTCCGGGGACGGTATGCCGCCGTCCCCGCAACCGCCCCGCTGCCCGGCGTCGGCCCCGAACAGACCCCGAGTCAGCGCGAAGCCCTCGTCGCCTGCGGGCGAGCCGCGCTCGACATGGCCGGGCTGGCCGGGCACCCGAACGTCGACGTGCTCGTCGGCACCCAGGGGGACCATCGCGAGGTGACCACGTTCTGGTCCGGGCGGCAGCACGGCGCCGACGACGGCGTCGACCAGCGTGTGGTGGAGAGCCTGCCCGCGGCGCTGCCCGGGCTCGTCGCGTCCGACCTCGGTGTCACCGGCCGACGCCTGGCGTTCGTCAACGCCTGCGTCGCCTCGGCCAACGCGCTGATCCACGGCGCGCGGCTGATCCGCTCGGGCCGTGCCGACACCGTGCTGTGCGCGGGGGCGTATCTGGTGGAGCGCGAGTTCTTCGCCAAGTTCGACTCGGGCCGGGCCTTCGCCACCGACGGCCAGGTCCGTCCGTTCTCCGCCGACCGCACAGGCCTGCTGCTGGGCGACGGTGTCGCCGCACTGGTCCTGGAGTCGGCATCCCGGGTCCGTACCCGTGGTGGGGAACCGCTCGCCCGGATCGGCGGATGGGGCATCGCCTCCGACGCGCACCACGTCTGCCAGCCGCACCCGGAGGGGCGGGGCCTGTCCACGGCCATGACGACCGCGATCCGGCACGCGGGCGCGGCACCCGAGGAGATCGGCTACGTCAACGCCCACGGCACCGGAACCAAGATCAACGACAGTGCCGAGACGGCCGCCCTGCACCGGACCTTCGGGACGGCGGCCCGCACCGTGCCGGTCAGCTCCACCAAGAGCACCACGGGTCACATGCTGGAGGGTTCGGGCGCCGTCGAGGCCGCGATCAGCCTGTACGCCCTGCGTCACGGGATCCTCCCGCCCACGGCCGGACACACCGCCGCGGACCCCGCGTGCGACCTGGACTGGATACCCGACGAACCGCGGACGGCCGACGTACGCCGCGTGCTCACCGCCAACGCGGCCTTCGGCGGCGTCAACACCGCGATCGTGCTGGAGCGCCCATGACCACCCCGACCGCATCCGAGAACCTGCGCGCACCGGCCCTCGTGGTGGGGGCCGCGGCCGTTCCGCGGCCCGTGGGTGAGGACGGCCCACCGGCCGTTCCCGGCTTCATCGAGTCCCGTTTCAACCCGCTGGTCCGTGCGGCGGTGGATCGCTGCCTGGCCGATGCGGCACCCGCCGGGCCGGCGCGGTTCGCCGACCGTACCGCCGTCCTGCTCGTGACCCTGTTCGGCGACGCCACCACCACTGATCTGGCGGGTCAACGGCTCCAGGAGGGCCGGGCACACAACCCGCTGCTCTTCTACCAGTCGGTGCCGACGTCCATCCTCGGCTACGTCAGCCGTGAACACGGCCTGCGCGGCGCTCTCACCTGTCTGTCGGTCGACGCCGCCTCGATGCCCGAGGCCTTCGAGACGGCCGAACTGATGCTCGCCGACGAAGAGGTGGACCAACTGCTGCTCGTCGGTGTCGAGCTGGTGGCCACGCAGCGCACAGCCGCCGTCCGGCGTCACCTGCCGTCGGCCGACCGGAACCCTCCCGAGCACGACGCGGCGGTGGCCCTGCTGCTGCGCCGGGCCGAGCCGGGTCCGGCACCGGACACAGCGGTGACCGTCGATCTGCGCGCGGCGGCGGACGCGGGCGCACCGGCATCGGCCGGCATCGGGCGGCTGCACGGACTCGGTTCGCTGTGGGCTACCGCGCAGGCTGCACGCGGCGCGTTCACACAGGCGCCCTGAAACGGGCCCGGACCAGCACCTCTTCCCCCTCCACCCAACGGAGACACGTATGGAGAACCACTCCGCACCGGCGGCCGGCACATCGGCGGTCATGTCACCGCCCGGACCGCCGGACAGTGCCGCCGAGCCGCCCCGCACCATCCTGTCCATCCCGCCCGACCTCCACGACGACCAGCTGATCGTCCGCATGGGTATCGAGGTCGTCTCCTGGGACCCGGAACGCCTCGTGGCGACCATGCCGGTCAAGGGCAACCAGCAGCCCTTCGGCTGGCTCCACGGTGGAGCCAACGCGGTCCTGGCCGAGACCCTCGGATCGATCGCGGCTGCCCTCCATGTGGCGCCGCACGGTGCGGTGGTCGGTCTTGAGGTGTCCTGCACCCATCACCGCCCCGCCCGGGGCGGTCCGGTCACCGGAGTCTGCACGCCCCTGCACCAAGGAGACCGCGTCGCGACGTACGCCGTGTCCGTCACCGACGACAAAGGACGCCTGACCTGCACCGCGCGGGTCAGCTGCCTCGTGCACAAGCGGGGCGGCGCCGGCCGCGCAGGGAGCCGTACATGACCATCAGCGCAGCCATGGCCGCCGGTGGCGGCGCACCCCCCGCGCAGTTGCGTCCCGACGGCGCCACCTACCGCCGGGCGATGGGCCTGATGCCGACCGGCGTCACGGTCATCACGTGCGGCAGCGGTGACCGCACCGAGGCGCTCACCGCCAGCTCGGTGACATCGGTGTCCCTCGATCCACTCCTGCTGCTCATCAGCATCGGCGCACACGGCCGGATGCGGCAGCGGATCGACGAGCACGGGGCCTTCACCGTCAACGTGCTGGCGAGCGGCCAGGAGGACCTCTCGGCCGTCTTCGCCGCACACGACCGCCCCGGTGGTCCGGCCGCGCAGCAGATCCTCGGCACCCGCGTCGGCCGCACGGGCAACGTCCTGGTGTCCGGAGCTCTGCTCTCGGTCGACTGCCGGGTCGAGCACCGGTATCCGGGCGGCGACCACGTCATCGTCCTCGGCCGCGTGGAGGCGCTGCACACCCGGGGCGATCCCGCGGCTCCGCTGGTGTACCACCGCGGCGGCTACGCGACCCTCGCCCAGGAGGTGGCCGTCTGATGCGCGAGGCGATCCCGGGCGCCGGAGCCGTCCCTGTCCTGTTCCCGCGGCCGGCCTGTCGCCGCGGCATACCGAACCGCGCGAAAGACGGTGGTACCACATGACCCGTTCGATCCTCGTCACCGGCGGCAACCGTGGCATAGGACTCGCCGTCGCGCGGGCGTTCGCCGAGCAGGGCGACCGGGTCGCCGTCACGCACCGGGGCAGCGGTGTGCCCGACGGCCTGCTCGGCCTCACCTGTGATGTGCGGGACCCGGACCAGATCGACAAGGCCGTCACCGCCGCGGAGGAAGCCCATGGCCCGCTGGACGCCGTGGTCGCCAACGCGGGCGTCACGGACGACCGGCTGATCCTGCGCATGTCCGACGACGACTTCGGCCGGGTGCTGGACACCAACCTCGGCGGTGCTTTCCGCGTCGCCCGGCGGGCCGCCGAAACCATGGTCGGGCGCCGGCGCGGCCGCCTGGTGTTCGTCTCGTCCGTCGCCGGTCTGCGCGGCTCGGCCGGGCAGGCGAACTACGCGGCCAGCAAGTCGGGCCTGGTGGGGCTCGCCCGGTCGCTCGCCCGGGAACTGGGGCCGCGCGGCATCACCGCGAACGTGGTGGCCCCCGGACTCGTCGACACCGACATGACGGAGGCGCTGTCCGCGCGGCAACGCGACCGCATCCTGCAGGACGTCCCGCTGGGCCGCAGTGCCCGACCGTCGGAGGTGGCCTCCGCAGTGCTGTGGCTCGCCTCGGAGCAGGCGGGTTACGTCACCGGCGCGGTGCTGCCGGTCGACGGGGGCCTCGGCATGGGCCACTAGGCCTCTGCTGGAAACCTCATCGTCGAAGGAGCGTGCGCACATGGCAGAACAGACATCGTGGCACCGGCCCGGCCCCGACTCACCCGTCTCGGACGGGAGACTCTGCTGGTGGGCGGCGCTGACCTCGCTCCCCCTCGATGTCCTCCCGGGCCTCGCGGGCTGTGAGGACGACCCGGCGGAGCGCCACATCGTCCGCAGCGTCGACCGACCTCCCAGGTCGACCGCCCTGCCGGCCGCGGCCGGTACCGGGGGGGGGGGGGGAGGGGGGGTGCGTGGGGCTGGTGGTGGGGCTGCCACGGGCGGGGGCAGCGGGGTGGGCACGAAGGGGGGCCCCATTGGCCGGCCCCCCGCCCGGGCGGACGGCCGTAGGG
>NZ_JBHJRX010000051.1:0-29825 GCF_042268605.1 Streptomyces sp. NPDC056296 | reverse complement strand
GTGTCTTGGGGTGGTGGGAGAGGGACCGGGGGGAGAACAGGTCTTCAGGGGGGGGGGACGGTCCTTGGGGTGAGCTCCCTTTGCGGGTTTTGCCGGGTACTGGTCTGGGCGGGGCGATGCTCTGCCGGGCCCGCTCCGGGTACGACGCTCAGTCGACGGTCGCGAGGGTGACCACGGACGCGAAGACGTCCTTGTCGTTCTGATGCCCGACGACACGCACCCGGGCCCGCCCGATGAGGTCGTCGGGGAGCGGGTCCGCCTGGAGCCAGCAGGGTGCGTCGAGTTCCGCGTAGCGGCTGAAGACCGTGTCCATGGCAGCGACCACCGTCTGCTTGGGGTGGGCCAGGGTGTGGGCGGCCTGGCGGGCCGCCTCCAGCAGCAGCATGCCGGGGGCGTGGTCGACGGCGTGGTCGAAGAGCACGGGATGGGCCGTGTCGATGCGGAGCTGCCAGCGGTTGGCGCTGTCGGCGCTGGACAGGACCACGTCGTCGAAGTTCTCGCGGCCGACGGGCACGGCGGGCGCGGGCGAAGGCAACGGCAGGGCGCGGGCGTTGGCCGCGCCGATGTCCGCGTACCGGCCGCGCAGCCGCTCGTAGACAGCCCGGCTCTGAATGCCGAAGCGGGTGCGGGCGCTGCCCAGCGAGGCGCCGGCGTGCAGCGCCTCGACGCGCAGGGTGATGGCCGCCGCGCGGCTTCCGCGGTAGGTGACGTCGGAGCAGGTGACGCGCAGTTCGATCTCGCCGGACGCGTCACCGGCGGCCAGGGCGTCGGTGGAGACGGCCCAGTGGAAGTCGTGCCACATCAGCTGGTGGCCGAGCGGTACGTCGTAGGCGGCGTGCGAGATCAGCGGCAACGTCTGACGGATCGTTTCGCCGAGCAGCAGCGGGTCGTACAGCCCATGTCTCGTGAGGTAGAAGCTGTGGGCCTCGGGCCAGCAGGCGGTGACGGTGAAGGAGTCCGGCCCCGTACGCCACCAGCGGTCGCAGAGTACTTCATCCGGGTTGGTCTTGTGTGTCCATGCCTGCGGGACTACCGAGGAAACACCCTGATCGACGTTCAAGGCCATGACCGACTCTCCCCCTGTGTTGTCACGACGAGATGTCGTGCCGCCCGGTGATGGTGGCCGGGGCGCGACACGAATAAGATAGAGGTTGTTCTTTTTGTTTGTCGAGAGATCATGGGTGACGAGGGAGACCGGCCAGTGGCACGACCAATGCAGGAACGAGCCCAGCGGACGCGGGAGTTGCTGCTGCGCGCCGCTGCCGAGGTGTTCGACGAACTGGGCTACGCGGGCACCAGCATCAGCAAGATCCTCCAGCGCGCGGGGGTCACAGCGGGAGCGATGTACTTCCACTTCGGCTCCAAGGAGGAACTGGCCCGCGCGGTGATCCGGGAACAGGCCGCCGACGTACGGTTCCCCGACGAGGGGGACGGTCTGCAGCGCCTGGTGAACATGACCCAGCACCTGGCCGCCGCGATGCAGCGCAACACCCTGCTGCGCGCTGGAGTGCGACTCGCCGTGGAACAGGGTGAGGCCGGATTCCGGGACTACGCCATCTACGAGTGGTGGGCCGAGCAGTTCAGCCGGCACCTGCAGCGCGCCCGGGAGCTGGGCGAACTGCTGCCCGGGGTCGACGAGACGGAATTCGCCCAGCAGTTGGTGGCCGGCTACACGGGCACCCAGATCATGTCGCAGATCTCCTCGGACCGCGCCGACCTCCCGCAGCGGATCGCCACCCTGTGGCGCTACCTGCTTCCCGCCATCGCCCCGGCCGAGGTGATCGGACGGCTCGACCTCTCGCCCCGACGGCTGACGACGGAGACGGTCGCGTGACCACGACGGCCGCCGGCGGCGTGCGGCGCCCCGTGCGCGTGGTACTGACCGGCGCAACCGGCTTCGTCGGCTCGGCCGTACTGCGCAGGCTGCTGGACCGCAGCGGACCGGCCGCGGGAGTCGTCGTCCGCGCCCTGGCCCGTACCGTGCCACGAGAGGCGGTGGAACGACCCGACGTCCACTGGCAGACAGCGGACATCGCTGCCCCCGCCTCCCTGGACGGCGTCGCCCGGGACGCGGACGTCCTGATCCACCTCGCGTCGCGCGTCACCGGCGACGCGGCGGCGTGCACGGCGGTCAACACGCGGGGCACCCAGGCCCTGATGGACGAGGCACGCCGCCGGGGCGTACGACGGGTCGTCCATCTGTCGACCGCCGCGGTCTACGGCCCCGGCCCGCACCGGGGCATCGATGTCGACGAGACAACCCCGGCGCCGGTCTCCCCCGCCAGCCGCAGCAGGCTCGCTGCCGAGGAGTACGCGCTGGCCGCCGGGGCCGTCGTACTGAGACCGGGGCTCGTACTGGGGACGGGTGACCGTTGGGTGGTACCTGCCCTGGCCGAGCTCCTCGACCGCGTCCCGGCGCGCTGGGACGGTGGCCGCGGGCTGCTTTCCCTGGTCGACGTGGACGATCTGGCGCGGCTGATCGTCGCCCTGGCGTGCGGCCCGGGGGAGGTGCCGCCGGGGATACACCACGCGAGCCATCCCGTGCCGGTGTCGAACCGGGACATGATGACGCGGCTGGCCGACCTCGGCGTACTGCCCACCGTTGTGGAGGACTGGCCGTGGCGGGAGTGTCTGCGCCGGTTGGGGGAGACGTCCGGTCAGGTCTCGGCGCGTCAGTTCGCGCTCCTCGCACAGGATCACTGGTACCGGAGCGAGCGGATCTGGCGGGCCGCCGACTGCCCGGAGGGCGCAGGGCCGCTGACCCGACTGGCGGCTTCGGCAGTCTGGTACCGGGCCCATCTGAGCTCCTGACCTGCGGGACCGCCCGCCCACCGAGCTGGCCCGCACTCCGGGCCCGCGGGATCGGCCCATACCCGTCCCCGTCGGCTGTCGCGGACCTCGTACGGCGCCAGGTCCTTCACGCGGCCGGCGCGAGCTGCCCGCCTGAAAGTACGCCAAAATGCGATGCTCCTGCGGCATTCATGTGTGCAGTCGCGACGGACACTCCGGATCGGCCCGGGAGACGGTGCCGACCCGTCAGCGCGAAGCGTCGCGCGCCTGTGCGACTCGGCCCTGGTGGCGGCCGTGCCCAGAGCGTGCCCGTAAGAGCGGACAACCACGGTCAACAGCGGGGTGATCAGGCCGGCGCAACGGCGTCAGCACGACGAGTCCGTGCAGGGCAGCAGCCATCTGGTCACTCAAGCGCCGTCGCTTCCCAAGCTGAGAGCGCGAGTTCGATTCTCGTCACCCGCTCCACGAAGAAGGCCCAGGTCATCGACCCGGGTCTTTTTGCTGTTCTCGGCGATCACCCGCCACGTGCCAGATTCGTGCCAGAAGGCTTGTCCGACACCTTCCTGGCTGCGGCGGCGCGCGCCTTCCGCACGGTGGCGTCGAGGCCGGCCGCGACCTCCTGCTGTCGCTCGTCGTCGGAGTGCTGATAGATCAGCGCCGCCTTCTCCGAGGACTGGCCCGCGCGGACCATCGTGTCCTTGAGGGTGGCACCGGACCGGGTGGACAGCGTGTGCCCCGTGTGGCGGAGGTCGTAGAAGCGGAAGCCCTCGGGCATGCCGACGACGACCACCGCGGCGAGCGCACCCGCGTAGAGGGTGAGCGGGCGGCCGGCGGATGGCACCGGCGCCTGCACCCGGTGCTGCGCTGTGAGGGTCGTGGGCGGCGTATCGGGTCGTACCCGCGTGTCCACATCGAGGGCGGCGGCCGGGCGGTGGTCTCGCAGGCCGGGGGCGTGCTGCTGGTCGAGACCGTCCGCAAGGCCGGTCTCGACACCGCGATATCCGCGGCGCTGACGCCGTGGCGGAAGCCGCGGGCTGTCCACGATCCGGGGAAGATCCTGCTGGACGTCGCACTGGCGGTGGCGCTGGGGGGAGACTGCCTCGCCGATGTCGGCATGCCGCGGGCCGAGCCGGCCGTGTTCGGGGCGGTCGCCTCCGACCCGACGGTCTCCCGCCTGATCGACTCCCTCGCCTCTTCCGGCGACCGAGCTCTGCAGGTCATCCGTTCCGCGCGGGCCGAAGTCCGCGGAACTGTCTGACGGTTGGCCGATCGGGAAGCGCCCGATGCCGACGGGACGGTGACCGTAGATCTCGACGGGGTGCTGGTGATCGCGCACTCCGGCAAGGAGGACGCGGCCCCGACCTGGAAGCGGACCTGGGCCATCACCCGCTGATGGGGTTCGTCGATCACGGGCCGGACGGCACCGGAGAGCCTGTGGCGGCCCTGCTCAGGCCCGGGAACGCGGGCTCGAACACCGCCACCGACCACGTCACCGCCGCCCAACCGGCCCTGGCTCAACTGCCGAAGGACTACCGGCGCGGGCTCAGGTTTTAGTTTTTCGGGAAAGAGAAGAGTACTCGAAAGCATATCGTTGGAAGCTGCTCTTCACCACATGGTTGCCGGGAGTTGTAAGCGGGCCACTGCCGGCGCGCGCATGAGTGCGATGCGAAGACTAGGCGACGAGAGACGCCCGTACCCAGAGCGGTTCGTTGAGGCCGACTCACATCGGTCGTGTCGCGTCCATTCTTGTCCTCCGGGTGCATGTCAGGCGAGGTACCTGCTCCGCCCATCAGCCCGGCACCGGCAGACACACGCCCTCACCAGGCGCTACTACCGGAGCCAGAAGACCGGACGGTAGCGCCGCAAGTCTCCGTTCGGCCGTCCGCTCCTGTAGAGGAGTCACAACTGCCGGCACGGGCAACAGAACGTTCGCATGGCTGATGAGAGGCAACCGCGAGCCGAGTTCTGCGCAGAACGCCGGACGAGCGAACGCAGTACGCTGAGTCGCGCGGGACCAGGCCCGCCGCACAGTGTCCGGGAGGCGTGTCATGACTGCCGAGATGGTGGCCCCGGCGTGGATGCACGAGCAGATCACGGCGGAGGAGTACGAGTCGTGGTCCGAGGAGCAGTGCGCCGGCATCGAGATCGTGGATGGAATGGTCGTCGTGAGTCCCAGCGCGTCCAAGCGGCACAATCGGCTGGCCCGGCTCCTGGCGAATGCCCTGGACGCCGCCGCAGGCCCGGACTGGAACGCCGACACTGATTTCGACGTCCGACTGCAGGACGTCCCGCTGACCAATCGCCGCCCCGACGTCATCGTCTACCGTGCGGACACGATCGACATCACGCCCACCCGGCCCGAGCACGTACTGCTCGTGGCCGAGGTCGTGTCGCCGGGCTCGGAAACCACCGACCGGATCGTGAAGGTGGACCAGTACGCCAAGGCCGGGATCGGCTTCTACTGGCGGATCGAGCAAGCCGCGACGGGTGCACCGCTGGTGTATACGTACCTGCTCGACCCCGCGACGAGGACGTACCGCGAGGGGGGCGTGTTCGCCGGCGTCTTGAAGGTCACCGCCCCCTTCGCGGCGGAGATCGACCTCGGCCAGATTTGAATGGGTCGCGGGCAGAGGGGATGCTCGGCCTGCGGCGTTGCGCCCCACAAATTCCTCCAGATCATGTGCGGAGGCAACCGAGGCCCCCTCGGCGGGCAGAACTCGGAGGCGTAGGTTCGACGCGTACGCATCTGCACCTCTGGTCGGGCCGCTTCACCGCGCCGTGCCCACTGCGTGCCCTTCAGAGCGGACAACTACGGTCAACAGGAGCATGCGCCGAAGTAGCACACCCTCATCGTTGACCATGTACCCGCAGGTCAGAGCGGGGGCGACCGTCCAAGAGCCGTCGCTTCCCAAGCTGAGAGCGCGAGTTCGATTCTCGTCACCCGCTCCGTGGACCCCAGGCCGATGGCCTGGGGTCACTTTTTTGTTTCCCTTCGGACGGGTGAGCCCCTGCCTCCTCTCGACCGATGCCGGTCCCGCGCAGGCCCGCACGGTGGGTCAGTGCGGTTTCCTCGGAGTCGTCCCCGCGGCGGGGAACTCCGCGGCGACGTCGTACAGCCCTCGGCTGGATGTGACCGGCACCCGCGAGTCCTGCTGTACGGCTCGAGTGCGCTTGCGGAACTCGGGGTCCGCAGTGCCCGCCTCCCACGCCTCCCTGCTCGTCCAGTGAGACACGTTGACGAGCTGGAACCGGGTCTCTGAGCGGTGGGCACGGTGCAGCCGGGAGTCGATGAAACCGGGCTTGGTGCTCAGGAGAGCGGCACGCTGTTCCCACTCGGTGATGAACGCGTCGAGGTGATCAGCGGATATCTCGAAGATGTTGATGAAGGTCACGGCGTTGTCCGGCACGTGGGCGGGCCGGTTGTGAGTGGTCACGGGGAACCCCAGGAGTGAGCAGGGAGTCGGACCCTGGCGCGCAGTGCGGCGAGTTGGAAGATGGAGAGCAGCGAGACGGGCACGGCCTGCAGGGCGATCCACACCGTGCCGACGGTGGTGGTGTCCCACCAGTCGAGGGCGAGTGAGGCGATGCTCGCCGCCACCCACACCGCCCCGATCACGATCACGGACAGCACCCACGCGGACGGTGGACGGGCACGAAGGGCCAGAAGAGCGACGCCCGTGCCGATCGTCAGCATCAGGCCGCCGACGGTGATCACCACCGTGCCACCGACCCCGAGGAGCCGGGCGAGACGCGTGGAGGCAAGAAGGTAGGCCAGCCCGAAGAGGATCATCCCGGTTGCGTCCAGGGCGAGGATGCGACGGAGCCGGGCATCCACCGGCGGGCGGGACAGCGCCCCAGTGTCGGCGCGGATGACGGTGCCATCGAAGCCTCCAGGAGTCGGCGTCATGCGCCGGTACCCGGCACGATGTTGTAGTTGAGGCGGAAGGTGTTCCGTGGGTCGTACGCAGCCTTCAGCCCGGTCAGTCGCTTGTGGTCGTCCGGGGTATAGGCGGTGCGGGTCCGTTCCTGGTCGGCTGCGGCGCCGTGGCCCATGAAGTTGAGGAACCGGCCGGCGGCCCAAGGCTCCAGCTCCTCGAACAGATGCCGGAGGAACGCAAACGCGTGTGCATCGGCCGCCGAGTCGTTCGTCAGAGGCACCAGGACCGCCAGCATGAAGGGCGCGTCGCGCCGGCCGACGGCGTTCGGGTGCGCGGGCCGACGGGAGAGCGCGCCGCCCAGGTGGCGCACTTCCACGATCGCGGGCGGCGCTGCCTCGTCGCTGATGTGCTTGAGGAGCGTACGGACCGCTCCCCCGTCGGGGTCGGCCAGGAAGACGTTGTCGGCGGCCCACGGCATCGGGACCGGAGGGTCGTCGTGAATGTCGGCGTTCTGCTCGTAGGGCATGTCACGCAGGTTCTCCAACAGCCGGGGGCCGAGCCGGCGGAGCGGCTCGACCAGGCGGGTGCCGGCCTCGGCGGAACCGGTGAAGGCGATCCGCACGTGCCAGACGCGGCGCCCTCGCATCGGCTCCGGAACCTGCGGATCGTCCGGGAAGGGGACCAGCGCCACCGACGAGTTCATCTCGTCCGGCACCGTGTTGGCCCACCCCGCGTACACCTCCAGGAGGTCGGGGACCTGCTCGGCGTCGTAGAAGAGGCCGCCGCCGTAGAGCCGGACCACCGGGACCAGGCCGAACTCCATGCCCGTGACGATGCCGAAGTTGTCCCGTCCGCCCAGCAGAGCCCAGTACAGGTCCGGCTCGGCCTCCGGGGTCACGTGGCGCCGCTCGCCGTCGGCGGTCACCACGTCCATGGCCAGCACCCGGTCCGCCGCCCAGCCGTGGCTGCGTCCGAGCAGAGGGAGACCACCGCCCAAGGTGTAGGAGACGACGCCCACGTGCGGGGCGGAGCCGTTCAGCGGCGCCAGCCCGTGCCGTGCCGCCTCGGGAACGAGCTGCTCGAAGCGGGCGCCGGCCTCGACGTACGCGCTGCGTGCGGCCGGGTCGACGCGGACCGTGGTCATGCGCCGAGTGGTGACGAGCAGACCGCCCTCGGCAGGCACCGAGAAGCCGTGCCCGGTGTTCTGCACGGCGACCGGCAGGTCATGCGCGACGGCGAAAGCGACGGCCGCCGTCACGTCGTCGGCCCGCGCGGCCCCCACGATCACCTCCGGACGGTGCCGCACGGCCAGATTGAATCCCGTGCGTTCCTCGTCGTAACCCTCCTGACCGGGTGACAGCACAGGCCCCTCACAGCGGGCGGCCAGGGAATCGAAGTCGGTGCGCTCCACAGTCCTGCTCCTTCGTCGGTGTCAGCGGGAGCAATCCTGAGACGCATATATGACACCAGCCGTCATATTCTGTGGGGGTGAAGTTCGACCGCCTTCTCTCGATCGTGCTGCTGCTCCAGCACCGTCGCCTGGTCCCGGCGAAGGAGCTGGCCGAACGCCTGGAGGTGTCGCAGCGCACCATCTACCGCGACGTCGAAGCGCTGTCGTCGGCCGGTGTTCCGGTGTACGCCGAGCGCGGCAAGGACGGGGGCATCGGGCTGCTGCCCGGTTTCCGCACCGACGTCACCGGCCTGACGACCGACGAGGCGCGCGCACTGTTCGTGCTGGCGTCCCAAAGCGCACACGCGGCGCTCGGCCTGGACCACGCCCTCGGCTCGGCGCTGCGCAAGGTGATGGCCGCGCTGCCCGCACCTCACCGCCCGGCGGCCGAGCTGACCAGCCGCCGCATCCTGGTCGACCCGGAGCGCTGGCATGCCGCGCCCCGCTCCGACACGGACCTGGAGGCGCTGTACGCCGCGGTCCTCAGTGACCGTCGGCTGCACATCCGCTACCGCCACAGCGGCCGGAGCGCGCTGCGCGGCTATACCGTCGACCCGTACGGCTTGGTGGCGAAAGCCGGTGCCTGGTACTTGGTCGCCGACCATCGGAGCAGGCCCCGGCTCTTCCGCACCGATCGGCTGGCGCAGGTCCGCGTCGTCGAGGCCGCGGCACACCGCCGTCCCGGTGTGGAGCTGGACCAGGTCTGGCACATTCTTCGCCGCGAGGTGGAGGACCGCACGACCGGCGTCCGGGTCACCGTGCGGCTGCGCCGCGAGCGGCTGGACATGGTGACCCGTATCGCCGGCAGCTACTTCACCGGACCACCTGTCGCCGAAGCGGGCACCGAGGAGTGGCTGCGGGTGGAGGTGGTCTATCCCGTGGTGGAAGCGGTCCGCCACCTGTTGCAGTTCGGCACCGACGTCCAGGTCGTCGAACCCACCGAGGCCCGTACGGAGATGGCCCGTGTCGTCACCGAGTTGACCGGGCTCTACGGCGTTTCCCGAGTGTCGACTTCGCCAACGCCCTTGCGGGCCGCATCGCCGCCGTCACTGGCCGGGCGCTCTGCTGGTGCGGCCCAAGTCGCCGGACGGGCCATGTCCCACCCGTGCGATCGCGAATCGTCATCCGCGGACCCTCCCCGCGGTACCGGATGACCCAACATGGGCACAACTCCCGTCCGATCCCTCGGCGCCGTGCCCAAAGCGTGCCCCACAGAGCGGACAACCAAGGTCAACAGGGGTGCCATCAGGCTCTGACGCGTGCGGGCGGTACAACGAATCCGTGCAGTTCAGCAGCCCTGTGGACACTCAAGCGCCGTCGCTTCCCAAGCTGAGAGCGCGAGTTCGATTCTCGTCACCCGCTCCACTTTGAACCCCCAGGTCATTGGCCCGGGGGTTTCTTGTCGTCTGGTCCAATCCCAAGGTGACGTGCCCCCCGTGCCCTAACTGCAGGCGGGCGATGCTCGGCTGGGCTCCGCTCATCGACATGGCCTTCCTCGTCGTGACTGCCGCGGCGAAGCGGCACGCCAGGAAGCATCACAGCCAGCAGGCCACCGCAGCCCGCAAGCCGCCGAGCACCTCCGCGCCGCCTATCAGGCCGCCGCTATCCAGCCCATGACCGCACTGAGCCAGCGAGGCCGGCGACTGGCTCCACGTGTTCGGCAACGGCAGGCGAACCTGCTCCACCAAGTGCTGCCGGAGCTGGCCGACCAGATCCAAGCCGAGTCCGCTCGGCCCGCCTTGGCCGCCACACTGGACGACGCCCGGACGTCGAGCCCCGCGTCCTCGGCATCCGCTGCTCCCGGCGAGTACCGGGGGCAGAGCCGGGTGTCTCACATGGTGACACCCGCTTTCCGGAAAGCAAGACGGTTGAGATCGTTGCGGTATCCATGTTTCGCACGTGAAAGACCGAGCAATGCCCGCACCAGTACCCGGTTCAGCCCCGACCCCCGTCAATCCCCGGTCGCGGGTCCTCATCGCGAGCCTCATCGGCACGACGATCGAGTTCTACGACTTCTACATCTACGCGACCGCCGCCGTACTGGTCTTCCCGAAGCTCTTCTTCCCGAGCAGCGATCCGACCACCGCCCTCCTGTCCTCCTTCGCGGTCTTCGGCGCCGCGATGGTCGCCCGGCCGATCGGGGCCGTCTTCTTCGGGCACCTCGGTGACCGGCTCGGCCGCAAGAAGACGCTGGTGCTCTCGCTCCTCACCATGGGCATCGCCACCTTCCTCATCGGCGTACTGCCCACCTACGCGCAGGCCGGCTGGATCGCCACCGGGCTGCTGGTGCTGATGCGGCTCGCGCAGGGCTTCGCGCTCGGCGGCGAGTGGAGCGGGGCGGCGCTGGTCGCGACCGAGAACGCACCCAGCGGCAAGCGCGCCCTGTACGGCACCTTCCCGCAGCTCGGCGCCCCGCTCGGCTTCATCATCGGCAACGGCCTGTTCCTGATCATCGGCGCGCTGCTGCCGTCCGCGGCCGGCGCCGACCCCACCCAGCCGTCCGAGGCCTTCACCAGCTGGGGCTGGCGCATCCCGTTCCTGTTCTCCGCCGTGATGGTCGCGATCGGCCTGTGGGTGCGCTCGCGGCTCGTGGAGTCGGCGGTGTTCACCAAGACCCGGCAGACCGGGAAGGTGCGGAAGCTGCCGCTGGCCACGGTCGTCCAGGGGCACTGGAAGCAGCTGATCCTCGGCACCTTCATCATGCTGGCGACGTACGTGCTCTTCTACCTGATGACCACGTTCTCGCTGAGCTACGGCCGCACCGCCGAGGACGCCGACGTGCCGGGACTCGGCTACAGCTACACCACCTTCGTACTGATGATGATCTTCGGCGTGCTGTTCTTCGCCGTGTTCACCCTGGTCTCCGGCCCGCTCGCGGACAAGTACGGGCGGCGCACCACCCTGATCCGGGTCACCGCCGCGATCGTGGTCTTCGGCCTGGTCTGGGTGCCGCTGATCGGCCTCGGCACGCTCGGCGTGGTGCTGTGGCTGGTGCTCGGCTTCACGCTGATGGGCATGACGTTCGGCCCGATGGGCGCGCTGCTGCCCGAACTGTTCCCGACCAGCGTGCGCTACACCGGTTCCGGCATCTCGTACAACGTCAGCTCGATCCTGGGCGCGGCCGTCGCCCCGTTCATCGCGGTGGCGCTGTGGGAGGCCGGGGACGGATCGCCGTGGCTGGTCGGCGTCTACCTCTCCGCGATGGCGGTACTGACGCTGACCGCGCTGCTGCTCGGCAAGGAGACCAAGGACGTCTCCCTGGACGAGGGCGAGGCCGCGCCGGTCGGCGAGGACGCCCCGGCGGCCCCGGCCACCACCGCCGCCCCCTGATCCGACGGCGTTGCCGACCGACGAGGAGAGCCGTGTCTTCCACCACCTCTACACCTCGTACGCAGTCCTGGCCGTGACCGACCGGACGCTCGCGGCCCAGCCCTTCATCAAGGACCCCGATGCCGCCGAAGCCGCCCTGACCGACATCCTCCGGCAGGCGCAGGGAGCGGATCTGCTGCGGCCCGGTGTGGACGCGCGGTTGACTGCGGCCGGCCTGCTCGCGATGTCCGCGGGGCTCGGCACCAGCATCCTCGTCGGGCAGCGCGGCCCCGAGTCCGCCGTCGCGGTCCTGGACGACCAGCTCGACCGCGTCTTCCGCACCGTCGATGCGGTCGGCTGACGTAGGAACCGTTCGCAGGCTCCTGCCGCGCCGAAGTCGAGGAGGAGTGGTCACCTTCAGCGACGCACGTCCTTTTCCGGGTGCTGCCGCCCGGCATGGCCTTCGCATTGGTCGGCGCTTCTGAGGAATCGGCTTGATGGAGGTTGGTGACGAGGAGTGCGCGTACACCGTCCGGAACCGGGTAATCGGTGGACCGCAGAGGAACACTCACTCCTCCGAATCGGATACCAGCACCTCAGCAGTGGCCGGGCTGGGCGCATGCCTGTCGGGACAATGAGCGAGATCCACAAATACGCGCTCACGTGTCGAGAAGACTCGAGAGAATGGAATCACAATGATTGTCATCGGCCTCATCCTCCTCATCATCGGAATACTGGTAGGAATCTCCCTACTGACGACGATAGGCGGGATCTTGATAGTCGTCGGCGCGGTTCTGTGGATTCTCGGCGCCACAGGGCGTGCCGTCGGCGGACGAAAGCACTACTTCTGACCCAGGTGCCGACTGACGAACGCTCTGCCCTGCGGTGGAGGGCGCCTCGCCGGCCGGCGGGGCGCCCTTGTGGTGCCGGGCCGGGCCGTCGGCCACTTGTGGACCTCGGTGCAGTTCGGGTCGGCGCCGCGGCCCTCGCCGTAAGCTGCTCCAGCTTCCCGCTCGCCCAGACTTCACCGGGCGCCTGTGTTCCCCCTACGCCACCCTCGGCGAGGACACGGCATCCGGCCTTGAACGGCGGGGGCCACCGGCGGGCGGGCCGAAAGCCCTGAGGGTCGCGTCGACGAGTGAGTCGGCGTAGGCGGCGGTCAGCGGGCCGCTGCGGTGCAGCCACCGCTGGAAGAGGGGGGCGTAGAGCACTTCGAGGGCCAGGTCGAGGTCGGCGTCGGCAGCGAGCTGGCCGGCTTCCTGGGCGCTGCGCAAGCGTGCCTTCTTCGCCTCGTCCAGCGGCCGGGCCAGCTTCTCGTGGTACTCGGCCGCCAGCGCGGCATCGTTGGAGATCTCGGTGTTGAGGGCCCGGATCAGCCTGTCGAAGGACGGGTCGGCGAACTCCTGTGCCGTGGCACGCAGGACGAGCTTGAGGTCCGCCTCGACGTCACCCGTGTCCGGCAGCGCGACCGACTGCCCGTCCGCGTCCGCACTCAGATCCAGGAGGGCGGCGAAGACGACCGCGCTCTTCGACGGCCACCGCCGGTAGATCGTCTGCTTGCCGACGCCGGCCCGGGTGGCGATGGCCTCGACGGTGACCTTCTCGTACGCCTCCTCCACGACCAGGGCGCGGGTCGCCGCGAGGATCGCCTGCCGGGACCGTTCCTTGCGCCGGGAGTGGTCCGGCCCCTTCTCGTTGGACATGCGCCCAGTCTAGGCGCCAAGAGAAACGAGACGGACCGTATTGAAAAGCCGAGAGGGATCCTCTAAGCTCTGAACGAACCGAGACGAGCCGTTTCGTTTACTGAGAGTGAGGCAGTGTGACGCGTGCAAGAGTCTGGCTCATCACCGGAGCCTCCCGCGGCCTGGGCAGGGCTTTCACCGAGGCCGCGCTGGCGGGCGGCGACCGGGTGGTCGCCGCCGCCCGCAACGTCGGTCCCCTGGAGGAACTGACCGAGAAGTACCCCGACCACCTGGTTCCTCTTTCGCTGGATGTCACCGACCGCCAGGGCGTGTTCGACGGCGTTGAGCGCGCGGCAGGCGCCTTCGGCAGGCTGGACGTCGTCGTCAACAACGCCGGCGCGATGCTCTACGGCATGGTGGAGGAAGCCACGGAGGAGCAGATCCGGGCGCACATGGACGTGAACTTCTTCGGCGCCGTGTGGGTGGCCCAGGCGGCCCTTCCTCACCTGCGCGCCCAGGGCGGGGGCCGGCTCCTCCAGGTCACCTCGATGGGCAGCGGCGGCGGCATGGCCACCGTCGGCTTCTACGGCGCGGGCAAGGCCGCACTGGACTCGGTCAGCGAGGCGCTCGCGATGGAGGTCGAGGGGTTCGGCGTCAAGGTCACCATCGTGCAGATGGGCGGCTACGAGACCGGCCTGTTCACCGCGGGCACCACGAACACCGAACCCCTGGCGCGGTATCAGCCCCTGCGCACCGAGATGGAGGCGATGTGGGGCGACGCCGTCGCCCCGGGCCCGGAGACCGCCGCCCCGGTCATCATGGAGCTGGCCGCGCTGCCGGACCCGCCCCGACGGCTCATAGTCGGCAGCCAGTCCTTCGATCACGTACTGGAGATGGGCCGGGCCCAGGCGGATCTGTACCGGTCCTGGGAGCACCTCAGCCGAACCGCCCCTGGCTGACCGGTCCGCACGCCACGGTAGGCTGGCGAGCGCAGCTGGTTCGCCCCGTCCTCCCCCACGGCCCAAAAGGCTTGGGGGCCCTGGCGGGAGCGTCGTAAGAGGGAACCCGGTGGGAATCCGGGACTGCCCCGCAGCGGTGAGCGGGAACGACCGCCGTCATCAGCACTGGACCCGGTGAACAGGGTCTGGGAAGCGACGGCCAGTAGATGTCTCGTACGACTGAGACGTGCCCGTGAGTCCGAAGACCTGCCCGTTGCCCGCGTACGGACGACTCGTGCGCGGACATCCCGGTGACCTCGTGGGCGGGTCGGCGTACATACCAGGCGGACGACCGCGCTGTGCCGCGCGACGTCGATCCCGCCCGGTCGTCACCCCTTCGCGCTCTCGTCCCGTCCCCGGGATCTCAGGGATTCATCTCGCGAAGGAGATCTCCGTGACCAGCAAGTCCGCGGCCGCGGCAGCACGGGCCACCGTGTACGGCTATCCCCGCCAGGGCCCGAACCGGGAACTGAAGAAGGCGATCGAGGGCTACTGGAAGGGCCGCGTCACCGCCGAAGCCCTCCACTTGGCCGCCGCCGAACTGCGCGCCGCCAACTGGCGGCAGCTCGCCGAGGCCGGCATCGGCGAGGTCCCGACCGGCGACTTCTCGTACTACGACCACGTCCTCGACACCACCGTCATGGTCGGCGCGGTCCCCGCCCGCCACCGCGACGCCGTCGCCGCCGACGCGCTGGACGGCTACTTCGCCATGGCCCGCGGCACCCAGGACGTCGCGCCGCTGGAGATGACCAAGTGGTTCGACACCAACTACCACTACCTGGTGCCCGAACTGGGCCCGGACTCGGTGTTCACCGCCGACTCGGCCAAGCAGGTGGCCGAGCTGAAGGAGGCCCTCGGGCTCGGGTTGAGCGCCCGCCCGGTACTGGTCGGGCCGGTCACCTACCTGCTGCTCGCCAAGCCCGCCCCGGACGCGCCCGCGGACTTCGAGCCGCTCACCCTGCTGGACCGGCTGCTGCCCGTGTACGCCGAAGTCCTCGCCGACCTGCGCGCGGCCGGCGCCGAGTGGGTGCAGCTCGACGAGCCCGCCCTGGTCGAGGACCGCGCCCCGGCCGAACTGAACGCCGCCGCCCGCGCCTACCGCGACCTCGGCGCCCTCGACGACCGGCCGAGGCTCCTGATCGCCTCCTACTTCGACCGCCTCGGCGAAGCCCTGCCCGTCCTGGCCAACGCCCCCGTCGACGGACTCGCCCTGGACTTCACGGACGCCGCGGCCGCCAACCTCGACGCCCTCGCGGCCGTGGGCGGGCTGCCCGGCAAGCGCCTGGTCGCCGGTGTCGTCGACGGCCGCAACGTCTGGATCAACGACCTGGAGCAGTCCCTCGCCACCCTCGCCACCCTGCTCGGCCTGGCCGACCGGGTCGACGTGGCCGCCTCCTGCTCCCTCCTCCACGTCCCCCTCGACACGGCCGCCGAACGGGACACCGACCCCCAGATCCTGCGCTGGCTCGCCTTCGCCCGCCAGAAGGCGGGCGAGATCGTCACCCTCGCCGAGGGCCTGACCCTCGGCACCGACACGATCACCGCCCGACTGGCCGCGAACCGGGCCGACCTCGCCGCCCGGGTGAACTCCCCCATCACCCACGACCCCGCCGTCCGCGCTCGCGCCTCCGCCGTCACGGACACCGACACCCGGCGCCCCCAGCCCTACCCCGAGCGGGCCACCGCCCAGCGCGCCGCCCTCGGCCTGCCGCTCCTGCCGACCACCACCATCGGCTCGTTCCCGCAGACCGGCGAAGTGCGTACCGCCCGCGCCGACCTGCGCGCGGGCCGCATCGGCACGGCAGGCTACGAGGAGCGCATCAAGGCCGAGATCCAGGAGGTCATCGCCTTCCAGGAGAAGACCGGCCTCGACGTCCTCGTGCACGGCGAGGCCGAACGCAACGACATGGTGCAGTACTTCGCCGAACAGCTGACGGGGTACCTGGCCACACAGCACGGCTGGGTGCAGTCCTACGGCACCCGTTACGTCCGCCCACCGATCCTTGCCGGTGACGTCTCCCGGCCCGAACCGATGACGGTGCGCTGGACGACGTACGCCCAGTCGCTCACCTCTCGCCCCGTCAAGGGCATGCTCACCGGGCCGGTCACCATGCTCGCCTGGTCCTTCGTCCGCGACGACCAGCCCCTCGGCGACACCGCCCGCCAGGTCGCCCTCGCCCTGCGCGACGAGGTGAACGACCTGGAGGCGGCCGGCGGTTCGGTCATCCAGGTGGACGAGCCCGCGCTGCGCGAGACCCTCCCGCTGCGCGGAGCCGACCGCCCGGCCTACCTGGCGTGGGCCACCGAGGCCTTCCGGCTCAGCACGAGCGGCGTACGCCCGGACACCCAGATCCACACCCACATGTGCTACGCCGAGTTCGGTGACGTCGTCCAGGCCATCGACGACCTCGACGCCGACGTCATCAGCCTGGAGGCGGCGCGCTCCCACATGCAGGTCGCCCGCGAACTCGCCACCCACGGCTACCCGCGCGAGGCGGGCCCCGGCGTCTGGGACATCCACTCCCCGCGCGTGCCCGGCGCGGACGAGATGGCCGACCTGCTGCGCACCGGGCTGAAGGCCATCCCCGCCGAGCGGCTGTGGGTCAACCCCGACTGCGGCCTGAAGACCCGCGGCCGGCCCGAGACCCGTGCCTCTCTGGAGAACCTGGTCGCCGCCGCCCGCACGGTCCGCGGCGAGTTGCCCACCTCCTGACCGCCGGCGCCCACGGCCGGAACCCGTTCCCGGGACCCGGCCGTGGACGCGGGCCCGGTTCGGCCGCCCGGCCGGTGCCGATGTCAGCCGGCGGCGCGGCGGCGCCTTGGCGGGCTGAAGGCGTAGAGGTCCAGGATCTCCGGGCGGGGCGCCACGCCGGGGCCGCCGGCGCGGGCCCACGCGGCCACGTCCTCGGTCCCGTCCGGGTCGTTGACCAGCCCGAGCCAGACTGGCCGCGCCCCGGCGGCCCGGCCCTCGGCGGAGGGCTGTACGACGATGACGTTGGCCTGGTCGCAGACGTCGAGGCAGTCGGAGACCCGTACCGGCGCCGCGGCGCGCAGGCGCTCCGTCTGGGCCGCGTGGTCGACGCCGGTCACTTTGGGGCTGCCGCAGCAGCAGTCGCGGCAGACGACGATGCGGCACGGCACGGGGCCGGTAGCCGTGGCGGACGGCCACGCGTCGTCTGTCGTCGGTCCGGTCGGCGTTGCGGGCATGCGGTGCCGTCCCTCTCTCCGGGGAGATCCGCCCCGGTGGTCCGTCGAGGAGGCGACCGCGTGAGTCTCCTGGCTCTCGGGTCGATGCTCGTCCCGGCCTTCCCACCCGTTGCCGGACAGTGGCCTGTCGGGACTCGCTCGCCGATCACAGTGGCGGGACCGCGCCGGATTCACACCGGCTTCCTCGTCCGCCGTCGCCTTGTCGCCGGCCATCATCCCATCCGGGCGGGACGGTCCGCCCGCCCGGATCAGGCCGTCATTCCGTCTCGTGGGCGTGCGGTGCCGTCGCGGGCGGATCGGCCGGACGGTCCCGTCCGCCGTCGCGGCCGGACACCACCACGACGACGAGTCCGACGACGACGGCTCCGGCGACGACCCGTCCCGCCGCGCGCGCCCACCAGGCGGGCCGGGCCGCGCCCGCGCGTCCCCCTGGCGTGCCCAGCCGCTCGGCCCGCCGGGCCGGTTTCAGCAGACGTAGCAACAGCAGGGCCGCCACCGGCAGTTGTAGCAGCCACAGCACGGTGCGCGGCCACTCTCCGTACCAGACGTTGGTTCCGTACAGCAGGGTGTGCCACACGCTCAGCACGTACACGACGATCACGAACCGGTGCAGCCGTCGCCACGCGTTCGCTCCGATGCGGTGCCGGACGTAGAACAGCAGCCCCAGCGGTATCGCCAGGTACAGGGCGCCCTGGCCGAGCGGGATGGCGACCTGGCCGGTGCCGGAGTCGTACCAGCCGGGCACGAAGCTGTCCGCGAAGGCCACCCACAGCCGCTCGGCCCAGTCCACCTTCGTCTCGTAGCGGACGAGTTCGGCGGCGAACATCAGCGCGTGCGCGAACATCAGGGCCATCGTCGTCAGGCTCGTGGTGCGGTGCCAGCGCTCCAGTACGTGGCGGGAGACCGGCAGCCGGGTGGTGCGCGGTCCCGACAGCAGCAGACCGAGCGTGACCGTGCCCCAGGCCCACAGCAGTCCCGACCATCCGAACGCCTGGCTGAGCAGGTACATCCAGTAGGTGCCGGGGTCGTTCATGAACGGCATGACGGCGACGGTGTCCGAAGTACCCGACTCCATGCGCGCGTACAGGAACGCGAACACGAGCGCCGTGACCACCACCGCCGCGGTGGCGTCCGGGAGGGCGGAGCGCAGGTCGCCGCGCAGGGCGACGCGGTCGGCGGGAGGCCGCTGCCGTCCGGGCCGGGCCGCTGTCCCTGTCTCCGTCGCCCCTGTCCCTGTCCCTGTCTCCGTCGCCCCTGTCCCGTCTTCGTCCGGGCTCGCGTCTGGCAGCATCAGGGCCTCCCGGGCACGGGCCACCGCACGGACGGGGCGCATGTGGCGTGGGGCAACAAGTCTGGCTGCGGGGACGGCGAACACCGAGGGGATATCCGGCCAGAGCGCGGCGCAGGTGACGTTTGCGGCCCGCGGGATGCCCGGTTGTCCGCGAACTTCCCCGGATTTGTCCGTGATCGGTAACGGACGCAGCCCCTGGGCACCTTTCCCCGTCCTCCCAGGTGATCCCGACGGTGGTGGGGATCGGCGGGAGACTACGCGAAGGCGGGCGGACATGGCACGGCACAGCGGCGGGCGGGGCTGGTACGGCAAGGTGGTCGGGGCGGCTCTCGGGGTGACGGTGCTCGCCGTCGGTGCCTCGGTGTGGACCGCGCAGGCCGACGCCGTGGGTGGCTCGTCGCCGAAGGCGACCGCGTCGCCCACGCCGGGCAGTGACGTCAAGCGGGTCGCGGCGACCATCGCGCACGCCTCGGACAAGGGGGCGCGCGGCGTCAACATCACCATCGACGACGGCCCCGACCCCGCGTGGACCCCTCAAGTGCTGGACCTGCTGCGCGAGTACGGGGTGAAGGCCACGTTCTGCGTGACGGGGACGCAGGCGCAGGCCCACCCCGACCTCGTGCAGGATGTCGTCGCGGCCGGGCACCGGCTGTGCGACCACACGGTGTCGCACGACACCGCCATGGACAGGAAGTCCGAGGCCTACCAGTCCCAGGAGATCCTCGACGCCGAGCGCATGATCACCAAGGCGTCCGGGGGCGTGCGCCCGATGTACTACCGGGCACCCGGCGGGGCCTTCACCCCCTACAGCCGCGAGCTGGCCGCCTCCCGGGGCATGCGCCCGCTGGGCTGGAACGTGGACACCAAGGACTTCGAGCGGCCGGGCGCGGACGCCATCGTCGAGACCGTGCGGCGGGAGCTGCCCAACGGGCCGACGATCCTCTTCCACGACGCGGGAGGAGACCGCTCCCAGACGGTCGAGGCCCTGCGCCGCGTCCTGCCCTGGCTCAAGGAGCAGGGCTACTCCTTCGGCTTCCCGGTGCGTTGAGCCCGGCGCCGCCGAGAAGGGCCTCCGCTCATGGCAAAGGCCCTTCTCCCGGATCAGAAGGCGCCGTTCAGGTGCCACCAGTCGGTGGCTGTCACGATTCCCCGTTCCAGTGCGCCTGTTCCGCGGCCCTTGTACACGAGTTGGCAGCCGACGCCCCGGCACTCCTCGCTGATGAAGCCGCTGTTGGTGATGGTGACGAGGTCGGTGCGGCCGTCGCCGGTGACGTCACCCAGGCCGAGGAGGGCGTCCATGACGTTCCAGCCGCCGGTGCCGATCAGCTTGCGGGAGCCGAGCGCGCCGGTGGAGCTGCCGGGGTAGAGGTACAGCTTGCCGGTGGCCGCCTCGCGGGCGTAGAGGTCGGGGTGGCCGTCGCCGTTGGTGTCGCCCATGCCGACGAGTGCGTTCATGGCGTTCCAGCCACCGGTGCCGATCAGCTTGCGGGAGCCGAGAGCACCGGTGGACGTGCCGGCGTAGAGGTACAGCTTGCCGGTGGACTTCTCGGCGGCGATCAGGTCGGAACGGCCGTCGCCGGTGAGGTCGCCGGAGGCGGTGATCTCGCGCATGCCGTTCCAGCCGCCGGTGCCGATCAGCTTGCGGCTGCCGAGCGAGCCGCTGCCCGTGCCGGGGTAGAGCCAGAGCCTGCCGGTGGACGCCTCGCGGGCGATGACGTCCTCGCGGCCGTCACCGGAGAAGTCGCCGTGCCGGGTCAGGTCACTCATCGCGTTCCAGCCGCCCGTGCCCACCAGTCGTCCGGTGCTGTCGCCCGGCAGGAACCAGAGGCGGCCCGCCTTGTCCCGGACGAGGACGTCGGCCCGGCGGTCGGCGTTCAGGTCACCGAAGCCCGCCGACCGGAGCGCGGTCGGCGCGTACCACTGCGGATGGACCGGGGCGGAGCACTCCCGCGCGGTACGGACGAACTTCACCGAACTGACGGCGCCGCCCCCGTTGCCCCACTCGGTGCCCGCGGGGTCGGGGTTCCACACGGAGACGCCGGCGGTGGACTGACCGTAGTCCGGGTCGTCGTAGAGGCAGGCGAACCTGGACGTGCGGTTCACGACCGCCCGGAAGGTGTTGTCCCACCCTCCGAGCTTCGTCTTGTCGGTATTCGTCCTGTACATGGTGCCGGTGCCGGCGTACGTCTTCCAGGCACAGAAATAGCCCTTCGGGCAGTCGCTGATCGCTGCCTGGGCGGGTGTCACTCCCGTGCCGAGGAACCCGAACGAGAGCCCCAGCGTCGTGGCCAGCGCGGCCAGGCGCCGAAGCGGTGGTATGCGCATGTCTTCCCTCCCTGACGCGGCGCGGAGAACACACTCAACGCGCCGCGCGAGGAAGATATACCGTCGGCGCGGACCACTCCGCCGCGCGGGTCGCCATCGGGCCCCGGGCTCCGGACCCTCGGTCTCCGGGGCACTCCCCGGGCAGTCTCCCGACGCGAGGCAGGTCGCTCAGGCCAGTTCGAGTTGCGGTTCCGGTCGCTGCACCGGTGCCGCGGTCTTCGGTTCCCACCGTTTGACGGTCCGCGCGTAGCCGTAGACGACCGACGCCATCGCCAGAATGAGAAGTGGCCCGGCGATCAACGGGTGTTCGGCCATCTCCTTCGGCAGGTAGCGGGTCGTCACCAGCAGCGCGGTGAAGACCAGCGCCCCGTATACGACCAACTGGATTCCCTGCCGGTCCCAGCCGCGGTCGAGCGAGCGCAGTCCCGCCTCGATCGTGACCGCGAACACCACGCCGGCCACGAGGTCGATTCCGTAGTGGTAACCGAATCCCAGCGTCGCGGTGAGGGTGGCGATAAGCCAAAACGTTCCTGCGAAGCGCAGGAAACGGGGGGCCTTTCGGGAATGGATGAATATCACGGTGGCCCACGCCGTGTGCAGGCTGGGCATGCAGTTGCGCGGCGTCAGCTCGTCGTACGTCCACGGCTGCGGGGCACCGAGCGGCGGTGGCGTGTCCGGCCACAGGTTGGCCATCGCCCACTGCTCGCCGCCGGTGCCGAACGCGCCGGTGCCGTAGGTGAAGACCGGTCCGACGACAGGGAAGATCATGTAGATGGCCGGGCCGAGGAGGCCGATCAGCAGGAAGGTGCGGACCAGGTGGTGGACCGGGAAGCGGCGCTCGGCCGCCACGTGGCGCAGCTGGTACAGCGCCACGACGACGGCGGCCACCGCGAGTTGGGCGTAGACCCAGTCGAGAACATGGGCACCGACCGGTCCGGTGGCCTCGACGGCTCGCCCCACCAGCCACGACGGGTTGCCCAGCGCGTGATCGGCGACCGCCACGTACGGGTCGAGCACGTCCGGGCGGGTCTTCGACGTGATCAGCAGCCAGGCGTCGCCGGTCTTGCGGCCGGCCACCAGGAGCAGGCCCAGTCCGACGCCCTTCAGCAGCAGGACGCGTTCCTGGCCGGTGCGGCGCGTGACGGCGATGACCGCGACGCCCAGGATCACCCACAGCGCGCCGTTGCCGAAGGAGTGGCCCTCGGTCACCCTGGCGTCGGCCGCCCACCGCACCAGTGCGACGGCGACGTCGATTCCGACCGCGACACCGGCCGCGATGAACCGTTGCCGCCAGGTGAGCACCACCATCATCAACGCCATACTGGCGTACAGCAGCGGCCCCGATGCGGGGGCGAATATCAACTCCTGCGCCTGATGGGTAATCGGGCCGGGCAGGCCGTAGCGACGCGCGGCGATCTCCAGCGTGATGAGGAATCCGAGGGCCACCGCGGCCGCCACGGCCCAGAGTCTCGCCCGCGGTTGGCGCAACGCGGAGAACGCGCTTCTGCTACCTATTCGTGAAAACACCCGCAATGCCTTCTTTGTCAATCTTTAGTCGATTTGCCGCTTTCCTGTTCACGAGGAGCAGCCCGTCGGCAGAGAAAGACGGAAAGATTACCTCTCGGGTTCCGTCCTTGTTTCCAGCGGGTCCTTCTTTCCGCGCCGGGCGCCGACCCCCCGCGAGCTACGCGACCGGCCGGGACCCCAGCACCGCGCGGACCACCTCGGCGGACGAGGCCATGACGTCGGCCACGAAACGACGGCGCGCGGTACCGAGCCGGCGCAGGGCCCGGCCGTGGTCGGCGGCGACGACGAGGACGGCGCGTCGTCGGCGCCGTCGCGCAGGGCCCGGTAGTAGCGCAGCGCCACGACCTCCGCGATCATCAGCACCAGCAGTTCGAGGCGCAGGCCCATCAGGCGCCGCAGCCGTACGAAGACGGTGTCGCTCCAGTGACTCGCCAGCGTCGGCATGCCGCCCGCGGCCGGCAGTCGGGCGAGGAGCCGGGCATGGTCCGCTCCTCGGCGACGAAGAGGCGTACGGCGTGCGCGTAGTCGGGGTCGCCCTGCGCCTGCCTGCGCTCCCGCTCGTCCTCGAACCGTCGTGTCCACTCGGCGGGCCCGCCCGCACGCAGCCCGCGACCCCTCTTCCAGGGCACGGCCACCGCGCCCTGGAAGAGGACGACGCGGACGGGCGCCGAACCGTTCCCCTCGACTCAGGGGGACGTGTCCTTTGTCTCGCTACACGCCTCTCGCACCTTTTGCGGCTTTTGCCGCAGACAGCGATGTCGAAGCGGCGCAGACCGTCATCGTGGGAGGTCATGGCGCTGCGGGCGGCGGCCCGGGTGGCGAGACTGCGGTCAGCAGGTAGCAATATCTGCCGTCATGACAGGAGAAATCGGCCGGACGCCCGGGGAATATTCCTCTGTCGGCCAGTCGGAGCAAGATTATCGCCAGCGCCCGGGCGATCACGGCGTGCTACTGTCGTTGGGAGTTGCAGTTGTGGTTGCCTGAAGGTTTTTTCCGACGGGGTGATCATCACGGCGACCGGAGTTCACACAGGGTGAACTCCGAGCACCGTACCGAAGGAGAAAACATGGCTTCCGGCACCGTGAAGTGGTTCAACGCCGAAAAGGGCTTCGGCTTCATCGAGCAGGACGGCGGCGGCCCCGACGTCTTCGCCCACTACTCGAACATCAACGCGCAGGGCTTCCGCGAGCTGCTCGAGGGTCAGAAGGTGACCTTCGACATCGCGCAGGGCCAGAAGGGCCCGACGGCCGAGAACATCACCCCGGCCTGACGCTCACGCATACTTCGCAGCTGGGGCCCGCACCTTGGGGTGCGGGCCCCAGCTCGCCGCGTTTCCGGGCGCAGCGCGCCCCGCGGGGGTTCCCATTCATCCCCGTGCATTCGGTTTTTCCGGTTTCATCAATTCTCCCGGTCCACTCGGCTGTATCCGCCGCGACGACCGGGTCCGGCTCGTTCTTGCGATTCCCTGCGCCGTTCCCTTGCTGCGGGTCTCCCTTGATACGTGCCACATCAAGGAAGGTTCCCCATTGAACCGCGTACGCACCAATGACCGACGACGCTCCGGCGGAGGCGGCCCCCGCCGCTCCCAGACCTCCGGCCGCCGGCCGGCCGCCCCCCAGGGCGGCGAGTTCGCGCTGCCGAAGACGATCACGCCGGCGCTGCCCGCCGTCGAGTCGTTCGCCGAACTCGACATGCCGGCGCGCCTGCTGGCCGCCCTCGCCGGTGAGGGCGTGACCGTGCCGTTCCCGATCCAGGCGGCGACCCTGCCGAACTCCCTGGCCGGCCGCGACGTACTCGGCCGCGGCCGCACGGGCTCGGGCAAGACGCTCGCCTTCGGTCTCGCCCTGCTGTCCCGCACGGCCGGCCGGCGCGCCGAGCCGCGGCGTCCGCTCGCCCTCGTCCTCGTACCCACCCGTGAGCTGGCCCAGCAGGTCACCGACGCGCTCACCCCGTACGCCCGCGCCGTGGGCCTGCGGTCGGCCACCGTGGTCGGCGGCATGTCGATCGGTCGGCAGGCCTCCGCGCTGCGGGGCGGCGCGGAAGTCGTCGTCGCGACGCCCGGGCGGCTCAAGGACCTCATCGACCGGGGCGACTGCCACCTCGGCGACGTCACCATCACCGTCCTCGACGAGGCCGACCAGATGACCGACATGGGCTTCATGCCCCAGGTCACCGCCCTGCTCGACCAGGTCGCTCCCGACGGGCAGCGGATGCTGTTCTCGGCCACCCTGGACCGCAACGTCGACCGGCTGGTCCGCCGCTACCTGACGGACCCGGTGGTCCACTCCGTCGACCCGTCGGCCGGTGCCGTCACCACGATGGAGCACCACGTGCTGCACGTGCACGACACGGACAAGCACCGCACCACCACCGAGATCGCGGCGCGCGACGGCCGGGTGATCATGTTCCTGGACACCAAGCACGCCGTGGACCGGCTGGTGAAGCACCTGCTGAACAACGGCGTCCGCGCCGCGGGCCTGCACGGCGGCAAGTCCCAGCCGCAGCGCACCCGGACCCTCGCCCAGTTCAAGGACGGGCACGTGACGGCCCTGGTGGCGACCAACGTCGCGGCCCGCGGCATCCACGTCGACAACCTCGACCTGGTCGTCAACGTCGACCCGCCCAGCGACCACAAGGACTACCTGCACCGCGGCGGCCGTACGGCCCGCGCCGGCGAGTCCGGCAGCGTCGTCACCCTGGTGACGCCGAATCAGCGACGCGACATGACCCGGCTGATGGCCTCGGCCGGTATCACCCCGCAGGTCACGCCGGTCCGTTCGGGCGAGGCGGAGCTGTCCCGCATCACCGGGGCGCAGGCCCCGTCCGGTGTGCCGGTCGTCATCGCCGTACCGGTCGTGGAGCGCCCGCGGCGCGCCGCGTCCGGCGGGGGTTCCTCGTCCCGTGGCCGTCGCGGCCGCTCGGCACAGGGCCGCACCGGCCAGGGTTCCGCCACCCAGCAGAGCCGGACCGGCCAGGGCCGAGGCACCCAGGGCCGGCCCGCCGGCGAAGCCCCGCGCCGCAGGCCGCGGCGCCAGTCCGCCGGTGGCTCGGCGGCTTAACACCTCCCGGACCGTCGCGAACGGCAAACCCACCCGCCCCATCTCCCCCTTGTGGAGGCATCATGCGCTGTGTCATCGCCCGGTACCCGTTCGACCTCACCAAGGGTGGGGTGCTGGATTCGATGAAGGGTGTCACTCCCGAACCCATCACGGGTGAGTCCGTGACCATCGGCCGCCGCCGCTACCCCGTCAAGCAGGTGGGCGAGGTCGTCACCCGGCAGGACCGTCGCGACTTCTCCAGCGGCGAGGTCACCCGGGCCATGGCCCGCCTCGGCTTCACCTGCCACCCGGACCCCGAGCTCGCGCCCGCGCCTGAGCCGGCCGCCACGCCGGTCCAGACCGCGTCGGCGCTGCTCGGCGGCACACCTCAACAGGACGCGTGACACAGGGGGCGTGACCCCAGGCGGCGTGACACGGAGGGCGTGACACAGAGGGTGTCCGCCCTCTCCCACGTCAGGACAGTCCCGCAGCCCGGCCCCGGTCGTCCCACCGGACCTCCAGCACGCGCTGGACGGCCGCGCGGTCGAGGGGGCCGAGCACGTGCGGGAACAGCGTGCCCTCGGCGATCCCGGGCGGCGGTGCGGGTGCGGCCGCCTCCCACACGCACCTCGCGGTGAGCCGGTCCTCGTCGAGGAGCAGCGCCAGCAGGGGCCGGGGCGCGTCGCGGTAGAAGGCGTCGACGACGGCGAGCGTCGTCTCCTCGTCGGGCGAACAGTGGACGAACCCGTCCTCCGCGAGGGAGGCGGGAGTGTGGGGACGGCCGGGGTCGGCGTTCCATTCGGCGAGCGGCACCACGTGATAGATCATCGTCCGGTTGTAGCAGCCGCGCCGGCGTACTCCGAGGGCGTGGGCACGGTACTCGGCCGTGCCGACGGCTCGGTTCCGGGTGCGCTCGACGGCGTCTGACCGGCGGCGGGCGGGGTGCTCGGCACGGCCGACGGTGCGGAGCCCGGCGTCGGGTGCGATGCCGGGTGGGATGCCGGATGCGATGCCGGGTGCGATGCCGATTTCGGCGCGGTGGACTCGGACGGCTCGGGTGACGGCCCCAGCGAAGGGTCGCGGGGCGGGGCCGGGCTCGGTGGGGTCGTCGGCGTGGGGCCGACGGGAGCCGGGGCCAGTGGCGCCGTAGGACGCGTGGGCGACGCGGGGGCCGTCCAGTGCAACGGCAGCGCGATCAGGGCGGCTGCGGCAGCGGTCGCGGCGGCGCCGGCCGCGGCGCGGAACAGGCGCCGGCGGGACGCCGCCCGGCGGACCGCCTCGTAACGGCCGGGGGGCGGGCCCAGACAGTCGCCGCCCGGACGCAGCACGACCAGCAGCGGATCGTCGTCGTCCCGCTCGAATCCGGGGTCGTCCTGGCCGTCCTCAAGGCGTGTGGTCAAGGCTTCTCCTCAGATGGGCGCGGAGCAGTTCGCGGGCCGCGTGGAGGTCGGCCTTGACGGTTCCTTCCTTGCGTCCGGTCAGCACGGACACCTCCCGGATCGGCATGTCAGCGTAGTAGTGGAGAAGGATCGGCACGCGCAGTCGCTCCGGCAGGGACTGCACGAGCAGGCGCACCGAGGGGTCGGCCTGCTCCGGGTGCGGGCGCACGGCGACCTCCGCGGTGACCCGGCGCACCGCCCGGCGCTCGCGCTCCAGCTTGCGCCAGTGGTCGCGGACGAGGTTGGCGGCGGTGACGTAGAGGAAGCCGCGGGGCTCCTCCACGGACGTCCAGCGGGCCCAGAGCCGGGTGAACGCCTCCGAGGCGATCTCGTGGGCCGTCTCGTCGTCGTCGACGAGACGGCGGCACCAGCCGGCGAGGCGCGGATACAGGGCGGCGAACAGCTCGGACGCCGCCCTGTCACGGGACCGTTTCAACGCTCTCCATGGTCGTGAGGGTATGCGGGACTCGGCGGGACTCGGCAGTACACAGCGGTACTCGGCGGCACTCGGCCGTTCGGCCGTTCGGCCGTTCGGCCGTTCAGTCGCTCAGTCGCTCAGTCGCTCAGCTCCGCGAAGGCGATCACGTTGTCCCGGTACTCCTCGCCGACCCGCGGGCCGCCGCAGGTGATGAGCCGCAACTCCGGGCGGTCCACGTCCCCGTAGACGTCGTCGGTCGGGAAGTCGGCCTTCGCCACCGTCCGTACCGAGGTGACCGTGAACTCCGCCGCCGTGCCGTTCTCCAGGCGCGCCTCGATCCGGTCGCCCCGGTGCAGCCGCGCGAGGCGCCGGAAGACCCCGTCCCCGTGGGTGCCGACCGTGACATGGCCGAGGATGACCGACGGCCCGACCTGACCCGGGGTCGGCGAGTGCCGGTACCAGCCGGCGCGGTCGTCGTCCGTGAGGGGCGGGACCTCCACCGTGCCGTCCGACGCCAGCCCCAGCCGCATCACCGGGGTGTCGACGCCGATGGCCGGGATACGCAGGCCGACCGGGACCGAACGCGCCAGGGGCCGCACCGACTTCACGGAGGCGTGCGACGACGGTGCCGTGGCCGCGGGGCGTGCGGTCTCCCCCGCGTCGTCACCTTGGCCGCCGCTGCAGCCCAGGAGGAGCGCGGCCAGCGCGGTGGTGGCGAGGGCGCGCCTGGAGAGCGGGATCATGCCCCGGTCGCCGCCCGCCGGCGACGTACGACGAAGAGGACCGCGCCGCCCGCGACGAGCACGCCGCCGGCGCCCGCGCCGATGAGCCCTTCGTCGGTCCCGGAGGACGCCGGCGCCGCGACTCCGGTGTCGGGCGCGCCCTCGGGCACGGTGGAGACCTGGCCGTCGGCCGGTGCCTGGGACGGCTCGGCCGCCGGAGCCGGTGAGCTGACGGAGGGCGACGGCGCCTCGCTCGGCTCGGTGCCGGGGCTCGGGGCGCCGGCGGCCGGAGGTGTGGAGGGGACCGGGGTCGGGTCGTCGGCGAAGGCGGGTGCGGTGCCCGCCAGTACGGCGGTGCAGGCCAGGGCCACGGCGCTGAGGATGGTTCGGCGCATCGGGTCGCTCTCTCTCGTCGGTCGGCGCGTGTGTCGCGTGTCGCGTGGGGTTGGGGTGTGGACGCGGATCGGACGGAGAGACGAGGCAGCGGCGAGGCGGGTTGTAAAGGGATGGCAAAGTCGCCGTCGTGCCGCGGCCGTACCCGCTCCTTACGGACTCATGACGTGCCGGGCGGGGCACCCCGCTCGCCGCCGTGGCGGACCTAGCGTGGTCGTATGCGCGTACTGGTCACCGGCGGTGCCGGGTTCATCGGGTCCCATGTCGTGGAGGCGCTGCGGGCGCACGGGCACGAGCCCGTCTGCTACGACGTCCGCGAGGATCCCGGCGCGGACGTGCGCGACCCGGCGGCCGTCGCCCGGGCGCTGGCCGGGGTCGACGCCGTGTGCCACCAGGCGGCGATGGTCGGGCTCGGCAACGGGTTCGCCGACGCGGCGGAGTACGTCTCACGCAACGACCTCGGCACCGCCGTCCTGCTCACCGCCATGGCGGATGCGGGCGTGCGGCGGCTCGTGCTCGCCGGGTCGATGGTCGTGTACGGGGAGGGGCGGTACACGTGCCGCCGGCACGGAGTCGTGCGGCCGGGGCCGCGCGCCGCCGCCGACCTGGACGCGGGCCGGTTCGAGCCCGCGTGCCCGGTGTGCGGCACGGAACTATCCCCCGGGCTGGTCGGCGAGGACTCCCCGGCCGACCCGCGCAACGTGTACGCCACCACCAAGCTGGCCCAGGAGCATCTGGCCGCCGCCTGGGCCCGGACGACCGGCGCGACGGCCGTGTCCCTGCGCTACCACAACGTGTACGGCCCCCGGATGCCGCGCGACACCCCGTACGCCGGTGTCGCCTCCTTCTTCCGTTCCGCGCTCGCCCGCGGCGAGGCCCCGCGTGTCTTCGAGGACGGCCGCCAGCTCCGGGACTTCGTACACGTACGGGACGTGGCCGCGGCCAACGTCGCGGCGCTGGAGGCCGGGTCGCCCGCCGGGACGCTCACCGCGTACAACACCGGCAGCGGTGAGCCGCACACGGTGGGCGAGATGGCCACCGCCCTCGCCGCCGCGTACGGCGGACCCGAGCCCGTCGTCACCGGCGAGTACCGCCTCGGCGACGTCCGCCACATCACCGCCGACTCCTCGCGGCTGCGGGCCGAGGTGGGGTGGCGGCCACGGGTCGGCTTCGGGGAGGGCATGCGGGAGTTCGCGCGGGCGGGGCTGCGCGGGGAGTGAACACGGCGCCTGCCGGGCCCCGCTGCCCCGACGGCAACGGACCGCCGCCGGCGGCACCCGGCGCGCGGCGCGCGGCACGCGGCCCCCGACACCCGGCACGCGGTGCGCGGCACGCAGCCCCGGCCCCCCGGTGCGCGG
>NZ_JBHJRX010000050.1:0-73090 GCF_042268605.1 Streptomyces sp. NPDC056296 | reverse complement strand
GGGGGGGGGGGGGGGGGGGGGGGGGGGGGGGGGGGGGGGGGGGGGGGGGGGTGGGGGGGGGGGGGGGGGGGGGGGGGGGGGGGGGGGGGGGGGGGCCCCCCCCCCCCCACACCCCCGCCAGGGGGCTCCGCCCCCTGGACCCCCGGCCTATGCCCACCCACCACCCGTCTCGGTCGGTCAAGAAGCCACCACCCGGCTAGCTACGCGGCAAGTACCTTTCCGCGAAGTCCAGTTCCAGCCGGACCTGCTTGATCCGTTCGTCCACCACCAGTGACCCGTGCCCCGCGTCGTAGCGGTAGACCTCGTGGGCCGCGCCCCTCGCCTCCAGGCGCTCGACGTAGTTCTCGACCTGGCGGATCGGGCAGCGTGGGTCGTTGACGCCGGCGGAGATGTAGACCGGCGCCTTGACCTGGTCGACGTAGGTCAGTGGCGAGGACGCCTCGAAGCGGTCGGGGACCTCTTCGGGGGTGCCGCCGAGGAGGGTGCGGTCGAGGGCCTTCAGGCCCTCCATCTCGTCGTGGTACGCGGTGACGTAGTCGGCGACCGGCACGGCGGCGATGCCCAGCGTCCACGCCTCGGGCCGGGTGCCGATGCCGAGGAGGGTGAGGTAGCCGCCCCAGGAGCCGCCGGTGAGGATCAGCCGCTCGGGGTCCGCGAGGCCGGAGGTGACCGCCCACTCGCGCACCGCCTCGATGTCCTCCAGCTCGATGAGACCGACCCGGTGCTTGAGGGCGTCGGTCCAGGCACGGCCGTATCCGGTGGAGCCGCGGTAGTTGACGCGGACCACCGCGTACCCGTGGTCGACCCAGGCGGCGGGGCCGGCGGCGAAGGCGTCGCTGTCGTGCCAGGTCGGGCCGCCGTGGATGTCGAAGACCGTCGGGAGTGGTCCGGTCGTGCCGGCCGGCTTCTGGACCAGGGCGTGGATGCGGCCGCCCGGGCCGTCCACCCACACGTCCTCCACCGGAACCGAGCCGGGCGACTTCATGCCGGGCGGGTCCAGCACGACCCGGCCCGTGGTGGAGCGCACCGCCGACGGCTCGGCGGCCGACGACCACAGGTACTCCACGCTGCCGTCCGGGCGGGCCGTCGCCCCGGAGACCGTGCCGGGCGGGGTCTCGATCTCGATCAGCTCGCGCTCGGCGAAGTCGTACCGGAACAGCTCGCTGCGGGCCTCGAAGCCGTGCACGATCAGCAGGCCGCCGCCGTCCGGGTACCACTCGGCGCTGACGTCGCCGGGCAGCTCCAGGGCGAGGTCGGTCTGCTCGCCCGTCGCCACGTCCCACACCAGGGGCTCCCAGCGGCCCCGGCGCTGGTGGCCGATGAGCAGGCGGGTGTCGCCGTCGACCGGCGCGAAGCCGAGGACCTCCAGGCCCAGCTCCTCCTCGCCGCCCTCCGTGTCGTCCAGCTCGGCGACCTTCGAGCCGTCGGGGCGCAGGACGCGCAGCGCCGAGTGCATGGCGTCGCCGTGCTCGGTGTGCTCGATGGCGATCAGCGTGCCGTCGTGCGAGAGGTCGCCGACGCCCGCGGACTCGCGGTGCCGGTAGATCTCCGCCGGGGGCCCGCCCGCGTACGCGAGGTGGATCGTCGTACCGTCCTCGTCGGTCGAGCGGCCGATCACCGCCGTACGCCCGTCCCGGCCGAGGGCGAGGCCCGCCGGGTAGGAGGGGTCGAGGCCCGGCACCGCGAGCTCGTCCTCGCCGCCCGGGAAGGGCTGGCGACGCCAGACGCCGAACTCGTCGCCGTCCTTGTCGTCGAACCACCAGATCCAGTCGCCGTCCGGTGAGAGCACGCCGTCCGTCGTGCCGTTGGGCCGGTCGGTGACCTGACGCTGCTCACCGGTCGACCGGTCCCAGGCGTACAGCTCGTACGTCCCCGTCGCGTTCGACACGAACAGGGAGCGGTCCGGCGCGTCCTCGGCCCAGTCGGGCAGCGACACCCGCGGCGCCCGGAACCGCTTCTCCCACTCGGGCGTCTCCGCGCCCCGCGACCCGTCCCCCGCGCTGTCCTGTCCCCGCCGCTGGTCCGGTGACACGGACCCGTTGCTCTCAGTCATGGCCCCATACTGCCCCGTCCCGGGGACAACGCGCGGATCGGATCCCCAGCCTGTGGACAACTCCGCCCGTCCCGGCTCCGTCCGACGCTTTTCCACAGCCCCGAGGACGGGCCGCGGGGGCGCGCACCGTACCGTGGAGGGCGTGTACCGGTTTCTGCTGACGCCCCGATGGTGGGGGATCAACGTCTTCGTCGTCCTGGCCATCCCGTTCTGCATCTTCATGGGTTCCTGGCAGCTCGGCCGGTTCGAGGACCGGGTGCAGGACCACGAGACCGCGACCAACCAGGACGAGTCGGCCCGCGGGGAGGCGGCCCGCCCGCTGGCGGAGCTGCTGCCGGTGGACAAGGCGACGGTCGGCGACCAGACCACCGTGCGCGGCCGGTACGACGACCAGCTGCTCGTCCCGGAGCGAGAGCTGGACGGCCGGGAGGGCTACTACGTCCTCACCCTGCTGCGCACCGACGCCGGCCAGGCACTGCCCGTCGTACGGGGCTGGCTGCCCGGCGAGCCCGACCCGGCGAAGGCCCCGGCCCCGCCCACCGGCGAGGTCACCGTCACCGGAGCGCTCCAGGCCGCCGAGTCGGTCGGCGCGGGCGGCGTCAGCGGCCGCACCGGATGGCCGGCCGGGCAGACCGGCGCGATCAGCGCGGCGACCCTGCTGAACCTCGTGCCGTACGACGTCTACGACGCGTGGGTCACGCTCAACGAGGGCGACTCCGGGATGCGCGCCGTGCCCGTGAGCGCGCCGCAGAACACCGGGCTGGACCTCAAGGCGTTCCAGAACCTCGGCTACACCGCCGAGTGGTTCGCCTTCGTGGGGTTCGTGATCTTCATGTGGTTCCGGCTGCTGCGCCGCGAGGTCGAACTCGCCCGGGACGCGGAGCTGGGCCTGGTCCCGGAGGACGAGCCGGAGCGGGAGTCGCACCCCACCCCGTCCGGCGTCTGACGCCGGACGGCCCGTAGAGCGTAGAGCGGGGGGGCGCACCCGGCGGCGGGGTTACATCCCCGTCCCCGCCAGCACACCCGTCCAGTACACCGTCCCCGCGCACGCGTTGGACACGGTGGCCGTCGCCGAACCGGCGCCGCCCTCCGGGGTGTACGTCACCGACACGCTCCCGTCGGCCGGGCCGTCCTCGGTGACCAGCTGGGGCGTGGTGCCGGTGCCGGTGTCGCCGCCGCCACCGCTCGTGGAGGTGCCGCCCGTGCCGGTCGGCTCCTCGGTGGGCGAGGGACCGGGCGAGGGGCCGCCGGTGCCGCCCCCCGTGGTGCCGCCGGTGGTGGGACAGGTCTCCGAGGGCACCCAGGCGAACTGCACCTCGTACGCGGAGCTGGGCGCCAGCGTCAGCGAGGTGGTCTCCAGGGACGGGTCGGGCAGTCCGGCCGCGGCGTCCCCGGCCGCGTGCCGTGCCGTGCCGATCTTCGTGGCGTCCGCCGCGCCCTGCGGGGTGGTGACCACGCTGCCGGGGCCGGCGACGGTGCAGCCGTCGGAGGAGACGTTGGTGACGCTGAAGGAACCGTAGACCGCGCCCGCGGAGTCGGGGGCGGCGCTGCTCGCGACGGCCGGGCCGAGCTGCTTGGCCGTACACACGGGGATGTCGGCGGCGGTACTGGCGGACGGGTCGGCGCCCGGGTCCGAGCCCGTCGCGGCGCCGCTCTCCTCGTCCTTGTCGGGCGTCTCCTTCGGGTCGGCCTTGTCCTTGCCCTCGTCGGTGCCCGCGGAGCCGGCGATGCCGCTCTGGCCGCCGGCCGGGTCCTTGCCCTGGGAGGCGCCGCCCTGGGCCTGCGAGGCGTGGCCCGCGACGGACGGGTCGGCCCCCGGTCCGGTGGCACCCGAGACGTGCACGAGGGCCGGGACCGCCGTGCCGAGGAAGAGGGCGGCGGCCGCCACGCCGACCGCGGCCTGGCGCTTGCGGGCCCGCCGGGCGGGCACCGCGCGGCGCAGGTGGTCCAGGGTGCCGTCGCTCGGCTCCACGTCCTGGACGGCGTGGTGCAGCATCCTGCGCAGGGCCAGCTCGTCGGAGTCGAGCCCGTCGGGTCCCTGAGCGCGGGGCCCTTGGGCGCGGGGCCCCTGAGCGTCGGGGCTCTGAGCGTCGGGTCCCTGAGCGTCGGGGCCCTGTTCGGCGGGGCCCTGAGCGTCGGGGCCCTGAGCGTCGGGGCCCTGTTCGGCGGGGCCCTGAGCGTCGGGGCCCTGAGCGTCGGGGCCCTGTTCGGCGGGGCCGTGGTTCACAGTTCCGTTCCCAGCGTGCGTGTGCTTCGGCTGCTCGTGCCCGATCAGCCCGGCCGGTCCGGTCGGCTCGGTCGGCGCGTCCCCCTCCCGGGGGCTGTGCTCGTCGCGGGCGTCGCGCCGCGCGTCGTCGCCGTCGCTCATGCCGGTGCCTCCATGGCCACCCTGAGCGCCGCGATGCCGCGCGAACCGTACGCCTTGACCGAGCCGAGGGATATGCCGAGCGTCTCGGCGACCTGGGCCTCGGTCATGTCGGCGAAGTAGCGCAGGACCAGGACCTCGCGCTGGCGGCGCTGGAGTCCCTTCATCGCCTTGATCAGGGAGTCGCGCTCCAGCTGGTCGTAGGCGCCCTCCTCCGCGCTCGCCATGTCCGGCATCGGCTTGGAGAGCAGCTTGAGGCCGAGGATGCGGCGGCGCAGCGCCGAACGCGAGAGATTGACGACGGTCTGGCGCAGGTACGCCAGGGTCTTCTCCGGGTCACGGACGCGTTTGCGCGCCGAGTGGACCCGGATGAAGGCCTCCTGGACGACGTCCTCGCAGGAGGCGGTGTCGTCGAGGAGGAGGGCGGCGAGGCCGAGCAGTGACCGGTAGTGCGTCCGGTACGTCTCGGTGAGGTGGTCGACGGTGGTACCCGCCGCCGCCACGTCCTCTTCAGCGCCGTCGCGCTGGTTCGATATGCGGGCCGGCCGCGCTGCGGGCATGGGCGCGATCACCGGCATGCCACCGGCCGGACCGGCCACACGGGGACGGACGGACCGGCTGGGCGGGCGCAGAGCCGCGCCGCGCGTTCCTGCGGTGAATTCGAGAACCTCTGCCACGCCAGTTGGACACGCACACCCCCGTGAGGGTTGTACGTGCCGGGCGTCACGTTCCCGTGTCTGTCGGGCAGCCACCCGACTGACGGTGCGTCATAGGCCCTCATCGTCCCGCTCTTCCCCTATGTCCCATGTGAACGAGCGTCCCCACGCCCGTCCTCGGCGTCCCCACGCCGACTCACGCGTCCCCGCGCCCTGAATGGGTGACCGCAAAGACGCTCCCCGCCCTCCGCACGGTTGCGGAGGGCGGGGAGCAAATCCTCTGATGCCACAGGTGTCGGATACAAGTAGTCCGGACCAACTTCCGGATCACATCTCGTTCATGGATCCTCCGGACAAACCCCACAACGACCAGGGCTTTTGTCCCCCCTGATGCCTGTTCAGGCGAACTCGGCCGCCACCAGTTCCGCGATCTGCGCGGTGTTCAGCGCGGCCCCCTTGCGCAGGTTGTCCCCGCAGACGAAGAGTTCGAGCGCCGTCGGGTCGTCCAGGGCCCGCCGCACCCGGCCGACCCAGGTCGGGTCGGTGCCGACCACGTCGGCGGGGGTCGGGAACTCCCCCGCGGCCGGGTTGTCGAAGAGGACGACGCCGGGCGCGGTGGCCAGGATCTCCCGGGCCCCCTCGACGGTGACCTCGCCCTCGAAGCGGGCGTGCACGGTCAGCGAGTGCGTGGTGACCACGGGAACCCGGACGCACGTCACCGCCACCGGAAGCTGCGGCAGCCCGAGGATCTTGCGGGACTCGTCCCGCACCTTCATCTCCTCCGACGACCAACCGTCGTCCTTCAGCGAACCGGCCCACGGTACGACGTTCAGCGCGACCGGCTCCGGGAACGGCCCGGTGTCGTCGCCGACCGCCCGCCGCACGTCACCGGGGTGCGTCCCCAGCTCGGTCCCGGCCACCAGGGACAGCTGCCGGCGCAGCGTCTCCACACCGTCCCGCCCGGCCCCGCTCACCGCCTGGTACGAGGAGACGACCAGCTCGCGCAGCCCGAACTCGGCATGCAGCGCGCCCAGCGCCACGATCATGGACAGCGTCGTGCAGTTGGGGTTGGCGACGATCCCGCGCGGCCGCATCCGCACCGCGTGCGGATTGACCTCGGGCACGACGAGCGGCACGTCCGGGTCCATCCGGAACGCGCCGGAGTTGTCGACCACCACCACGCCCTTGGCCGCAGCGACCGGCGCCCACTGCGCGGAGACCTCGTCGGGTACGTCGAACATGGCGACGTCGACCCCGTCGAAGGCCTCTTCGCTCAGCGCGACGACCTCGACCTCCTCACCCCGCACGGCCAGCTTGCGGCCGGCCGAGCGCGGCGAGGCGATCAGGCGGATGTCGCCCCAGACGTCCGCGTGCTGGGACAGGATCTGGAGCATGACCGCACCGACGGCGCCGGTCGCTCCGACGACGGCCAGGGTCGGCCGCCCGGTGCGCCCGGCACCCGCGATGTCGACCATCAGCGCCCGGTGCCCCCGTAGACGACGGCCTCGTCGCTGTCGGAGTCCAGCCCGAAGGCGGTGTGCACGGCGCGGACGGCCTCGTTCACGTCGTCCTTGCGGGTGACGACCGAGATACGGATCTCGGAGGTCGAGATCAGCTCGATGTTCACCCCGGCGTCGGACAGCGCGGTGAAGAAGTCGGCGGTGACGCCCGGGTTGCTCTTCATCCCCGCGCCGACCAGGGAGATCTTGGCGATCTGGTCGTCGTAGCGCAGCGAGTCGAAGCCGATGCCGGCCCGGCCCTTCTCCAGCGCGTCGATGGCCTTGCGGCCCTCGGTCTTCGGCAGGGTGAAGGAGATGTCCGTCAGGCCCGTGGAGGCGGCGGACACGTTCTGCACGACCATGTCGATGTTGACCTGGGCGTCGGCGATCGCGCGGAAGATCGCGGCCGCCTCGCCCGGCTTGTCCGGCACACCGACGACCGTGACCTTGGCCTCCGAGGTGTCGTGCGCGACACCGGAGATGAGGGCCTGCTCCACCTGCTTTTCCCCTTGCTGCTGTGACGATCGAATGCGTGGCTCGCTGCTGACCCACGTGCCCTGCAGTCCGCTGAAGCTGGACCGGACGTGGATCGGGATGTTGTACCGGCGGGCGTACTCCACACAGCGGTGGAGGAGCACCTTGGAACCGGAGGCCGCGAGCTCCAGCATGTCCTCGAAGGAGATCCAGTCGATCTTCTTCGCCTTCTTCACCACACGCGGGTCGGCGGTGAACACGCCGTCGACATCGGTGTAGATCTCACACACATCCGCGTCGAGCGCGGCGGCGAGAGCGACGGCCGTGGTGTCGGACCCGCCGCGCCCCAGCGTGGTGATGTCCTTGCTGTCCTGGCTGACGCCCTGGAAACCGGCCACGATGGCGACGTTGCCCTCGTCCACCGAGGTCTTGATACGACCCGGCGTGACGTCGATGATCCGGGCCTTGTTGTGGACCGAGTCGGTGATGACTCCAGCCTGGCTGCCGGTGAACGACTGGGCCTCGTGACCCAGGTTTTTGATCGCCATGGCCAGCAGCGCCATGGAGATACGCTCTCCGGCGGTCAGCAGCATGTCGAGTTCACGCCCGGCAGGGATCGGGGATACCTGCTCGGCGAGATCGATCAGCTCGTCCGTCGTGTCGCCCATCGCGGAAACGACGGCGACCACCTGGTTGCCGTTCTTCTTCGCTTCCACGATCCGCTTGGCGACGCGCTTGATGCCTTCGGCATCGGCTACGGAGGAGCCTCCGTACTTCTGCACGACAAGGCCCACGTGCGCTCCTCGCTCAATCCGTCTCTTTCCGCACGTACGTATATGTACTGCGGTCGGCTCATTTTACCGAGCGTCCGGATTCCGCCACTGCGGTATCGCATGATGAGACCCGGGTACTCGCTCAGGCTGGCTCATGCCCATCGCTGCGCGGGTCACTCGGAAAAGTGCCGTGTGTCACACGTTCACAAGCGGGCGGGTCAGTCCGCGAGCTCTTTGAGGGGCTCGGTGTCGAGGGTGATGTCGACGGGGGAGGGGAGAGTCACGGGGGCGCCAAAGGCGCTGTTCACCTGCTGGCGGTAACGGCCGTCCTTCGGTTCGGTGAACACGGTGACCGTGCAGTCGTCGCGGTCGACGAGCAAGTAGACCGGGATCCCAGCAGCCGCGTACCCATCGGGCTTGTCCACGCGGTCCCGCTGCGCGGCATCGGAATCCCATGAGGTGACTTCCACAGCCATCAGGGCGCTGCCGGGCGCCGACCACTCACCGTGCCCCTTGAAAGCGCCTCTGGGAACCAGCACGCCGTCGGCGCGCGCCCGTCCCTTCCGGTAGTCCTCCGTCTTGAGGCCCCGCTCGGCGTACAGCCACAGGTCAGGGCGATGCTGCATACAGAGCATCTGCAGCCAGGCAACGATCTCGCTGTGGTTGCCGTCCGGCATGGGCTTGACCGCGACCTTTCCGTTAATGAACTCCAGCCGCACCATCTCCGGGGCATGGCGTTCGAGCTCCTCGAACTCCTCGACGGACATCTGGGGCCGGTGCTCGGTCCTGGGGGTCATGGCGTTGCCTCCTCGACACCATGGTGCCCCCACCGACGCCTCCTGCACGCTCAAAGCGCCCGCTCCGTCCTCGGCCGCAGACCGCCCGCCGCGCGTACCTCCGCCGCGCGGCGGGGGACGTCCACCCACTCGTACACGGCGTGGGCGTCGGGGTCGGCCAGGAACGTGTCCGGCACGTACCCGGCGTCCAGCCGCCCGGCCTCCTCCGCGGCCACGGCCGCCTCGTACTCCGCGCGGCAGTCGGGGCACATGCCGCCCTTGATCGTCGTCGTCAGCTCGTCCGCGTCGCAGGACATGCAGCACATCACCGCGCGGGTCACGCGGGCCCGGCGCGGGGCGGCCTTCTGGCGGATCTTCGCCTTCTTCGGGGGCATCTTGTTCTCCAGTCGGTTGCGGGCGAGGCCGCCCGGGTTGTTCACGGTCGCGGGAAGGCCCTCGGTCACCGCGCGGGTGATGTCCTGGGGCGTCGCCCCGCGCGACAGCCACTCCCCCGCCAGCGAGGCGAGGGACCGGCAGTCGGATTCGGACAGGGACATACGGGGGTTCGCTTCACGGATTCCGGCCAGGGTGAGGTACGAGGTGGACGCCTCGGACTCCGGCTCGGACTGTGGATCGGCTTCCGGTTCGGGCAGCTCGGGCTCGTCGGTGCGGGCCAGGCCGGGTCGGAGGTCACCGGGCACGATCCGGCCGTTGCGCTCCCGCGCGAACGCCTCCCACCAGGCTTCCGACCTGCGCGTACGCGACCAATAGGTCCGCGTGACCCACCGCATGGTGTTGTCCTCGACGGTGATGTGTTCCCTGATCCAGCGCAGGTGGCCGGCCTCGGCGAGGCGGCTGAGAGACGTACGCATCGCCTGCTGGCCGTAGCGGGGGTGCTGTGCCGCGAGCACCTTGTGGCCCATCGCGTGGCCGTCGTCGAGATGGTCGACGAAGACGGCGATCTCCGCCTCACGCGGGCTCAGGTGTGCGAAGTCCGGGTCCGCGTGCGGGTCTTCGTCACCTGCGGGGCGTTTTCCGTAGCCCGGATTGGCCATGGGGTGGGACGAGGAGGGGAGGGCGGGACTAGTGTTGGCGTAAGCCACGGGCGAAGTCCGATTCGTTCCGTAGGTTAGGTCCCGGATTGGTGTTGGTAGCACCGCCGGGGCCGACATATTCAGTCGGCACTTGCCGCGAACCTAGAGCGGCTTTACACAGCGACGCAAGCTGACCACGGAACGTCACTCTTACGAGGTACGACGCCTCAACTCAGCTACAGACTTGGTTGGTTGGGTATTTCAACCAGACCAGAAACCCAAGGGAAGAGCTCGGGTCCCGGGGCTCAAGCTCCGGGCTGAACTGCGGCGATGAAGGCCGACCAGGCCGGGGCGGAGACCCGGAGTTCGGGGGCGCCGGGGGCCGTCTTGGAGTCGCGGATGTGGATGGTGGCGGCGAGGGCGACTTCGACGCAGTTGCCGCCTTCGGAGTTGCTGTAGCTCGACTTGAACCAGTCCAACTGGTCACTCATGACGATCCACCATCCGCTCGAGAAACCGGGCCGACTCGGCTGGGCCGAGAGCCTGCGCGCGGATCATGCTAAGCACCTCGGTGGCGCGGCTGACAACCTTCGGGTCAGCCGACAGATCGCTTGCCAGAGCACCTTCTGTGAATGCAAACCGCTCGTGATCACGCGTTTCGAGCAAGACCATGGGCCCCATCAACGCAGCCGGGATACCTCTGTCGAACGGAAGGACCTGCAGCATGACATTGCGCAGACCGAACGCCTGCAACAGACGGCGCAGTTGCGAGGCGTCCACCTGCGGACTGCGCAGCGCGGCCTCGTAGACGACGAAACTGAAGGAAACCGGTGGCTTTCGCTCCGTCAGGATCGTCTGGCGTTCGAGGCGCGCAGTGATCCGCCTCTCCGCCGTCTCCTCGTCCAGAGGCGGGTGGTGGTTTTCAATGAGCGACCGCGCGTACCCCTCTGTCTGCAACAGCCCGGGGACATAGGCGGCCTCGTACGACCAGAGGCTGATCGCCTCCTTCTCGCGTTCCATGAAGTCCTGCGCCCCTTCCGGGTACTTCTCACGCTGCAAATAGTCCTTCGCCGCGCTCAGCATCCCCTCCGCACAACACATCTCATCCGCAACGTCGAGCACGCGTGACGTCGGCATCCGGACGCCCTGCTCCATCGACTTGATCGTGTCCGGCGAGTAGTTGGCCGCCTCGGCCAGTTGCTCTCTGCTCACGTTGGCCTTGGTGCGCCAGCGTTTCATCTGGTTGCCGCCGTAGCGCCAAGCAGCAGGCGTTTGAGACACAGCACGCACCTCCGACCGATACACCCCGGCGTGTATCACCTCAGTCGCTACCGAGCGTAGCCTCGCGGGCGTCAGCGTGTGACCATGACGAACACAATTCATCGCCCGGCGTGGGTCCCGGCCACCGGCCACCAACTGCACCTCGCGGGCGTGCACTTCGACGCCGTACGGATCGACGGCATCCGGGGGGAGCTGGTCGCCGACTGGCTCGTCGAGGCGTCGGGCGACGACGCGGGGCCGATCGTGTGCGAGGCGGGCGGTGGGCGGTGGGTGTACTTCCTGCTGGCGCCCGGGGAGGTCGCCGCGTACGACTGGCCGCTCGGCGTACAGCGGCACAGCGGCGGGACCCGGACCGTCACCTACGTCGGCATTCCGGCGCTGGAGGGGAACACCTGGCCGCTGCGCTGGTACAGCGTGCCGACGGTGACCGCGCCGTACGTGTGCCCGGACCGGCTGCGGGACGCCCTGGAATGATGCGCGGGTGGAGCGATCGTACGAACTGACGCGGGCTGCGAAGGACGGGGACGTGACGACGGTGGCCCGGCTGCTGGGCGCCGGCGTGGTGGTGGACGCTCTCGGTGAAGACGCGCGGACGGCGCTGGACCTGGCGGCGCAGGAGAACCACGCCGACGTCGTCCGGGTGCTGCTCGGGGCCGGCGCGGACACGGCGGCGCACGCCGGGCCGTACCACGACCTGACCCCGCTCACCTGCGCGGCGATGTACGGGAGTACGGACGCCGTCGCCGTGCTGCTCGACGCCGGGGTGTCCATGGCGGCGCAGGACCGCATCCCGTACACACCGCTCGTCGTGGCGGCGGGCGACAACCACGCCGAGACTGTCGCCCTGCTCCTGGACCGTGGGGCGGACATCGAGGACCGGGCCATGAAGGGCCGGACGGCTCTCGAATGGGCCGCCTGTCTCGGGCGCGTCGAGGCGGTGCTGCTGCTGCTCGACCGGGGTGCTGAGGCCACGGACACGGCCCTGCGCTGCGCGGAGCGGCACGCCGGCCGGGGCGAGGAGGAGCGGGGCCGCTACGGACGGATAGGCGCGGCCCTGCGCGCGGCGCTCGGACACGATGCTGCGTGATCACCAAGTGGCGGTGCTGCCCGGGCCGGCCCCCTCCCCCCAAAAAAGCGTGAACACAACGCCCCCCACTGTCCTTACGACGCTCATCCGAGCGCCGAAATGACACTTCCCTTCCATCTGCTCACGCTTTTCAGCACAGCACCTGTCCCCAGCCCGCCGAAGTGGACTGCGTCACTGGACCGGGCGCAGGCCCAGTGGGCCCGCGATCTCCTCCACCATGACCCGGCCGGCCTCCGTCTCCAGGGTGTCGTCGCCCAGACCCTGGTCAGTGTCGAGGCCGTCCAGCTCCTCAAGGGGCTGGTTCAGCCTCACGTGCGCCACCACGGACTGCAGCGCCCGCAGGGTCGCCGAGGCCGTGGAGCCCCAGTTGGAGAAGTAGGAGAACTGCCACCACCACAGGGCCTCCGTGGTGCGGCCGGCCTTGTAGTGGACCATGCCGTGGCGGAGGTCGGTGATGACGTCGGTGAGGTCGTCGGAGATACGGGCCGGGACCGGGGCCTTGCGCGGCTCGTAGGGGTCGAAGACCTCGGAGTAGACGTCGATCGGGTCGAGGATGCGGGCGAGGTTCTCGCGGAGCTCGTCCACGTCGAGTTCCGGGCCCGGGTCGGGCTCGTAGCGCTCGTCGGGGACGATGTCCTCGTGGGCGCCCAGGCGGCCGCCGGCCAGCATGAGCTGGGAGACCTCCAGGAGGAGGAAGGGTACGGCGGAGTCGGGCTCGTCGCCCTTCGCCACCTCGGTGACGGCGACCAGGAAGCTCTCGATCTGGTCGGCGATCTGGACGGCGAAGTCGTCGGGGTTCTGGTTGGTCGCGTGCAGCGTGGCGTCAGACATCTAGGAGTCGTCTCCCCTCGAAGGCGCGGCCGAGGGTCACCTCGTCCGCGTATTCCAGGTCGCCGCCCACCGGGAGGCCGCTGGCCAGGCGGGTGACCTTGAGGCCCATGGGCTTGATCATGCGGGCGAGGTACGTGGCCGTGGCCTCGCCCTCCAGATTCGGGTCCGTGGCCAGGATCAGTTCCGTGACGGTGCCGTCCGCGAGGCGGGCGAGCAGTTCACGGATGCGAAGGTCGTCGGGGCCGACTCCGTCGATCGGGCTGATCGCGCCGCCGAGCACGTGGTAGCGCCCGCGGAACTCGCGGGTGCGCTCGATGGCCACGACGTCCTTCGGTTCCTCCACCACGCAGATGACGGAGGGGTCGCGACGCGGGTCGCGGCAGATGTTGCACTGCTCCTCCTGCGCGACGTTCCCGCAGGTCGCGCAGAAGCGGACTTTGGCCTTCACTTCCATGAGGGCCTGGGCGAGCCGCCGTACGTCGGTCGGTTCCGCCTGGAGGATGTGGAAGGCGATCCGCTGCGCGCTCTTGGGACCGACGCCGGGCAGCCGCCCGAGTTCGTCGATGAGGTCCTGGACCACGCCTTCGTACAACGGACTGCCGTCCTTCCTGAGGTTCCTGCACTACGTACGGTAGAGGGCTTCGGCCGGTCTGAGAAAGGCGAACTCAGAAAGGCAGGCCGGGGATGCCGCTGCCGCCGCCCATGCCCTGGGCGAGCGGGCCGAGCTTCTGCTGCTGGAGAGCCTGCGCGTTCTCGTTGGCCGCCTGGACCGCGGCCACGACCAGGTCGGCCAGGGTCTCGGTGTCCTCGGGGTCCACCGCCTTCGGGTCGATCTGCAGGGCGCGCAGCTCGCCGGAGCCGGTGACCGTCGCCTTCACCAGGCCGCCGCCCGCCTGGCCGTCGACCTCGGTCCTCGCCAGTTCCTCCTGGGCCTGGGCGAGGTCCTGCTGCATCTTCTGGGCCTGCTGAAGCAGCTGCTGCATGTTGGGCTGGCCACCACCGGGGATCACGTTCAGCTCCTGTCGCCGCTGTCGCCGCGGGGTCACCGCGGGTTTTTGCCGTTCGGCACGAGCCTACGTGCTCCGCGCGGCCCTCGCTCCAGCACTCTTTCGAGTGACGTCGAAGGGGCCCTATACCTGATCAACACCTCCTTCCGGGCGGAAAAGCGGCGGAATCCAGGGCTTCGCCACCCATTGGGCGGTAGGAAGGTGCTGGCGCATGAGGTCTTCAGGTCTTCAGGTCTCAGGTCTTCACGGACGGTGAGCAGTAGGGAGTGCCGGGTGGGTCAGCCGGAGATGCAGCCCGAGGGGCCGCCGCACGACGGGCGGGGCGGTGAGGGGGCGGCCGGGCTGCGGCCGGGCGACCTCACCGGGCGGGCGTTTCCGCTCGGGGACTGGGCGCTGCCCGCGGAGCGGCTGGACGAGCTGTACCGGTGGGTGGAGCGGGGCGCGCTGGACACGGCGGGCTGGTATCTGGCGGACCGGGTGTGGAAGCGACGGGGCGCCATGATGCTGCGGGGCGGGGCCGCGGTGGGGGCGGTCGCCGGGGCGGCGCTGCCGCTGCTGGACATGTCAGGGGTGGTGGGCGGGGTCGCCCCCTGGGGGTATCTGGCGCTGCTGTTCGGGGTGGCGTGCGTGGCCGGGGACCGGTATTTCGGGGTCACGTCCGGGTGGATGCGGGACGTCGCCACGGCGCAGGCCGTGCAGCGGCGGCTGCAGGTGCTCCAGTTCGACTGGGCGTCGGAGAGCGTGCGGGAGGTGCTGGGTCCGGCGGACGGGACGGCGAGTGAGGCGGCCGAGCGGTGTCTGCTGGTGCTGCGGCGGTTCTCGGAGGACGTGACGGAGCTGGTGCGGACGGAGACGGCGGACTGGATGGTGGATTTCCGGACCGGGTCGGCGCCCCTTGGGTTGCAGGCGGTGTCCGCGGGCGGGGCGCGGTCGGAAGCGGGGGCGGCGGGAGTGTCGGGGCGGTTCTCGGCGCCGGCGAACGGGGCTCGGCCGAACATGCCCCGGCAGCGGCCGCCGGAGCCGCGGTGACGGGTCCGGCGGGCGTACTGCGGGCAGGTACGCGCTACTGGCGTCGGTACGTCAGTGTTTCGCCGGTGCTTGTGTTGGTGCGTTCCAGGGTGCCGTTCGGCAGGAGGGCGACCTGGGTGGGTTCGCCCGGGGTGCAGGTGGCGGCGGGGCCGACCGTCACCGTGGAGGGACCGAGGTTCAGGGGGCCGTCGGAGCCCGGGGCGTTGCTGAGGTCGGCCTCGAAGACGCAGTGGTAGGTGCCGTTGCCCGCCGGTCCGTCCGCGACGAGTGACATGACCGTGTCGCCCACGTCGCCCTGCTGGATGGTCAGCCGCCTGGGGTGGACGCCGGAGGCGTTGTCGATGGTCGTGGCCCACGTGCCCAGGTACGCCGTCGGGATCGTGCCGTCCTGGGGCGGCGACGACGTGGGCGTGGCCGGCCGGCCCGCCTCGGTCGTCGGAGCGGAGCCGTCCGTACTGGGGCCCGGGTTCCGGGACGCGCCGGACGTCGAGGTGTTGGTGGGGTCGTCGCCGGCCCGGTTGTTGCCGTCGTCCCCGCTCATCAGGGCGTAGACCGAGCCTCCGGCGCCCAGCGCGACGACCAGGGCGACCACGATCAGCAGCGCGGTGGAGCGGCCTCTTCGGGGCGGTTCATGCGGCGGACCGTACGGCGGCGGGGGCCCGTAGGGCGGGGTCGAGCCGAGACCGCCGCCGTACGGGTGGTACCCGGGGGGCGCGCCGTAGGGCGGGGCGTAGCCGTGGGCGGGGGGCTGGGGCTGGGGCTGCTGAGGGTGGCCGTAGGCGGGCGGGGGCGTCGGAGGGCTCTGGCCCGCGACCAGTGTGGGGAGGTGGTTCAGCGGGGCGCCACCGCTGCCCGGCTCGCGCGGTGGGGGCGGACCGTCCGACGTCGCGGCGGACGGCTCCCGGTCCGGCGACGGGGACGGGGACGGCGCGTCCGCGTCCGGGGCGGCCACCGCGGCGGCCCCGCCCGCTCCCGGCGCCTCCGGGTTCTCCGTGTCCAGCAGCCGTACCGCGTGCCGGCCGAGCTGCGCCACCAGCGCGCTGGGCAGCCAGGGGTCGCGGGAGCGGCCGTCGGCGACCGTGTCCTGCGCGCCCGTGCGCTCCAGGACCTCGGCGAGGGCGGGGCGTGCGGCGGGGTCCTTCTTCAGACAGTCGCGTACGAGGTCGGCGAGGGACTCGGGCACGCCGTCCAGGTCGGGTTCCTCCTGCGCGATGCGGAACATCAGGGCGTGTACGCCGCTGTTGGCGGTGCCGAAGGGCAGCTCGCCGGTGGCGGCGTAGGCGACGACGGAACCGAGGCAGAAGACGTCGCAGGCGGGCGTGATGCGGTCGCCGCGCACCTGCTCGGGCGCCATGAAACCGGGCGAGCCGACAAGCGCGCCGGTGCGGGTGAGCCCGCCGTCGGTCATCGTCTGCAGGGCGCGCGCGATACCGAAGTCGATGACGCGGGGGCCGTCGATGGTGACGAGGACGTTGGACGGCTTGAGGTCGCGGTGGATGATCCCGGCGGCGTGGATGTCCTGGAGGGCGTGCGCGAGACCGGCCGCCAGCGTGCGTACCGAACGCTCGGGCAGGGCGCCGTGGTCGTGCCCCACGACCTGCTGGAGGCTGGGGCCGGCGACGTACCCGGTGGCGACCCAGGGCACAGCAGCCTCGGTGTCGGCGTCCAGCACGGGCGCCGTCCAGTGGCCGCCGACCCGCCTCGCGGACTCGACCTCCTGCCGGAACCGCTCCCGGAACTCCTCCTGCGCGGCCAGTTCCTCGCGCACCAGCTTGACGGCGACCGTGCGTCCGCGGTCCGAGCGGGCCAGGTACACGTGCCCCATACCGCCCGCACCGAGCCGCCCCAGCAGCCGGTAATCGCCGATGCGCCGCGGGTCCCCGTCCCCGAGCTTGTCCATGTCGCGCCGCCTTCCCCCGCACGTGAACCCACGTGAGCAACAGATCGAGGATAGTGCGGGGCGGCCGCGCGGTGAGCCGGTCCGGCTCTACGGTTCCGTAACAGGCGGGGCGTCCGCGGTGGACGGTCCGCCGAGCGTGCCCAGCACCTTCGACAGCCGTTCGAGGGCCTCCACCGCCTCCGCCAGCTCCGCCTCGGACCCGTAGGCCTGCGCCAGCCGGTCCGCAAAGGCCGCGTGCCCGGGGTCGATGCGGGAGACGGCCGCGAGACCCGCCTGCGTCGGCGCGAGGAGCTTGGCGCGGCGGTGGGCCGGGTTGGGCCGGTACTCGGCGAGGCCGCGCTCCACCAGCAGGTCGGCGATGCGCTGCACGCTCTGCCGGGTGATACCCATCGCCCGCGCGACGCCGGAGACGGGCAGCGGCTCGCGCAGCACCGCGCCGAGCACCTGCCACCAGGCGGCGGTGAGTCCGGCGGGGCGGGCCAGTTCCTCGGCGACCGCGAGGAACTGGCCGTTGAGCCGGAAGACGCCGAGCGCGGCGCCGCTGAGCAGGTCCTGCCGCTCCCGGCCGCTCACGCGGCGCCCGCCTCCTCCAGTACGGCGTAGGCCTCCGGGTCGGAGTCGTGGAACAGCCGGTACCAGGCGTCCAGCACCTCACCCTCGTACGCCCCGAGCAGGCCGAGGATCTCGCGGGCGAAGGCGACCGGCTCGGTGGGGCCGGCGGTGATCAGGCCGCGGTCGGTGACCGCGTCGGCCTCCACGTACCGCTCGCCGCCCGCGTAGCCGGTCGCCGCCAGGTAGAAGGAGACGGCGCTGGTGTGCGCGCGGTCGTCGAGCAGGCCCTCGCGGGCCAGTCCGGCGGTGGCGCCGCAGATGGCGGCGACCGGCACGCCGGCGTCCAGGAAGGCGCGGGCGGTGCGGGCGAAGGGGGCGAGGTCGTCCGTGGTGTCCCAGAGGTCGGCGCCCGGGAGGATCAGCAGGGAGCTGTCCTCGGGGCGTACGTCGGCCAGGGCCAGGTCGGGCTGGATCCGCAGGCCGCCGATGCTCGTGACGGGCGCGGTGGTGGGTCCGACGGTGCGGACCGGGTACCCGGCGCGGGCGAGGTGGGCCGTCGCGTGGCCGGTCTCCCAGTCGGCCAGGGTGTCGTACACGGCGAGATGGACGGGCTTGCGGGTGCCGTTCATGACTCCTCCAGCGGGTGCACGGGGACTGTATGACAGAAGGTATGACAGAAGACTGCCATCTCGACAGAATGCTGTCAACACATCGAGCATGGCCGGTGCCGGTGACCAACCACCGGTGGCACCCGACGCGTCGACAACCTGTCGTGGAAAGCCCCCGACCGCAGACAGGACGCCGATTCCGTTTCCGCATCGCGGACATCTACCCTCGGCCGCATGACCCCTCAGCCCAATCCCCAGGCCGGCGCCGCCGTGAAGGCCGCGGACCGCGCGCACGTCTTCCACTCCTGGTCCGCGCAGGAGCTCATCGACCCGCTCGCCGTCGCCGGCGCCGAGGGGTCGTACTTCTGGGACTACGAAGGGAAGCGCTACCTCGACCTCTCCAGCGGGCTCGTCTACACCAACATCGGCTACCAGCACCCCAAGGTCGTCGCCGCGATCCAGGAGCAAGCAGCGCGGATGACGACCTTCGCGCCCGCGTTCGCGGTCGAGGCGCGCTCGGAGGCGGCGCGGCTGATCGCCGAGCGGACGCCCGGCGACCTGGACAAGATCTTCTTCACCAACGGCGGCGCGGACGCCGTGGAGCACGCCGTGCGCATGGCCCGGCTGCACACCGGGCGGCCGAAGGTGCTTTCGGCGTACCGTTCGTACCACGGCGGCACCCAGCAGGCGATCAACCTCACCGGCGACCCGCGCCGCTGGGCCTCGGACAGCGGCTCGGCCGGTGTCGTGCGCTTCTGGGCGCCCTTCCTGTACCGCTCGCGCTTCTACGCCGAGACCGAGGAGCAGGAGTGCGCGCGGGCGCTGGAGCACCTGGAGACGACGATCGCCTTCGAGGGTCCGGCGTCCGTCGCCGCGATCATCCTGGAGACGGTCCCGGGCACGGCGGGGATCATGATGCCGCCGCCCGGTTACCTGGCGGGCGTCCGCGAGATCTGCGACAAGTACGGGATCGTCTTCGTCCTGGACGAGGTCATGGCCGGCTTCGGGCGGACCGGTACGTGGTTCGCGGCGGACCTGTACGACGTCGTGCCCGACCTGATGACCTTCGCCAAGGGCGTGAACTCGGGCTACGTGCCGCTGGGCGGCGTCGCGATCTCCGCCGAGATCGCCGCGACGTTCGCCGAGCGGCCCTACCCGGGCGGCCTGACGTACTCCGGGCACCCGCTGGCCTGCGCCGCCGCCGTCGCCACCATCAACGTGATGGAGGAGGAGGGCATCGTCGAGCACGCCGCCCGGCTCGGTGCCGAGGTCGTCGAGCCCGCGCTGCGGGAACTGGCCGAGCGCCACCCGAGCGTGGGCGACGTGCGCGGCGTCGGCATGTTCTGGGCCCTGGAGCTGGTGAAGAACCGGGAGACCCGGGAGCCGCTGGTGCCGTACAACGCGACCGGGCAGGCGGCCACCCCGATGTCCGCGTTCGCCGCTTCCGCCAAGGCCCACGGCGTGTGGCCGTTCGTGAACATGAACCGGACCCACGTCGTGCCGCCGTGCAACGTCTCCGAGGCCGAGCTGAAGGAGGGCCTGGCGGCCCTGGACACGGCACTGTCCGTGGCGGACGAGTACACCGAGTAAGGCCCGAGCGGGGCCCTGCCCGCTTGCGGGCAGGAAAGGGATCCGAGCGCGTAAGGTGGCGTGCTCGTACACGGTAGACATGTGTGCGAGTACGCCCCCTCCCCCGTACGCGACAAGGAGACCGCCCGACCATGCCCGGCCCCAGCGGTACCGGTGCCGTCACGCGCAGCACCCTGCGGCAGCAGATCGCCGACGCGCTCCGCGACGAGGTGCTGGCCGGGCGGCTCCAGCCGGGGCAGGAGTTCACCGTCAAGGAGATCGCCGAACAGTACGGGGTCTCCGCGACGCCCGTGCGCGAGGCCCTGGTCGACCTGTCCGCGCAGGGGCTCCTCGACGCCGACCACCACCGCGGCTTCCGCGTGCACGAATACTCGGTCGACGACTTCCGCGGCATGATCGAGGCCCGCAGCCTCGTCACCGACGGGATGTTCCTCGTCCTCGTCGACGACCGCCGGGGCGGCCCTGGCCCCCACGACCCGCGGATCGCCGCCGCCCTGGCCGGGGTCCGCCGGCGCGGCGAGGAGGCACAGCGCGCCGCGGCGGCCGGTGACCTGACCATCCTCATCGGCTACGACCTGCGGTACTGGCGCGAACTGGCCGTGCTGTTCGGCAACCCCTACCTCGCCGACTTCCTGCACCGGCTGCGCGTGCAGAGCTGGGTGTGCACGGTGCAGCACCTGCGCCGGCTCAGCGACCTGCGCGGCGCGCTGTGGTCCGGGCACACCGAACTGGTCGACGCCCTCGCCCGCCGCGACGCCCCGGGGGCGCGGTCGCTCGTCGAGGCGTACAACGCCCACTCGCTCGCCCTCATCGAGCGGCTCGCCCGGGGATGACCAACGTCCCGCGTGTCGTGGTCCGGCGCCAGATGGGTATGGGAACTGCACGCAACGCGCACCGACTACGCTTCCTGACCGTCGTGCCTGACCAACGTGCCTGACCATCGTGCTTGATCGCCGTGCTGTGTGAGGAGCCCTCTTTTGGCCTGTGACCTGTGGCTGGTACCGCTCGTCGACGTCTTGTGCCACACGCCGGACAACCCGTTCGCCGAGGAACTCGCGCAATACGACAAGGTGCTGGCCGAGGCCGGGCTGCCACCGGTGCCGGTGTACCAGTACATGCCGGGACTCTCCGGCGAGGTCGCCCCGGTGGCCGGTTTCGACTACGACGCCCTGCACTTCCTGCGCCGGGCGTACCTGCTCCAGGTGTGCGGGCTACCGGTGACGCCGGTGGACGAACTCGGTGGCGACTACGAGCAGTTGCTGGAGATGTTCGAGACGACGGCCCAGCAGTCGCACCTGGTCTGGCACTACGACCACGCGGGCGCCTACGTCCCCGTCGACTTCCCGCACCCGCTCTCCAGCGACGAACTCCTGGCGGGTGGCGGCCCGTTGGGCTCCTCGCACACTCTCCTGCGGGAGCTGGAGGCCGTCGCCCCGGCCCTGGGCATCGATCCGGCCAACCCCCCGGCACCGCCGCAGCCGCCGCTCGCCCCGACGGAGCTGGAGGAGCCGGCCGTGCCCGCGCCGTACGACTCCAGCCCCTTCGCCCGCGAGCGTCATGTGTGGCTGGGCCTGCACGCGGCGGCCACGCGGAGCCTGGCGCAGGGGTCGATGATCGTCTTCAGCTGACCTCGTGCCGGTCAGCGCAGCTGGGAGAGGCCCTTCGCGAGGTCCTCGCCGTTCATGATCGGGCAGACCTCGACCTCGGCGTTCATCTGCATGAGGAACGGCTCGCCGAGCCGGGGCATCTCCGAGCTGTCCTGCATGTCGAGGACCAGCAGGGCCGTCCGCCGACCGCCGAGGACGCCGAAGTAGGCGGCCTCCGGCTTGATGTGGTCGAGGGTCTCCCGCATCAGGTCCGTCATCTTGCCGCTGCGGACGAGTTCGTTCGACTTCTCCGTGTCCAGCGTGGCCTTGAGCAGCACGCGCATCGCACTCACCTTCTTCTGTCGACGCGGCGTGTACAGCCTCAGCCTATGCCCGAAATGAGCAGGTTGTTCAGCCGGTTCGGCTCCGCGATCACATCGATGCCGGTGATGAGACCGTCGTCCGCGAAGGTGAAGCGGAGCACCACGCGCAACCGGCCGTGCTCGGCCATCGCCATGCCCACCCGGCCGTCGACCAGGACGACACCGGCGGACCTGGCCCGGCCCATCGAGGCCATCGCGCCCCTGACCACCTGCTCCACGCCGGCGACGGCGATGGGCTCGGGCGTCGGAACGACCGCCGCGTCGGCGCGCAGGACGACGTCCGGGTGGAGCAGGGAGACCAGCGCGTCGAAGTCGCCGCCGCGCGTCGCCGCCAGATACGCGTCGACCGCGCGGCGCCTGCGGGGCAGGTCGGCATCGGGCGCGGGCACGCCCCGCACCCGGCGGCGGGCGCGGCTGGCCAGCTGGCGAGTGGCCGCGGACGTCTTGTCGAGCATCTCGGCGATGTCGTCGAAGGGCACGTCGAACATGTCGTGCAGGACGAACGCGAGCCGCTCGGCCGGGCCCAGGTTGTCCAGGACGATCAGCAGCGCGACGCCGACCTCGTCGGCGAGCAGCGCCTCCTCGGCGGGATCGGCGCCGGGACCGGTGCCGGCCGCCGCCGCCCTGCGCATGCCGTCGTCCAGCGGTTCCTCGCGGCGGGTGTCGCGGGTACGGAGCAGGTTGAGGCAGACCCGGGCGACGACCGTGGTGAGCCAGCCCGAGGGGTTGGCCACCTCGGAGGTGTCCGCCCGGTCGGCCCGCAGCCAGGCCTCCTGGAGGGCGTCGTCGGCCTCACCGAGCGAGCCGAGGATCCGGTACGCGACGGCCCGCAGCCGAGGCCGGTCCAGCTCGAACCGCCGGGCCATGTCTTCGGATCGTGCGGGCACCGTACGGCTTCCTTCCGCCTCCCGGCGCCCTCGGGGGCGCGTCACCCAAGTGAACCACTCCGGTGGGCCGGTGCCCGCGACGGCCCCTCACCGCACCAGGGCGATCCCCGGCGGCCACAGCACCCCGTCGGCCAGTAGCAGCGACGGTCCCAGGTGGACGGGGCACACCCGCAGCGGCGCCCGCAGGTGCCGGGCGACCTCGAAGCGGGCCGGGTCGCCGCAGTCGCCGGGCACGGTCTCGCCGCCGTACGGGCCCTGGCAGACAGCGGCGCGGTCACGGTCGGTCATGCCCCCGATCCGACACCACCGCACGCGCCGACGCCCGGCGGAGGGGGCCGAACGAAGGGCTACAGGACCGTGTCGGCGTCGTCCAGGCCGACGCACTTCCGCTCCTGCGGGATCCACTTCACGGCCGGGTCCAGCGCGGCGAGGATGCCGCCCACTTCCTCGCGCGGTCCGGAGTACGTGAGCTCGACGGCCGGTGAGCGGCCGTACGTCCGCAGGACGCTCACGCCGTCGTTCCCCAGCCGCTCCTCGTCCAGGACCCAGTCGACGCCGTCGGCCGTGACGCAGAGGTTGATGTTGGGCGGCAGTTCCTCGGCGCCGCAGCGGAACACCGCCTTCTGGCCGCCCCAGGAGGCGACGCCGTCGCCGAGGGCCCAGTCGCGCGAGGCGCCGGGTATGTCGTCCGGAAGGCGGGAGACCACCTTGGCGCACTTGGCGTCGGCGGCGTGCGGTGCGGCGGAGACGCGGTGGCTGTCGACGTAGAGGAGGCCTCCGGTCACGGCGACGACCGCCACGGTCAGCCAGATCCACATCCGGGTGGTGGGCTTCCGCATGTTCCGATCCGCTCCGTGCTGTCCGTGCTGTCCGTGCTGTCCGTGGCTGTCCGTCCGCTGCTGACACCGGCCAGCGTATCCGTCGGCCGAACGCCGACGGCCGGGGCCCCGTGCGGGGTCCCGGCCGTCGGTGTCGGCATCCGTTCTCTACAGATCTCTAGAGGATCTCTAGAGGAACGAGTTGATCTCGATCGTCTCGTCCCGGCCCGGACCCACGCCGATCGCGGAGATCGGGGCGCCGGACATCTCCTCCAGCGCCTTGACGTACGCCTGGGCGTTCTTCGGCAGCTCGGCGAAGGTCTTCGCCTTGCTGATGTCCTCGCTCCAGCCCGGCAGCATCTCGTAGACCGGCTTCGCGTGGTGGAAGTCGGACTGCGAGTACGGCAGCTCCTCGACGCGCTTGCCGTCGATCTCGTACGCCACGCAGACCGGGATCTGCTCCCAGCCGGTGAGGACGTCGAGCTTGGTGAGGAAGAAGTCGGTGAGGCCGTTGACGCGGGTCGCGTAACGGGCGATCACCGCGTCGAACCAGCCGCAGCGGCGGTCGCGGCCCGTGGTCACGCCCCGCTCGCCGCCGATGCGGCGCAGCGCCTCGCCGTCCTCGTCGAAGAGCTCGGTCGGGAAGGGACCGGCGCCGACGCGGGTCGTGTACGCCTTCAGGATGCCGATGACCCGACTGATCTTCGTCGGGCCCACGCCGGCGCCGGTGCAGGCGCCGCCCGCGGTCGGGTTCGACGAGGTGACGAAGGGGTACGTGCCGTGGTCGATGTCCAGGAGCGTGCCCTGGCCGCCCTCGAAGAGGACCACCTTGTCGTCGTCGAGGGCCTGGTTCAGGACCAGGACCGTGTCGGCGACGTACGGCGCGAGCTTGTCCGCGTAGCCCAGCAGCTCCTCGACGACCTGGCCCGTGGCGATCGCACGGCGGTTGTAGAGCTTGGTGAGCATCTGGTTCTTGGCGTCGAGCGCCGCCTCGACCTTCTGGGTGAGGATCGACTCGTCGTAGAGGTCCTGGACGCGGATGCCCACGCGGTTGATCTTGTCGGCGTAGGTCGGGCCGATGCCGCGACCGGTGGTGCCGATCTTGCGCTTGCCGAGGAAGCGTTCCGTCACCTTGTCGACGGTCACGTTGTACGGCGTGATGATGTGGGCGTTACCGCTGATCAGGAGCTTGGACGTGTCGACGCCGCGCTCGTTCAGCCCGCTCAGCTCGGAGAACAGGACCGACGGGTCGACAACGACACCGTTACCGATGACCGGCGTACAGCCGGGAGACAGGATTCCGGAAGGGAGCAGGTGGAGGGCGTACTTCTGATCGCCCACGACTACCGTGTGGCCGGCGTTGTTGCCGCCCTGGTAGCGCACCACATAGTCGACGGAACCACCGAGCAGGTCCGTCGCCTTTCCCTTGCCTTCGTCACCCCACTGAGCACCGAGCAGCACAAGTGCGGGCACGCGCGTACACCCCTTCCGGGCGGGGCATGTCCATGGTCGAGGGCGTACGCGGTGGGTTTCCGCCACGTACACCGCGACCGTCGTTGGCCGCCAACCGTCGGACCGGATGCCCCGGAATAGACGAAGCCCCTGGCGCAATAGCGCAAGGGGCTCTTGCACAAAGATGCTACCCGAGGAAGCGAGGCATGGCCGAGGTGGCGACTTCCGCGACATCTTCCGGAACATCTTCAGCGATGCCCGATCAGCTTCTGGTGGTCGTCGATCCGGTCGCCCGGCGGGTGGACGGAGAGTCCGTCCGGATCGCGAAAGACGTGCTCAGCGCGGGTGCGGCGAGCACGAAGGTGTGTCTGCCGGACGGTCCGGAGGAGTTCGCCCGGGCGCTGCGGCGAAGGGGTTCACGGCGGCCCGTCGTGGTCGGCGACGACCGCGCGCTGCTGCGGGCCGTCGGCCTGCTGCACCGGCAGCGGGAGCTGTCGGGCTGCTCGCTGGCGGTGGTGCCGGTGGGGCCGGTACTGGACCTCACCCGGGCGCTCGGGCTGCCGTCGGGCGCGGTGGCGGCGGCGCGGGCGGTGTTGGACGGGACGGAACGCCGCCTCGACCTGCTCGTCGACGACAGTGACGGGGTGGTGCTGGGGGCCGTGGGAATTCCGCCGGTCGTGGCTCACGAGGGTGCGGAGACGGGGGCCGGGGCGGGCTCGTCGGCTTCCGCTTCGGGTTCGGGCTCAGGTTCGGGTTCGGGTTCGGGTTCGGGTTCTTCGGCTTCGGCGCATCCCTGGCTGCGGACCTGCCAGTCCCTCGTACGGACGCTGGCGTCCTCTCGGCCGGCCCGGATCGGGGCGCCTTCGGGGGCGTCCGGTCCGGCGCGGCTGCGGGTGGAGGTCGACGGGGTGACGCTGATCGACCTGGACCGGCCGGTCGAGGGGGTCTCGGTGATGCCGGGCGCCGGCGGGGTGGCCGTGGTGGAGGTGCGGCCGCTGTCGGTGGGCGCGGAGGCGGCGCCGCTGACGGCGAGCGGACGGACGGTGACCGTGTCGGGCGCGCACTTCCGGTACCGGGCCGACGCGGTGGTGTCGGGGCCGGTGGGGACGCGGACGTGGACGGTGCGGGAAGGGGCGTGGGGGCTGACGCTGCCCGCGCGGTGAACGGCGTGCGGGCGGCCGGGCCCGGCGGCTACGCTCCCGGCCGGATCCGATCGGGAGGGGGCGGGTATGAGCCAGTACTTCGACGTGGGCGACGAGACGCTGTGGAATCCGTCCAACGGGGCGGCTCGGCTGTTCCTGCGGACGCTGCGCGTCTACGAGGAGGAGGTGGGGCGCGCGTCGGGGTTCGGGCCGATGGAGAACGACGAGTGCCAGGTCGACCCGGCCGCCCTGGAGGCCTTCGTCAACGCCCTGCTCGCCTGGCACGACCGGCGGTCGCACCATGTGATCGACGCCCTGTCCTGGGGCTTCACGGCGACCGTGCTGGCGCTGGCCCGCCGTGCCGGGGCCGAGGTGCGGTGGCCCGCGCGCAGTGAGCGGGGGTGGGGGGTCCGGGTGCGCGAATGGGCCGACGAACTGGACGGACACCTGGTGCGCTGAGCGTCGCCGCCCGCGCGTCGGGGTCCCGGTGGCGCCTTCCCGTCGAGGTCCCGGCGGCGCCCTCGCCTCGGGGTCCCGGCGGCGCCCTCCCGTCGGCGCTCTCGCCGCGTCAGCGGTGTCCGAAGGTCTTGTCCCGGTGCACGCGCCAGCGCTCCATCATGGCGACGATCTCCTCGTCGACGAACTCGAAGAACGCCAGTGTCTCGGCCATGCGGCGGCCCGCAGGCGTCTCGGCGCCGAGGCTGGCGACGCCCTCGCTCAGCGCGCTCTCCCAGCGCTTGAGGACGGCCTCGCGGTTGGTGAGCGCCTCGTACCACTGGTTGCTGTGCACCCGGTACCGCTCCCGGCGCGAGCCGGGATCACGCTCGCGCGAGACCATGTGCTGCTGCGAGAGGTAGCGCACGGCACCCGAGACGGCGGCCGGACTTACCTGGAGCCGTTCACCCAGTTCCGCGGAGGTCAGCGACCCCGAGTCGGAGGCCAGCAGCGCGGCGAAGACCCGGGCCGGCATCCGCTGCATCCCGGCCTCGACGAGCTGGGCGGCGAAGCCCTCCACGAACTTCGACACCGCCTCGGGGTCACGATCCCGTCCCGTCGATTCCGCCGGCTCCGCTGCTTCCCTCATCCTTCGATCATCCCTCACATCCTGATGCTTCCTTAACTTCACAAATTTCTGAAGGAAGCGTACTTTCGAAATCATGACGAAGGCAATCAGCGTCTGCGGACTCCACAAGTCGTTCGGCCGGACGCACGCGCTGGACGGGCTCGATCTGGAGGTCGAGGCCGGCGAGGTCCACGGCTTCCTCGGCCCCAACGGCGCCGGCAAGTCCACCACCATCCGCGTTCTGCTCGGCCTGCTGCGCGCCGACTCGGGCGCCTCGCAGGTGCTCGGCCGCGACCCGTGGACGGACGCGGTGGAGGCGCACCGCCGGATCGCGTACGTCCCCGGCGACGTGACGCTGTGGCGCAACCTCTCCGGCGGCGAGGTCATCGACCTCTACGGCCGGCTGCGCGGCGGGCTGGACGCCGGGCGGCGCGCGGAACTGGTCGAGCGGTTCGAACTGGACCCCACCAAGAAGGGCCGCACGTACTCCAAGGGCAACCGGCAGAAGGTGGCCCTGGTGGCCGCCTTCGCCTCGGACGTCGACCTGCTGATCCTCGACGAGCCGACCTCCGGCCTTGACCCGCTGATGGAGGAGGTCTTCCAGCGGTGCGTGGCCGAGGAGCGCCAGCGCGGCCGGACGATCCTGCTCTCCTCCCACATCCTCAGCGAGGTCGAGGAGCTGTGCGACCGGGTCAGCATCATCCGCAAGGGGCGGACCGTCGAGAGCGGCTCGCTCGCCGACCTGCGCCACCTGACGCGGACCAGCGTGAGCGCCGAACTCGCGGGCGCCCCGGGCGGGCTGGCCCACCTGCCGGGCGTGCACGACCTCGACGTCCAGGGCCACCGGGTCCGGCTCCAGGTCGACACCGACAAGCTGGACGCCGTACTGCGCTCCCTGAGCGAGTCGGGCGTGCGGTCGCTGACGTCGACGCCGCCGACGCTGGAGGAGCTGTTCATGCGGCACTACCAGGCCGAGACCGCCGAAGCGGCCGAGGACGCCGAGGCGGTGACGTCACGATGACCGCCACGGCCGCCACCACGGCTCTCGCGGTACGGTCCGGCGGCGCGCGCCAACTCGCCGGTACCGGCACGCTGCTGCGCTTCGCCCTGCGCCGCGACCGGGTGATGATCCCGGTCTGGGTGGCGGTGAACGCGGTGATGGTCCTCTCCATGCCCGGCACTATCAAGGGCCTGTACGGCACCGCCGCCGAACGCGCCGACCTGATGCGGCAGATGGAGACCAACTCCTCGCTGCGCGCGATGGTCGGCCCGGTCTTCGACGACAGCCTCGGGGCGCTCACGGCCTGGCGCGTCGGTGTGTACGCCGCCGCGCTCGCCGCCGTGATGAGCCTGCTGATCGTCGTACGGCACACCCGCGACGAGGAGGAGAGCGGACGGCAGGAAGTGGTCGCCTCCGGGATGGTGGGCCGCCGGGCCCCGCTGACCGCCGCCCTGCTCACGGCCGCGGTCGCGAACGGCGCCCTGGCGCTGCTGGTCGTCGCCGGGCTGGCCGGGCAAGGGGCGGCCGGCGCGCTGGCCCTCGGGCTCGGGATCGCGGGCGTCGGGATGCTCTTCGCCACGATGGCGGCGATCGTCGCCCAGCTGACCGAGAGCGCGCGGCTGGCCCGGGGGCTGACGGCGGCCGTGCTGGGCGGCGCCTTCGTACTGCGCGCCGCGGGCGACTCGGCGACCGTCGACGGCTCGTCCGTACTGACGTGGCTGTCGCCGCTCGGCTGGCTGGAGAACCTGCGCGCCTTCGCGGCCGAGCGGTGGTGGGTGCTGCTGCTGATCGCCGGCGCGGCGGTGGTGCAGGGCGTGGTGGCCTACGAGCTGGCCGGTCGTCGGGACCTCGGCATGAGCTTCCTGCCGACCCGGCCGGGACCGGCCGCCGGGCGCCTGCGTACGGCCGGTGCGCTGGCCTGGCGGTTGCAGCGGGGCGGCGTGCTCGGCTGGAGCATCGGCTTCTTCCTCGCCGGGGTCGTCTACGGCGCGGTGACCGAGGGCGCGGCCGACCTGGTCGGGGAGAACGAACAGGTCCGCCAGGCCATCGAGCGGATGGGCGGGCAGTCCGGGCTGACCGACGCGTTCGTGTCGGCGATGGTCGGGATACTCGGGCTGATCGCCGCGCTGTACGTCGTCTCGTCGGTGCTGCGGCTGAACGGCGAGGAGACGTCCGGACGGGCGGAGCCGGTCCTCGCGGGCGCCGTGGGACGGCTGCGGTGGGCCGCCGGGCACCTGGTGATCGCCTTCGGCGGCGCGGCGCTCATCATGCTGCTCGCGGGGCTGGGCTTCGCCCTCGGGTACGGCCGGGACGCCGGGGCGATCCTGGGCGCGTGTCTGGTGCAGTTGCCGGCGGTGTGGGTGATCGGCGGGGCGGCGGTGCTGCTGCACGGGGTGCTGCCCCGGGGTGCGGTGGCCGCGTGGGGAGTCGCGGGCGCGGTGCTGCTGCTCGGGTGGGTCGGGCCGGCGCTGGATGTGCCGCAGGGGGTGCTGGACGTGTCGCCGTTCGGGCATCTGCCGAAGCTGCCGGGCGGGGAGATGAGCTGGTCGCCGGTGCTGGTGCTCACGTCGATCGCGGTGGTGCTGGTGGGGGTGGGGCTGGCCGGGCTGCGGCGGCGGGACATGACGACGTGAGCGGGACGTAGCAACGTGGCCTGCCTGTCCGGAACCCCGCGAGGGGGCGGGGGCGTCACCCCGGGTATGAGTCGGGATGCGGTGACGTGTGGTGGCTGTGGGGTTTCGGCGGTGGGGGCCGTGGGGGCCGTGTCCGTCTGGGCGATGTCGGACCGTACCCAGCGGCACCTCGGCAACGAGTTCGAGAACAACGGCATGGACCTGAGCGTCCTCTTCACCGAACTGCCCTTCGTCCTCCTCGCCGGAGCCGTCGTACCCGCCGTGGTCTGGGCGCTGGGCGCCTGGCTGCTGGGCCGGCGCCGGCGCGGATCAGACCTCCACGCTTAGCTCCGTCAGCCCGCGCATCACGAAGTTCGGCTTCCGTTCCGGCTCCGTCGCCAGGCGCAGCGCGGGAGCCCGCTCCAGCAGGGACCTCGTGGACGCCGCCAGTTCGATGCGGGCCAGTGGGGCGCCGATGCAGTAGTGGATGCCGGCGCTGAAGGAGATGTGCGGGTTGTCCGAGCGAGTGAGGTCGAGGCGGTCAGGGGCGGCGAAGACCGCCGGGTCGTGGTTGGCGGAGCCGAACAGCATCGCCACCTCCGCGCCGCGCGGGATCGTCGTCCCGTCGATCTCGATCTCGTCCAGCACCCAGCGTTCGAAGAGCTGGAGCGGGGTGTCGTAGCGCATCAGCTCCTCGACGGCGGACGGGACGAGGGAGTGGTCGGCGCGCAGGGCCGCCAACTGGTCGGGATTGCGGAACAGGGCCAGCCAGCCGTTGGTCGTGGCGTTCACCGTGGCCTCGTGGCCCGCGTTCAGGAGCAGGACGCAGGTCGAGATCATCTCCTGCTCGGTGAGGCGGTCGTCGTCCTCGTCGTGGGCCGCGATCAGGCCCGAGATCAGGTCGTCGCCCGGTTCCTTGCGGCGGGCCGCGATCAGTCCGCGCAGGTACTCCGAGAACTCGACCGACGCGCGGACCGCCTTCGCCGCCGTCTCCCCGGACGGGTTCAGCTCGTACATCCCGCAGATCTCCGCCGACCAGGGCCGCAGCGGGGCACGGTCGGACTCCGGGATGCCCAGCATCTCGGCGATCACGGCGACCGGGAGCGGCTCGGCCACGTCCCGCAGCAGATCGCCGCCGCCCGCCGCCACCAGCCGGGACACCAGGTCGTCCGCCAGCCCGTGCACGTACGGCCTCAGCCGCTCCACCGTGCGCGGCGTGAACGCCTTCGACACCAGACGCCGGATACGGGTGTGGTCCGGCGGCTCCAGATCCAGCATCCCGTGGTCGTTGAGCGTGTGGAAGGGCTCCTGCTCCGGCGGGGGCGCGGTACGGCCGAACTCCTCGTGCGTGAAACGGTGCTGGTAGGTCCGGCCCAGCCGACGATCGCGCAGCAGCGCCGAGACGTCCGCGTGGTGCGGCACCAGCCACTGGTCGCTCGGCTCGTAGTAGAGCACCCGCCCCCGGCTCCGCAGTTCGGCGAAGGCGGGGTAGGGGTCGGCGACGAACGCCGGGTCCCAGGGGTCGAAGCTGTCGAACCTGTCGAAGGCGGCCATGGACGGACGCTAACGGGTGGTGCCGACCGGGGGCCAGAGGCCCGGGGACTCTCTCAGCCCGGCGTCACCAGCCGCGCCTCGTAGGCGAAGACCGCCGCCTGGGTGCGGTCTCTGAGGCCCAGTTTCACCAGGATCCGGCTGACGTGCGTCTTGATCGTCGACTCGGCGACCACCAGGCGCTCGGCGATCTCCGAGTTGGACAGGCCCTGCGCGATCAGGACCAGCACCTCCGTCTCCCGCTCGGTCAGGTCGCCGTACGCCCCGTGCGCCGAGGACATCAGGCGCGGGCTGTCGGACAGCTTGGAGAACTCGGTGATCAGGCGCTTGGTGACGGAGGGCGCGAGGAGGGCCTCGCCCGCGGCCACCACCCGGACACCGTCGGCGAGCTGACGGGCCGAAGCGTCCTTGAGGAGGAAGCCGGAGGCGCCCGCGCGCAGCGCCTGATACACGTACTCGTCGAGATCGAAGGTGGTGAGGACCAGCACCTTCGACGTGCCGTCCGCCGCGACGATCTCCCGCGTCGCCTCGATGCCGTTCAACTCGGGCATGCGGATGTCCATCAGGACGACGTCCGGGGCCAGTTCGCGGACCTTCGCCACGGCCTCCCGGCCGTTGACCGCCTCGCCGGCGACCTCGATGTCCGGCATCGCGTTCAGCAGGACCGAGAAGCCCTCGCGCACCATCATCTGGTCGTCGGCGATCAGTACCCGGATAGTCATGCTTCACCTTCGGTCGGTGCCGTGACCGGCAGGAACACGGCCACCTCGTAACCCCCGTCGTCGGTGGGGCCGGCCGTCATCTCGCCGTTCAGCATCGAGACGCGCTCACGCATGCCGGTGATGCCGTGCCCGGCGCCGGGCGAGGGCTTCACGAGGGTGAGTTCCGGGATCGGGTCGTTGACGATGCGCAGGCCCAGCCCGCCCAGGACGTAGGAGACCTCCACGCGGGCCCTCGCGCCGGGCGCGTGCCGCAGGGTGTTGCTCAACGCCTCCTGCACGATCCGGTACGCCGACAGCTCCACGCCGGGCGGCAGCTCGCGCACCGCGCCGGTCACCGCCTTCTCCACGCTCAGGCCGGCGTCGCGGACGTTGGCGAGCAGGGCGTCCAGGTCGGCGAGCGTGGGCTGCGGGGCGTCCGGGGCCTCGTAGTCCTCGGCGCGGACGACACCGAGGACGCGGCGCAGCTCGGTGAGCGCGGCCACCGCGTTCTCCCGGATGGTGGCGAAGGCGCGCTCCAGCTCCGCAGGCGGGTTCTCCACCCGGTAGGGGGCCGCCTCCGCCTGGATCGCGACAACCGACATGTGGTGGGCCACCACGTCGTGCAGCTCGCGGGCGATGGTGGTGCGCTCCTCCAGCAGGGTGCGCCGGGACCGCTCGTGCGCGGTGACCGTCTGCTGGGCGGTGACCTCCTGCCGCGCCTCGCGGCGGACGTGCCGGACCGCGACCATCAGCAGGGCCAGCGCGGAGAGGAACAGCATGGGCGCGGAGGTGCTGTACGCGCCGTCGCCGATCACGGTCTCCACGAGGAAGGCGTAGGCGGCGGTGAGGGCCCACATCCACGCGGCCGTGCGGGGCCGGGTGCGTATCGCCACGACCACCAGCACCGTCAGGTGGCAGATGAAGACGCCGGGCTGCCACGGCCACTCCCCCAGGCTGCCGTCCAGCACCGAGACCAGCGGTGTCGCCGCCATCGACATCCAGAAGGCGCCGACCGGCCGGACCAGCGTGGCCAGCACCGGTGCCGCGCACACCAGCCCGCTCAGCAGAGCCACCGGCCCGCCCATGGTGCCCGCGGCGACGGAACCGCCGAAGAACGCGATCACGGTGAGGCCCACCACCGCCGCCTGCGGCAGGCGGGCGGCGTACGACCGCGGCCTGTCGGAGAGCCGACGGGTCAGCGGGCCGTCCGTCGCCATGAGCGGCAGCGGACGGTAGGCGAAGGCGTCGTGGAACAGGTCCTGGCGCAGCCCGCTCAGGGCGTCCATGGCCAGCCGGAACTCGGGGCTGCGCTCGCCGTCCCCGGAAGGGGCGGTCCGCGTCTGGGTCGTCTCGGTCACGTTCGCAACGGTAGGCGTCACCGGGGGCCGCGGTCGTCACCAGCGAGAGGGGTTCTTCGGTATCCGTCTCAGGTACTACGGGCCCGCCCCGCTCAATACCCGGAGGGCCGCACCAGCCCCGACTCGTACGCGAACACCGCCGCCTGCGTCCGGTCCCTGAGCCCCAGCTTCACCAGGATCCGGCCGACGTGCGTCTTCACCGTCTGCTCGGCGACCACCAACCGCTGGGCGATCTCCGCGTTCGACAGGCCCTGCGCGATCAGCGCGAGCACCTCGGTCTCCCGCTCGGTCAGCTCGCCGACTCGGGCCTTCAGCGGGCCGCGCGGCCGGTCGTCCAGCCGGGAGAACTCGGTGATCAGCCGCCGGGTGATGCCGGGCGCGAGCAGCGCGTCCCCGGCCGCCACCACTCTGACCGCCTCCGCGAGCTGGTCGGCGGAGGCGTCCTTCAGCAGGAACCCGGACGCGCCGGCCCGCAGCGCCTCGTACACGTACTCGTCGAGATCGAAGGTGGTCAGCACCAGCACCCGTATCTCCGCGCTCGCCCCGGTGATGCGGCGGGTGGCCTCGATGCCGCCCAGCTCGGGCATGCGGATGTCCATCAGGACGACGTCCGGTGCCATCTCGGCGACCTTGGCCACGGCGTCCAGGCCGTCCACCGCCTGCCCGATCACCTCGATGTCGGGCTGGGTGTTGAGCAGCACGGTGAAACCCTGCCGGACCATCTGCTGGTCGTCGGCGATCAGCACGCGGATCACGCGGCCGTTGCTGCTGGTCGTCATGGGGCGTCGTCCTCGGTGGAGCGGTGAGTGAGCGGAGGGGCGGAGAGAGGGGTGGAAGGAGGGGTGGAGGAGGGAGGGGTGGAGGGGCTGAGGGGACCGTCCCGGCCGTCCCGGCCGTCGGGGCCATCGGGGCCGCCGGGACCGCCCGGGCCGTCGGGGCTGTCGGGGCCGTCGGTCGGCAGGAACGCGGCCACCTGGTAGCCGCCGTCCGGCAGTGGCTGCGCCGTCAGGGTGCCGTCGAGCATCGCCACCCGTTCCCGCATGCCGAGCAGCCCGTGCCCCGCGCCCTGGGACGGTGCCGGGGCCCGCTCCGGGCGGGTGTTGGTCACGTCCACGCGCAGTCCGATCGGAAGATGCGTGAGGTGGACCCGGGCGGTGGCGCCGGGCGCGTGCCGCAGGACGTTGCTCAGGGCCTCCTGCACGATCCGGTACGCCGACAGCTCCACGCCGGGCGGCAGGGGTGTGCGCGTCCCGCTCGTCTCGGTGGTGACGGTCAGCCCGGCGGCCCGGATGTTCTCCACCAGCGCGTCGAGCCGGTCGAGGGTGGGCTGCGGGGCGTGCGGGGCGGCGTCGCCCCCGTCGGGCGTCTCCAGTGCGTCGGGATGCTCGGAGCGCAGCACGCCCAGCACCCGGCGCAGCTCGGTGAGGGCCTCCAGCGCGTTCTGCCGGATGCCCGCGAGGTTCTCCTTCAGCTCGTCCGGCGGGTTCTCGACGAGGAGGGGGGCGACCTGGGCCTGGATGGAGATCACCGACATGTGGTGGGCGACCACGTCATGCAGCTCCCGCGCGATGCGGCCGCGCTCCTCCAGCAGGGTGCGCCGGGCTCTCTCCTCGGCGGTCAGCGAGGTCTGCTGCGCGAGTTCCGTGCGGGCCTCGCGGCGCCCGCGCAGGGCGGTGCCGAGCACCACGACGACCGCGAACAGGATGACGGCGAGCTGGCCGGTCGGCTGGTAGTTCAGCGCGCCCACCAGGCCCTGCACGACATAGGTGGCGAGCGCGGTCAGGGCCAGCGCCTCCACGGCGACCCGGGTACGGACCCGCAGGGCGAGCAGCAGCAGGACGAACAGGTGCGCGATGATCCCGGCGACCGGCCAGGGCCAGGTGAACTTGGCGCCGCCCGCGTCCATCTCCGAGCGCACGGCGAAGGCCCCCACCAGCATGGCCGCCATCGACAGCCACCACGCCGCGACCGGCCGCCACAGCGCGAACACCATCGCGCCGGCCTGGGCGAGTGCGATCAGGAAGGCGAAACCCGGGTCGACCCCGCCGTTCTCGCCGAGCTGGGCCGCGTCACCGAGCAGCACGCCGAGGGCGGCCAGGCAGACGACCCCGTGCGGGAACCAGCGCAGCCACACCGACGGCGGCAGCGGGTCCGACCGCCAGGTCCACAGGTCGTCGTGCAGCACCCGCAGCACACGCTCGACCCGGCCTCCCCTGGTCATCCGCCTGCTCCCCCATCGCATCACTCGGCCCACCCTAGACATGACGTACACCCGCCGTCCCCGCCCGGCCCGGCGGGCGATGTGCCCGGACGACCCGGGAGCGGCGCCGGCCGCCGCGCTCGCAGGAGCGAAAGGCGGCCCAGCAGCCGGCCAGGACGAACGCGAACACCGGCAGCCAGGCGAGCCGGGCCGCGACCCAGTCCAGGCCGTCGGGAAGCGTGTGCAGGCCGGGCAGGCGGCCGATCAGGAGGCCGGTGGCCGTGGTCGCCATCAACGCGGTCTGGTGCCACAGGAAGATCGTCATCGCGGAGAGGTTGACCAGCGCGACCGCCGCCCACGCCACGGGCCGCCGCATCGCGCGGCGCAGCCGCTCGCGCAGCAGCAGCGCGAGGCCGCACTGCGCCAGGCCGAAGGTGACGGCGGCCAGCGTCGGCGGGTTGAGGTTCGACACCTCGGCGCCGGGGACGCCGACCATCGACGCCGGATAGCCCGCCCAGGCCACGAGCGCCGCGGTCGCCGCCGTACCGCCGGTGAGCAGGAGCCGGCCCGCGCGGCGGCGGTCCAGCTCGCCGCGGGTCCAGGCGGCGCCGAGGGTGTAGGGGACCAGCCAGCCGGCGGCGAGGTTGATCCAGCCGAGCCAGGAGGGGGCGCCGAACCCGAAGCGCAGCAGGTCGACGTGGAGGACGACGACCAGCGGCCACAGCGGATGCAGCCGGGTCAGCAGCGGAGTCGCCGCCGTCAGCGCGGCGAAGACCAGGAGGAACCACAGCGGGGACAGGGCCAGCTTCACCAGGGTGTGGACGGTCACGAACTCCGCGCCCGTCAGGAGCAGCAGCGCCGCCGTCACCGTCCACAGGGTGAGGACGGCCGCGACCGGGCGGAACAGTCGGGACAGCCGGGCGGACAGCCAGCGGCCGTAGGAGGTGCCGCGGGCTCGGGCCGACGTGTAGCCCCGGGTGGCGACGTGGCCGCCGACCAGGAAGAACACGGCGAGGGTCTGGAAGACCCAGGAGATCGGGGACAGCCAGGGCATGTCCTGCAGCGGACTGGCCGCGTGCAGGCTGTCGCCGTCGGCGACCAGGGCCGTCACCAGCCAGTGGCCGAGGACCACGCCGAGGATGGCGATGGCGCGCAGGGCGTCGACGGCACGGTCCCGCGACGCGGGCGTCGCGGCGTCGACCCGGGCGGCGGCGCGCCGCAGCCCTTGCCGGGGGGCGATGCGGCGAAGGCTTTGCCGGGTGGCGGTAAGGCGAGGCCCCTGCCGGCCGGTGGCGCCGCGAAGAAATCCCAGCCGGCCGGTGGCGGCGCCGCGAAGAAGTCCCTGCCGGGTGGCGGCGCCGCGAAGGAGTCCCAGCCGGCCGGTGGCGCCGCGAAGGAGTCCCAGCCGGCCGGTGGCGCCGCGAAGAAATCCCAGCCGGCCGGTGGCGTCGCCGCGAAGAAGTCCCTGCCGGGTGGCGGCGCCGCGAAGGAGTCCCTGCCGGTCGGTGGCGCCGCGAAGTTCCTGCCGGGCGGCGGCGCGGCGCAGCCCCTGCCGGGGAGCGATGCCGCGAAGGTCCCGCCCGGTGACGGCGCGGCGAAGCCCTTGCCGGGCGGCGGCACCGCGCCCCCGGTTCGGCGCGGCGGGCGGGAGACTCGGGCGCGTCGTTCGGGTCGCCTCAGTCATGGGTCACCTCCGTGGTCTCGCCCAGGGCGATCCGGGCCAGGTTCGTCAGGGAGACGGAGCCGGTGTCGAAGTAGTCGCTGTGGCCGCCGTCGCCGGCCGCGAAGACCCGGGCGCCGAAGGCCGGGGAGACCGGGTCGGTGCCGAAGCCGACGGTGGAGCCGAAGAGGTCGGCGCTGAGGTGCGGCACATGCTCCACCCAGTCGTCGGCGCCCCGGGCCGCCCAGACCCTGGCGCTCGTGTGCAGGCCCGCGGCGGAGTCGGCGCCGGTGCCGGGGCTGCCGACCAGGGCGATGTCGGCGACGTCCAGGCCGTCGGCGGCGCGGGCGCAGACCACCGAGCCGTAGGAGTGACAGAGCAGGGTGAGGAGGGTGTCGGGGCCTGTGATGCCGCGCAGGTCGTCGACCAGGGCGCGCAGCTTCGGGGCGGCCCGGTCGGCGCGGCCGGTGGTGGCGACCGTGGTGCTGACGGTGCCCGGCGTCTCGTAGCCCAGCCAGGCCACGACCGCCGTGCGCGTGCCCTCGGGTGCCTCGGCGGCGAGCTGCCGGTGCAGGGCGAGGGCGGCGGTACGGAACCGGCCGTACGTGTCGAGGCTGGTGTCGGAACCCGGGACCAGGACGGCGACGCGGTCGGCGCGGGCCAGGTCGCCGAAGACCTCCGTGGCCAGTCCGGCGCCCCGGCCGTCGAAGGCGAGCAGACACCGGGACGGGTCGGCCATCGAGCGGTCCGCCGCCGCGCGGTGCCGGTCGCCGTGGGCGGCGGCCATCCGGGACGCCTCGGCGGCGTTGCCCCGGTTGGCGGCGTACGCCTCCTCCAGCGTGCCGGCCGTCGGCACCGCGAGCACGGCGGGAGCCGGGGCGGGGATCTCGGGGCGCGCGGCACCGGAGAGGGGGAGGACCACGGCGCCACAGATGAGCGCGGCGAGGACAGTCCGACGCCATCTGCTCACGCGTCGCCGCCAACGTACCGCCGTCCCGGGCCCCATGGCCTCTCCCCTCCAGCTCGCCCGACCATCGGGCTCGTCTGTAAGGGAAGTTATGAATCGCGCCGGGTAACCCGCGTCCCGCCGGGGAGCTCACCTGCGGGCTAGCTCTCAGGTACTACGGGTACGACCGCAAGGGCTCACCAGCCCAGTCGAGGCTCACCAGGCCAGCCGGGGCTCACCAGGCCAGCTGCGCGATCTCCTCCGCCACCACCGCGCACGCGTCCGCCGCCGGGTCGATCAGCGGATAGTGGCCGACGTCCTCCAGCAGCGTCACGCCCACCACCTCCCCCGCCTTCGCCGCCGCGTCGGCATACGCCTCGGCGACCGCCTGCGGAACGTCCACGTCGGCACGGCCCTGAACGAGGGTCGTCGCGATGCCGGTGGGCAGCAGCAGGGCCGGGTCCGCGTAGGGCCGACGTTCGGCGAAGTGTGCTTCTCCGCCGAGGAATTGCCGCGTCGCACCGCCGCACACGTCGAGCTTGTCGGCGACCTCGAAGTCGGCGATCGGCGCGAGCGCGACCACACCGCGCAGGGGCGCCGGGCGGTCGATGCGCCAAGGGGCGTCGGCGGGCAGCAGGTGCCGGGCGGCCGCCCACAGGGCGAGGTGGCCGCCGGCGGAGTGGCCGGTGAGCACGACACGGCGCGCGTCGGCCTGCGGAAGGTGCTGCCGTACCAGCGCGGGCAGGGCGTCCAGCGCGGCGGCCACATCGTCGAAGGTGTCGGGCCAGCGCCCCGCGACGGGATCCCCCGCGCCGCCGCCCTCCACACCGGCGCCCTCCACACCGACGCCCTCCGCACCGGCACCGACGCCCTCCGCACCGTCCGACCCGCCGGTCCCGCCCGCGCCGGACGCACCGCGCCGGTACTCCACACTGGCCACGGCTAGGCCGCGCCCGGCGAGGAAGCCGGCGAACGGGCTGACATGGCGGCGGTCGTACGGTGCCCGCCACGAACCTCCGTGCAGGACGACCACCACGGGAGCGGCGCCGCCCGGTCCGCCCGCCCCGCGCGGGACGTAGAAGTCGATCACCTGGTCGGGATGGTCGCCGTACACAGCGGTGCTGTCGGGGTCGACCGCCGGGTGCGAGAAGGCCGATTTCTCCTCCGCGGCCTCCGCGGCGTCCCTCGCGGCAGCGGTGCCCGGTTCTGCGGCGGCGTCCGGCATGCTCAACCTCTCAGCGGCAAAACGGTGTTGGCGGCCCGGGGGAATGAAATCGGCCGTTGGCGGGACGGTATCAGGCCGGTGACGTGCGCGGACATGGGGATGTAACGCTGGGTGAGGACCAGGCGATCCGCGACCAGGCGATCCGCGACCAGGCGATCCGCCCGGTCCTCACCCGCCCGTCACCCCAGCGTCTCCGCCAGCACCCGCGCCGCCCGCTCCACGTCAGCGAAGCCGACGTACAGCGGGGTGAAGCCGAAGCGCAGGACGTCCGGGGCGCGGAAGTCTCCCACCACCCCGCGCTCGATCAGGCGCTTCATCACGTCCCCCGCGTCGGCACAGCGCAGTGCGATCTGGCTGCCCCGCTCGGCGTGCGCCGCCGGAGTCACCGACTCCACCAGGCCGTCCGGGACGTACTCCCCGACGCAGCGCAGGAAGAAGTCCGTCAGCGCCAGGGACTTGGCCCGGACCGCCGCCACCGACACCGCGTCCTCGTCCCACACGTCCAGCGCCGCCTCCAGGGCGAGCAGGGAGAGGATGTCCGGCGTGCCGACCCGGCCGCGCACCGCGCCGGACGCCGGGGCGTACGCGGACCGCATGCCGAAGGGCTCGGCGTGCGAGTTCCAGCCCGGCAGCGGGGAGTCGAAACGGTCCTGGAGGTCGCGGCGCACGTACAGGTACGCGGGCGAACCTGGTCCGCCGTTGAGGTACTTGTAGGTGCAGCCGACCGCCAGGTCGACGCCGTATTCGTCGAGCCCGACCGGCAGCGCGCCCGCGCTGTGGCACAGGTCCCAGACGACGTACGCCCCCGCCGCGTGCACCGCCGCCGTGAGCGCGGGCAGGTCGTGCAGCCGGCCCGTGCGGTAGTCGACGTGGTTGAGCAGGACCGCGGCGGTACGGTCGCCGAGCGCCGACGGCACCTCGGACGGGGCGACCGGGCGCAGGGTGCGGCCCGTCATCCGGGCCGCCGACTCGGCGATGTACCCGTCCGTGGGGAAGGTGGTGGCGTCGACGAGGATCTCGTCCCGGCCCACGTCCGCCATCCGTACGGCGGCGACGAGCGCCTTGAAGACGTTGACGCTCGTGGAGTCGCCCACCACGATCTGCCCGGCCGCCGCCCCGACCAGCGGGGCGATCCGGTCGCCGATCCGCTCGGGCGCGGTCCACCAGCCGCTCTCCTCCCAGGACCGGATGCGCAGCTCGCCCCACTGACGGCGTACGACGTCCTCCACGCGCGCGGGGACACCGGTCGGGAGGGCGCCGAGCGAGTTGCCGTCCAGGTAGACGACGTCGTCCAGGACGAACCGCTCGCGCAGCGCAGCCAGCGCGTCGGCGGCGTCCAGTTTCTCGGCCTCGGCCGCCGCTTCGACAAGCTCAGACATACGACCGCGCCGTCCACAGTTCGGGGAACACGTTGTTCCGGGCCCGCTTCTCCAGCCAGGCCACCCCGGCGGAGCCGCCCGTGCCGGTCTTGGAGCCCATCGCGCGGCGGGTGGCGACCAGGTGGTCGTTGCGCCAGCGCCACACCAGCTCGGCGACGTCGGTGAGCGCCTCGCCGAGGCGGGCCAGCTCGCCGTTCTGGTCGCCCGCGTAGACGGCCGTCCAGGCGGCCTCCACCTCGGGCGCCGCCTCGTACTTCCGGGTGACGTCGCGCTGGAGGACCGCGTCCGGGATGTCGTACCCGCGCCGGGCGAGCAGCCGGACCACCTCGTCGTACAGGCTCGGCTCGTGCAGCGCCTTCTCCAGCTCCGCGTGGACGCGCGGGGCGCCGCGGTGCGGGACGAGCATGGACGCGGACTTGTCGCCGAGCAGGAACTCCAGTCGGCGGTACATCGCCGACTGGAAGCCGGAACCCTCACCAAGGGCGCTGCGGTACGAGTTGAACTGGGCGGGGGTGAGCCCCGCGAGCGGCGTCCAGGAGGCGTTCAGCGCCTCCAGCTCCCGCACGGAACGCTTCAGCGCGTCCCTCGCCACGTCGGTCCGGTCCTCGCGCAGGGCGCGGGCCGCGGTCTCCCACTCGTGGACGATGACGGTGAACCACAGCTCCATGACCTGGGTCGTGACCAGGAAGACCATCTCTCCGGGATCGTCGGAGAGGGTGTGCTGGAGGTGGGTGAGCACGTCCGCCTTGACATAGTCCTCGTACGGCGTGCTGCCCTCGAAGTCGAGATTCGGGGCTTCGTGGGACATCGCTGTCTCCTGCTGTGCACTACGGGTAGCGGTCCGCCCTGCCGTTACCGACACGGGGCCCCGGTCCCCAACGTCATCCTCCGCAATGGTCGCAGGAAACCGCAAGGCCCGCCTGCGCACGGCAGACGGGCCACACGGCGCACGGGAGACTAACCGAGTACCTCGGCCGCCGCCGGCGAGGAGTCCTTCAGGAACTGGCTGCAGCGCTCGTACTCCTCCTTCTCGCCGATCGCCTGGGCGGCGCGGGCGAGGGCGTGCAGGGCGCGCAGGAAGCCGCGGTTCGGCTCGTGCTCCCAGGGCACCGGGCCGTGGCCCTTCCAGCCGCTGCGGCGCAGGGCGTCCAGGCCGCGGTGGTAGCCGGTACGGGCGTACGCGTACGACTCCACGACGCCGCCCCGCTCGAACGCCTCGTCGGCCAGCTGGGCCCAGGCCAGCGAGGACGTCGGGTACTTCGCGGCGACATCGGCGGGCGAGGTCCCGCCCGCCAGCAGCTCGCGCGGCCCGGGGTCGTCGGGGAGGTGGGTCGGGGGCGGTCCCCCGAGGAGGTTCTCGTGAATGGCCATGGGCACAAGTCTGCGCCATGCCGTCGGCATACGTACGAGGGCCCGGCACCGCAGGAGAATCCTGGCGGTGCCGGGCCCGTCGCGGACGACACGGCGCGGACGACACAGCGCGGACGGCGCCCGGTGGGGCACGGACGACGCGCGGTGGCGGCGCGCGGTGGCGGCGCGCGCGGTGGCGTTACTTGATCTTCTGGCCCGCCGAGCGCAGGTGGCCACAGGCCTCGACGACGCGCGCGGCCATGCCGGCCTCGGCCAGCTTGCCCCAGGTGCGCGGGTCGTAGGTCTTCTTGTTGCCGACCTCGCCGTCGACCTTCAGGACGCCGTCGTAGTTGCTGAACATGTGGTCGGCGACCGGACGCGTGAAGGCGTACTGGGTGTCCGTGTCGATGTTCATCTTGACCACGCCGTTCTCCAGCGCGGTCGCGATCTCCTCGGCGGAGGAGCCGGAGCCGCCGTGGAAGACGAAGTCGAACGGCTTGCTGCCGGCCGGCTGACCGTACTTCGCGGCGATGCCCTCGTTCAGCTCCTTGAGCAGCTCGGGGCGGAGCACGACGTTGCCCGGCTTGTACACGCCGTGCACGTTGCCGAAGGAGGCGGCGAGCAGGTAGCGGCCCTTGTCGCCGAGGCCGAGGGCCTCGACGGTGCGGACCGCGTCGTCGACCGTGGTGTAGAGGGAGTCGTTGATCTCGTGGGAGACGCCGTCCTCCTCGCCACCGGTCGGGGTGATCTCGACCTCAAGGATGATCCTGGCGGCGCGGGCGCGCTCCAGCAGCTCCGTGGCGATGGAGAGGTTGTCGCCGAGCGTCTCCGCGGAGCCGTCCCACATGTGGGACTGGAACAGCGGGTTGCGGCCGGCCTTGACGCGCTCCTCGGAGACCGCCAGCAGCGGACGCACATACGCGTCGAGCTTGTCCTTCGGGCAGTGGTCCGTGTGCAGGGCGACGGTGACGTCGTACTTCTCGGCCACGATGTGCGCGAACTCGGCGAGGGCGACGGCGCCGGTCACCATGTCCTTGTTGTGCTGGCCGCCCAGGAACTCGGCGCCGCCGGTGGACATCTGGATGATGCCGTCGCTCTCCGCCTCCGCGAAACCGCGCAGGGCCGCGTGCAGCGTCTGGGAAGAGGTCACGTTGATGGCCGGGTAGGCGAACTTTCCTGCCTTCGCCCGGTCCAGCATCTCGTTGTAGACCTCGGGAGTTGCGATGGGCATCTGTCCGCTCCTTGTATGTGCGGGTGGGCGTGAAACGTGCTTACAGGCCCTGACCTAGAACTGGGGGGCGACGTCATCGTCGGCCCCATCTTTCCAGACGAAGCGGGATACTCCGAGTGGACGTCCGCCCTGGCTCAGTCCAGGCCCAGCTCGTCCTTGTCGTACGCGTACAGGTACGGCACCCCGGCGCCGTCCTGGATCTTCTCGGCGGCGCCCGTCGCCCGGTCGACGATCGTCGCGACGGCCACGACCTCGGCACCGGCCTCGCGCACGGCCTCGACGGCGGTGAGCGGGGAGCCGCCGGTGGTGGAGGTGTCCTCGACGACCAGGACGCGGCGGCCCCTGATGTCCGGGCCCTCGACGCGGCGCTGCAGGCCGTGCGCCTTGGCGGCCTTGCGGACGACGAAGGCGTCCAGCTTCCGGCCCCGCGCGGCGGCCGCGTGCAGCATGCTCGCGGCGACCGGGTCGGCGCCCATGGTCAGCCCGCCCACCGCGTCGAAGTCCAGGTCGGCGGTCAGGTCAAGGAGCACCTGCCCCACCAGCGGCGCCGCCTCGCCGTCGAGGGTGATGCGGCGCAGGTCGACGTAGTAGTCGGCCTCAAGACCCGAGGAGAGGGTCACCTTGCCGTGCACCACGGCCTTGTCCTTGATCTGCTGCAGCAGCGCCGCGCGTACGTCCGTCATGCCGACCAGCTTAGAGCCGGGTCCAGCTCCAGGTCGTCGTGGCCTCCAGCGGCTCCAGGGGCGTGACCAGGCGCGGGAGGGTGTTCAGGCCGTTGGGCGGCCCGGTCTGCGGCTCCACGCAGACGGCGGCCTCCTGCTCGTCGTAGACCACGGCCCACCGTTCGGGGCTGGTCACCCTCAATTCCAGACGCTCCGGCCAGGTGAGGGTGACGTCGACGCCGTCCGGCATGCCGAAGCAGTCGTCCCAGGGGCCCGGTTTCGGGTCGAGGCGGTTGCCGGTGGGCAGGTGGTCGTCGCCGCGCTCCTCCTGCCAGGCGGGGTCGAAGGCGATCGCGACGCCGGCCCCGTCCGCGCCGTCGAGGGTCCGGTTGAACCAGGGGTGCCAGCCGATCTGCGCCGGGAAGGACGACTCGTACGTCTCCACGGACATCGTCAGCGTCAGCGCGTCCTCGGCGAGGGCGACCACCTGGGTGACGCGGCCGGAGTAGGGCCAGGGGTCGACGAGGTCGTACGTGATGACGGCCTCGTTCCCGGTGACGCGGGCGGTGCGCCAGGCGGCGTCGCGGGCGGTGCCGTGGATGGCGTGCGGCGGGGAGTTGAGCGGCATCTGGTGGACGACGGCGCCGTCCCGGAAGCGGCCCTCGCGGATCCGGCCGCACCAGGGGACCATCGGGAAGCAGCCATAGCGCTGTCCCTGGCGGAGCAGCTCCGTGCCGCCGACGCGCAGCCCGCCGATCCGGCCGCCGTTGCCCGGCAGCACGGTCGCCTCCGCGTCACCCGCGGTCAGCGTGATGGGTTCGTTACTCACGCCACGACCCTACTGGGGCGATCAAGGGCGCCCCACCCGGCCGGCTCGGCGGGGTCCGGCGCCGGGGTCCGGCGGCGGGGGCTGGGGTGCGGTTCGGTTGCGGGGGCTGGGGTGCGGTTCGGTTGCGTTGCTGGGGTGCGGTTCGGCTGCGGGGCTGGGGCGCGGTTCGGTGCGGCTCGGCTGAGCTGCGGTCCGGCTGCGACGGCTCAGCTGCGGCTGAGCTGGGCTGCGGCTCAGCTGCGGCTGAGCCGGGCCGCGGCTGAGTTGGGACGTGGCCGAGCTGGGACGGGGCGGTTCAGCGGCGCCTGCGCAGCGCGCGGCCCACCACGATCGCCGACGCCACGACCAGCGCCGCCGCCGGGGCGGCCCAGCGCAGGGGGGCACCGGCCGCGCCCGCTTGGGGTGCGGGGACGGGGGCGTACCGGCCGCGGGGCGGGGCGTGGTCCACCTCCTCGGCACTGCGGCCGATCATCGTGCGGCGCGCGTGCGCGGCCTCGGCGGCGGGCGGCTCGGCGGCTTCGGGGGTGGCGGGGGCTTCGCGGGCGTCGGAGGCGGCGGGGGCTTCGGGGGTGGCAGGGGCGTCGGGGGCGGAAGGGGCGTCGGGGGTGGCAGGGGCTTCGGGGGTGGCAGGGGCCGCAGGGGCATCCGGCTCGCCCTGCTCGCCCTCGTCCGTGTCCGCGAGGGACGGCGGGGGCACCTCGGTGTCGAAGACGGAGGTGCGCCGCGGCTCCGACCCCGCCTCGGACTGCTCCGGCTCCCGATCCCGCTCCGCCACCGCCGCCGCGCCCAGGTTCGCCGCGAACCGGGTCAGCAGCCGGGCCGTGGCCGACGTCACCGACTCCTCGGGCAGCTCCGTGACGCGCCCGTCCGCGGTGGCCGTCCCGGCGAACGTGAGGGTGGAGCCGCCGTCCGCGTCCGCCACGCGGAGGGTGAGCGACAGCGTGACCGTGCCGGTGCCGCGCGACTCGGTGGCGTCGCCCTCGACGGCGTACGCACCGTCCTCGCGCGCGGACAGCCGCAGGGAGCCCCGGTAGGTGATGGAGTGACTGCCGATGCGCACCTTGAGCCGTCCCGCGACGGGCTCGGCACCGGCGTCCTGCTGGAGCCCCGGGACCGCCCGGGCGACCCGGACGGGGTCGGCCAGCACGTCCCTGAGCCGCTCGGCCGGAACCGGAACGAACACCTCATGCTCCATGTCACGCCACCCTACCCAGCGGGCGCCCGGCGCACCCCCCGTCGGCACAAAGTCACCCGCCACCTCCCACGCCTTAAGCGCTTCCCGGCGTCACCAGTCCCGTCTCGTACGCCACCACCACCGCCTGCGCCCTGCTGGTCAGGCCCAGCTTGGTCATCGTGCGGTTGAGGTGGGTCTTCACCGTGGCCTCGCTGATGAACAGGCGGTCGGCGGCCTCGGCGTTGCTCAGGCCGCGGGCCACCAGTTTCAGGACCTCGGCCTCGCGGGTGGTCAACGCCGTCAGCCCGGGCGGCGGGCCCGCCTCCGACGGATCCGGCCGGCCCGTGTCCGACATCCGCGTGAACGCCTCCACCAGGCGCCGGGTGACCGCGGGGGCGAACAGCGCGTCGCCGCCGTGCACCGCGGTGACCGCGGCCAGCAGCCGTTCGGGGCCGGCGTCCTTGAGCAGGAAGCCGGAGGCGCCCGCGCGCAGGGCGCCGTACACGTACTCGTCGAGATCGAAGGTGGTCAGGACCAGGACGCGGGGTGCGGGGTCCACCGCCTCGGCGAGGATCCGCTCGGTGGCCTGGATGCCGGTCATGCCTGGCATGCGGATGTCCATGAGGACGACGTCCGGCCGGGTCCGCGCGGCCAGCGCCACCGCCTCGACGCCGTCGGCCGCCTCACCGACGACCTCCATGCCCGGGGCGGCGCGCAGCAGCGCGGCCAGTCCGCTGCGGACGAGGAACTGGTCGTCGACGACGAGCAGCCGGATCGGGGCGTCCGTCGGGTGGTTCGCGTCGGTCATTCCCTGACAGCGTCTCCCCGGCGTGCGGTCTGGACCGGCGTCGGCAGGGTCAGGCGCACGCCGAATCCCCCCTCGCTGCGCGGGCCGACGACGATCGTCCCGCCGTAGAGCTTGGCCCGCTCCCGCATCCCGATCAAGCCATGGCCGCCGCGCTCGGGGATTGTGTCCGAATCCGCCCCCTCCCGGCGTCCCCCCGCCGGACCTGCCCCGGCCCCGTCTCCGTCTCCGTCGTCGGTTACCGACACCGTCACTTCGCCCGCTCGGTAGGCGAGTTCGACGGTGGCGTTCGCTCCGGGCGCGTGCTTGAGCGCGTTGGTGAGGGCCTCCTGCACCACCCGGTAGACGCACAGCTGAACGCCGGGCGGCAGAGGGCGTGGTGCGCCCGTGACGCGCAGTTCCACGCCCACGCCGCCGGAACGCACCCGGGTGACCATCTCGTCCAGCTGGTCGAGGCCGGGAGCGGGGGCACCGACCGCGCCCTGCACGCCGTCGGCACGCAACAGGCCGAGCATGCGGCGCAGTTCGGCGAGGGCCTCGCCGCTGGCGCCCTCGATGGTGTCCAGGGCGCCGCGCGCGGTGCGGGCGTCGGAGTGGAAGACGAAGCGGGCCAGTCCGGCCTGGACGTTGATGACGGCGATGTGGTGGGCGACCACGTCGTGCAGTTCGCGGGCGATCCGGACGCGTTCCTCGGCTACCTCGCGCCGGGCCCGGTCGGCCTGTTCGGCACGTAGCTGCCGGGTCAGTTCACCGGTCCGCCGGGCCACGTACCCGAACCGCCACAGCACCAGCGGGAAGCCCACGGCCTGCCCCACGACCGACGCCATCGCCTCGGCGTCGCTGACCACCCCGGCGTAGATCCAGACACCGGCGAGCAGGGCGGCGCAGGCGGCGGCGGTGCGGGTGGGGCGCAGGGAGGCGACGGTGTTGACGGCGAGCATCGGGCCGAAGGAACCGACCACGGGCCAGTAGCCGAGGGTGACGTAGACCGCCCAGCAGGCGTGGACGGCGAGGCAGACGGTGACGGGGGCGCGGGTACGCAGGGCGAGCGGGAGGTTCAGCAGGGCGACGAGCGTCCAGGCGAGCGGGTCGAGCGGCGGCCACCCCTGGGCGACGGCCTCGGTGCCGAGCAGGACGGCCACGGTCGTCAGCGCCGCGGCGATCAGGCCGTCGGCCGCCAGGGGGTGCAGGCGCATGGCGGCAGCGTAGGTCCGCCCGTCCGGCGACGGCGTCCTCCTTCCGCCGTACCGCGGAAGTTGCAGGAACCGGGCGCCTACCGCGCTGGGTTGGGCCCCGTATCCACCCACTGCGGGATTCCGGGGCGGGCGGGACGGCCATAGGTTCTCGGTGCGAACGATCCGCAGGGGGGTGTGGCGGCCCGTCCCGTATCCGGGGGAGGGTCGGGCCGCCGCATGGAACTCGTTCGTACAGGGGGCGTTGCTCAGAGGCGCGGAGGCTCTGGGGCGCGGGTGCGGGTGCGGGCGCGGGGGCTCGGAGGCGCGGAGGCGCGGAGGCGCGGAGGCTCTGGGGCGCGGGTGCGGGCGCGGGGGCGCGGGGGCGCGGGGGCGGGTGCGCGAGTGCGCGGAGACGCGGGTGCGCGGAAGCGCGCAGGCTCCGGGGCGCGGGTGCCCGGAAGCGCGCAGGCTCCGGGGCGCGGGTGCGCGGAAGCGCCGAGCGCGGGCTCAGTACCGCGGATGCACCAGCGTCGACGGCGGCAGGCCGTCGATCCGGGTGCGGGACGCGGTGCGGGCGTCCTCGGCCAGGGACCGGGGTGTGAGGGTGTGCGGGCGGGGGGCCGCCGGTTCGAGGCGCAGGGCGGGCGGCGTGCGGGCGGCCAGGAGGAAGCCCCAGTCGCGGGGGGCGTTCGGGGTGGCGGCCGTGCGGTCGGGGCCCGGTGCGAAGCCGGTGTCCCGGGCGGCGACGCGGTAGGGGGCGGTCCGCAGACCGGCCGCGTGGAGCGTCGCGTCCACCGTCCAGAAGGCCCGCGGACGTGCGGAGAGCGGGCCGGCGTGCACGACCAGCCGCCCGTCGGGGGCGAGCACCCGCCGGAGCAGGCCGTAGAACTCCTGCGAGTACAGCTTCGTGCTGGCCGTGATGCCCGGGTCGGGCAGGTCCGAGATCACCACGTCGTACGTCGCGGTGGGCGTGGAGCGCAGCCGGCGGAAGGCGTCCGCCGTGGTGACGTGGACGCGCGGATCGCCGTAGGCGTGCTCGTTCAGCGCGGACAGGCCGGGGTCGTGCCGGGCCAGCCGGGCGAGCCCGGGGTCGAGTTCGACGACGTCGACGCGGCGCACGTCCGGGTGGCGCAGCACCTCCCGCGCGGCGAGGCCGTCGCCGCCTCCGAGGATCAGCACGCGCGCGTGCGGGCCGCTCATCGCGGGGTGCACCAGCGCCTCGTGGTATCGCCGCTCGTCGCTGCCGCTGACCCGCAGCCGGCCGTCCAGGAACAGATCGAGCGGCCGGCCGTCGGCGCCGCCGGTGAGGACGACCTCCTGCACGTCGGTCTGTACGGCCACGCGGACGTCCTGGCCGTACACGGCGTGCCGGGCGGCGCGTTCGAAGTCGTCGGCGAGGACGGTCGCCGTGGCGAGGAGGGCGAGTACGACGGCGTTGGCGGCCAGCAGCAGCCAACGGGCCCGGCGGGTCATGTCCCGCCGGAACAGGCCGAGGACCAGGGCGGCGCCGACGAGCGCGTTGACGGTGCCGGTGAGCAGCGCGCCGGTCAGCTGGCCGAGGAAGGGCAGCAGTACGAAGGGGAAGGCGAGGCCGCCGACGAGCGCGCCGACGTAGTCCGCGGCGAACAGGTCGGCGACGGCGCCGCCCGCGTCCTGGCGGCGGACGCGCTGGATCAGCTCCATCAGCAGCGGCACCTCGGCGCCGATCAGCACGCCGATGGCGAGCGAGAAGGCGACCAGGAGGAAGCGCGGGCCGTCGGCCCACAGACCGCCCCAGCCGCCGGTCCAGGCGAAGACGGCGTACAGCACCATCGCGCTGGAGCCGCCGACGAGGGCGAGCACGGCCTCGACCGCGCCGAAGCCGGCCGCCGCGAAACGTCGCAGCCGTTTGGCGGCGAGTGAGCCGAGGCCCATGGCGAAGACCATGACGGACAGGACGACGGACGCCTGGGTGACCGAGTCGCCGATCAGGTACGAGGCGAGGGCGACGAGTTCGAGTTCGTACACGAGCCCGCAGGCCGCGCAGACGAATACGCCGGCCAGCACCAGGAACCGCCCGACGGCCGGCCGAACGGGCAGCCGCGCCGGCCCACCGAGACCGGAGGGGCCAGAGGAACCGGAAGGGCCGGAGGAACCGGAGCCGGTGGGGCTGGGAGAGCCGGTGGGGCCGGGAGAGCCGGTGGGGCTGGGAGAGCCGCCAGGGCCGCCCCAGGACGGCGGAGAGCCGGGCGGGGCGGGCGCGTGCGGTTCGATCACGGGGTGACGTTACGTCACTCCCGCACTGCGCTTCGTCACCCACACGTGTGAAACTGACGTTCTGTCGGGCACCACAGGTTTATCCCGCCCGGACCGCCCGGACCCCCGCCCCGCACCCGCTCACACCCCGGACGGGCTGAGCTGCGACGTCGGTACCCGGACACCCACCCGGGTCCGGGTCGCCACCAAGTGGCCGTCCTGCGGATAGGCGTGCCAGGTCCGCCAGTGCACCTGCCCCTCGTGCCGATGGGCCAGCAGCGCGGTGAAGGCGTGCGGGCTGCCGGGGAAGACGCCGGCCAGCCCGTGCGGATGGTCGGCGACCAGGGCCAGCAGCTCCTGGGCACGTCCGGCGAAGGAACCCGGCGTCAGCACCTCCACGCGGGCGGCGAACTCGTACTCCCAGTCGCCCTTGCGCTTGGCGACGCCCAGCGGAAGGGGGGTGCTGCTGCCGGGGATGCACGCCACCGTCTCCGAACAGCTTCCCCGCTCCTCCTCCAGCAGGACTTGATGAGAGGCCCCCAGGAGTCGCAACTGCATCTTCGCGCCGGTCAGTTCGAGATCGAGACTGGCGAGCGCGGGCAGCGGCTCGCGCCCCAGGGCCCAGGCGAGGTCGGCCGCGCGCGTGTCGGTGTAGGCGGTTTTCAGGGTCGTGAGCATGGATCGGCTCCGCAAGCACACAAGGAGAGGAAGGTGTGGGGCCTACGCGTCCCGGTCACTGCCGGAGATGCGGCCCGCTCAGCCCAGTCGGCCGGTCAGGAGGGGGGTCAACAGGTCGTCCGAGGAGCTGCGTTGGTGATGGAGAGGGAATCATGAACTGTGGCGCCGCCACAGCGTTTTTACCCAACTTCGTGGGGTTTCCATCCCTCAGGGGGCTCCCCAGCTCAACTGTTCAACCAGGGCGCACACCCCGCCCGCGCGGCGCGCGCCGGTGCGTGGGAGCGCCCGCCGGGCGTGATCCCCGGCGGGCGCTCGTGGGGACGCGGGGCCCGGCCCCAGGCGCGGGGCCCCTGGCGGGGATGCGGTTCCCCCTGTGGGAGCTCAGCTGCCCCGTGTCAGCTGCCTCCACCGCATCCGCCGCCGCCCCCTCCCCCACAGGACGACGACCCGCCTCCGCAGGACGAGCCGCCACCGCAGGAGGAGCCTGTGTTGTACCCGCCGGCGGAGCCCGTGTGGTGCCCGCCGGATGACGAGTCGCCGGCCCACCAGCTGTTCCGGCGGCCGCGGCCTCGGCCTCGGTCGCGGTTGCCTCCGCCGCCGCTCCGCGCGCCGGCCAGGAGCCCCATGACAACCAGGGCACCGAACACGATCAGGATGATGCCGATGACCATGGCGCCACCCTCCTTCCGCTTCCCGGGCTTCCGCCCGGAGTTCCCCCGAAGCAGCCCCCCGTTGGGCGCCTCGCTGCCTGTGTGAGACTCGCTGTGACGCTGTGAATCTCGTTGCGTGAACGGGAGATGCCCCTCGCCACCACGCCCCAAAGCAGAGTTGAGGAACTCCAGAGCTTCGGCGCAGGATGACCGCCATGACCTCCATGAGCTCCAGCGCCCGCCCCTTCCTCAACCGCCGGCTCGCCGAGTTCGGGACGACGATCTTCGCGGAGATGTCCTCCCTGGCCGCGCGGACCGGGGCGATCAATCTGGGCCAGGGCTTCCCGGACACCGACGGTCCCGAGGAGATCCGGGAGGCCGCCGTACGGGCACTGCGCGACGGGCGCGGCAACCAGTACCCGCCGGGCCCCGGCGTCCCGGAGCTGCGCACCGCCGTCGCCGCCCACCAGCAGCGCCGCTACGGCCTGTCCTTCGACCCGGACACCGAGGTCCTGGTCACCGCCGGAGCCACGGAGGCCATCGCGGCCTCCCTGCTCGCCCTGCTGGAGCCCGGCGACGAGGTCGTCGCGCTGGAGCCGTACTACGACTCGTACGCGGCCAGCATCGCGATGGCGGGCGGCACGCGCGTACCCGTGACCCTGCGCCCCCACGAAGGCACTTTCCGCCTCGACCTCGACGAGCTGCGCGACGCCGTCACCGACCGCACCCGCCTGCTGCTGCTGAACACCCCGCACAACCCGACGGGCACCGTCCTGACCCGCGACGAACTCGCGGCCGTCGCCGAGCTGGCCGTGGCACGGGACCTGCTGGTGGTGACGGACGAGGTCTACGAGCACCTGGTCTTCGACGAGGCCGAGCACATCCCGCTCGCGTCCTTCCCGGGCATGCGCGAGCGCACGGTGACCATCGGGTCGGCCGGCAAGACGTACTCCTTCACGGGCTGGAAGGTCGGCTGGATCACCGCAGTGCCCGCCCTGGTCACGGCGGTCCGCTCGGCCAAGCAGTACCTGACGTACGTGGCCTCCGGGCCCTTCCAGTACGCGGTCGCCGAGGCCCTCGCGCTGCCCGACTCGTACTTCGCCGCCTACCGCGAGGACATGCAGGCCAAGCGGGACCTGCTGGCGACCGGCCTGGAAGAGGCGGGCTTCGGCGTCTACCGCCCCGCCGGGACGTACTTCGTCACCACCGACATCCGCCCCCTCGGCGAGAGCGACGGCTTCGCCTTCTGCCGCGGCCTGCCGGAACGCGCCGGCGTCGTCGCCGTCCCCAACGCGGTCTTCTACGACCACCGGGAGGCTGGCGCCCCGTTCGTCCGGTTCGCGTTCTGCAAGCGGACCTCGGTACTGGAGGAGGCCGTGCGGCGGCTGAAGACGCTGGCGGGGTGAACGGTGTAGCGGGATGAACGGCGAGAGCCCGGCCCCGGCAGCACTGCCAGGGCCGGGCTCTCCTCACACGGGACGGACTATGCGCCGTCCTCGTCCGTCGGCTTCTCCGACTCGTTGACCTCCTGCTCCAGGCCGAGCTGCTCCACGAGCCACCGGTCGAACTCGATGGCGGCGCGGACCCAGCTGACCGTCGAGGAGACGAAGTGCTCCAGGCTGATGCCCATGCCGATCAGCATCTGGGCCTCGCCGATCAGGCGGACCGTGCCGTCGTCGTGGGTGTGGGAGTACACCTTGGGCCACAGGGTGCGCCGGTTCCAGTCGTCGATCGACTCCAGCAGCTGCGGCTTCTCGTCGATCTGGTGGGGCCGGTCGTAGAACGTCCGCACCGAGAAGACCTGCTGGTCACCCTCGCCGCGGAACATGAAATACGTACGGAACTGCTCCCACGGCGCCGCGAGGTCACCCTCGTCGTCGACGACATACTTCAGCTCCATCTGTTCGAGGAGCTGCTTCACAAGATCCTGATCCGGGACGACGGGGCCCGCCGGTCCTTGGGGCTGCGGCTCGGGCTGCTTGCCCCCGAAGTTCGGAATCGAGGACGGGTCGATGGTCACCGTGAATTTCCCTTCGTACGGATCTGGCCATCCTCCCCCATGCGGGGAGGGGCGTGGCAAGCCCGCCGGGGCCCTGTCAGCCCTGGGCTGACATGATCCGGCCGGTCGGGTGGACGCGGGGCGGACGGAGACGGGCCACGGTGCGGACACGGAACGCGGCGGCGGGGCACGCGGGTCCGAACCGGACGACCGGAACGCCGGCGAGGCCGCCCTGCCGGACGGCGCGCGGCCGGTCGGGGGGTGCGCGACGCAGGGCTTGCAGGACATTCATGACAGCGCGACCTTCCGCATGCCGGGCACGGGTGTCCAGGACCGGCCGGCGCACACCTCCCCGGACGCGCCCGCGCCCGCGACGGAGTTCTGCGCGGGCGTCGACGTCGACGTCGACCTCACCGTGTGACGCACGGCGGCCCGCCACCCACCGGGGGTGACGGGCCGCCACGCATCGCGCCGTGCCTTCAGCGTCTTGCCGCCCTACCCGCCCTACAGCTTCTTGCCGCTCGCGGCCGGACCCACGATCAGGTCGTCGCCGAAGCGGTCCACGCGGACCGAGTCGCCGTCCTTGATCTCGCCGGAGAGGATCTCCCGGGCGAGGCGGTCACCGATCGCGGTCTGTACGAGGCGACGCAGCGGGCGTGCGCCGTACGCCGGGTCCATGCCCTCGTCGGCCAGCCAGGTCAGGGCCTCGTCGGTGACCTCGAGGGTGAGGCGGCGCTCGGCGAGCCGCCGGGCCAGGGAGCCGGTCTGGAGCCGCGCGATGCGGCTCAGCTCGTCCTTGTTGAGGGCCGAGAAGACCACGAGGTCGTCGAGCCGGTTGAGGAACTCCGGCTTGAAGGACGCCCGGACCACGTCCAGGACCTGCTGCTTCTTCTCCGCCTCACCGGTCATCGGGTCGACCAGGTACTGGCTGCCCAGGTTGGAGGTGAGGACCAGGATGGTGTTGCGGAAGTCGACGGTACGGCCCTGCCCGTCGGTGAGGCGCCCGTCGTCCAGCACCTGGAGCAGGATGTCGAAGACCTCAGGGTGCGCCTTCTCCACCTCGTCGAGCAGCACGACGGTGTACGGCCGCCGCCGCACGGCCTCGGTGAGCTGGCCGCCCTCCTCGTACCCGACGTATCCGGGCGGCGCGCCGACCAGCCGCGCCACGCTGTGCTTCTCGCTGTACTCGCTCATGTCGATGCGGACCATCGCCCGCTCGTCGTCGAAGAGGAAGTCGGCGAGCGCCTTGGCCAGCTCGGTCTTGCCGACACCGGTCGGCCCGAGGAAGAGGAAGGACCCGGTGGGCCGGTCGGGGTCGGCGATCCCCGCCCTGCTCCGTCGTACGGCGTCGGAGACGGCCCGCACGGCCTCCCTCTGCCCGATGAGCCGCTTGCCCAGCTCGTCCTCCATCCGCAACAGCTTCTGCGTCTCGCCCTCCAGCAGCCGCCCAGCGGGGATGCCGGTCCAGGAGGCGACGACGTCCGCGATGTCGTCGGCGCCGACCTCCTCCTTGACCATGGTGTCCCGGGCAACCTCCTCCTCGGCCTCGGAGGCAGCCTCCAGGTCCCTTTCGAGGGTCGGGATCTCGCCGTAGAGCAGCTTGCTGGCCGTGTCGAAGTCACCGTCGCGCTGGGCCCGTTCTGCCTGGCCGCGCAGCTCGTCGAGCTTCTCCTTCAGCTCACCGACCCGGTTGAGGGACTGCTTCTCCTTCTCCCAGCGGGCGGTGAGGCCGCGCAGCTCCTCCTCCTTGTCGGCGAGATCGCGCCGCAGCCGCTCCAGCCGTTCCAGGGACGCGGCGTCCGTCTCCTTGCCGATCGCCAGCTCCTCCATCTTCAGCCGGTCGACGGCACGCTGGAGTTCGTCGATCTCGACGGGGGACGAGTCGATCTCCATACGCAGCCGCGAGGCGGCCTCGTCGACGAGGTCGATGGCCTTGTCGGGCAGGAAGCGGGAGGTGATGTACCGGTCGGAGAGACTGGCGGCGGCCACCAGCGCACTGTCCGCGATCTGCACCTTGTGGTGCGCCTCGTACCGCCCCTTGAGCCCGCGCAGGATCGCGATGGAGTCCTCGACGGTCGGCTCGGCGACGAGCACCTGCTGAAAGCGCCTTTCGAGGGCGGGGTCCTTCTCGATCCGCTCCCGGTACTCGTCCAGCGTCGTGGCGCCGACCATGCGCAGCTCGCCACGCGCCAGCATGGGCTTGAGCATGTTCCCGGCGTCCATGGCGGAGTCCCCGCCGGCCCCGGCGCCGACGACGGTGTGCAACTCGTCGATGAAGGTGATGATCTGCCCGTCGGAGTCCTTGATCTCGGCGAGGACGGTCTTCAGCCGCTCCTCGAACTCGCCCCGGTACTTGGCCCCGGCGACCATGGCGCCGAGGTCCAGCGCGACCAGCCGCTTGTTCTTCAGCGACTCGGGCACGTCCCCCTTGACGATCCGCTGGGCGAGCCCTTCCACGACGGCGGTCTTGCCGACGCCGGGCTCGCCGATGAGGACGGGGTTGTTCTTGGTGCGCCGGCTGAGCACCTGCACCACACGCCGGATCTCCTGGTCCCGCCCGATGACGGGATCGAGCCTGCCCTCCCGGGCGGAGGCGGTGAGGTCGGTGCCGAACTTCTCCAGCGCCTTGTACTGGCCCTCGGGGTCGGCCGTGGTCACGCGGCGTCCTCCCCTGGCCTTGCGGAAGGCCTCCTGCAGCTTCTTCGCACTGGCTCCCTGCCCCTCCAGTACCTCACCGGCCGCGCCGCCCTTCGCGGCGATGCCGAGGAGCAGGTGCTCGGTGGAGAGGTACTCGTCCCCGAGATCCTTGGCGCGGGCCTGGGCGTCGGCGACCACGGCGAGCATCTCACGGCTGGGCTGCGGCGGTGCGACCGTGGACCCGGTCACGCTGGGCAGCCCGGCGACGATGCGCTCGGCGCCGGTGCGCACGGCGGCGAGATCGGCCTCGACCGCGGCGAGCAGGTCGGTGATGTTCTCGTTGTCCTGCCCCTGGAGCAGAGCCAGGAGCAGGTGGGCGGGGGTGAGGTCGGCGTTTCCCTCGGTCACGGCCCGGTTGCTGGCCGCGTTGATCGCGTCCCGGCTCCGGTTGGTCAGCTCGGCGTCCACGTTCTGGCTCTCCTCCTCGCGTCGGCCGTCGGCGGTCCGGCCGTGTCTCCCAGTGCTGACTCAGACAACGTACACAAAGTTGAGTCTATTCCACTCAAGGAGAAAACGGCCGCGGGTGCCCGCCGGGTGCCACCAGGGTGCCCACTTCCCCCGCACGAGAGCCTTTTCGGCCAGCCTGGGAGCAGGGTCGAAACCCCGAAATGTCGCCGAAAACGACAGCGGCGTCACCGTGTTCAGGTCACGGTGACGCCGCTGCCGGGGGGAAGCACCTGAGCGATTTGTAACGACGGGGGAATCGCGTCAGGCGCTGCGGGGGGTGGCCGAGATGGTCCTCACTTCGGGGTCCTCCGGCTGCGCGAGCCGGTGGTCCCTCTGGTCCAGGTTCACAAAGATCATTCCGTATCGGATGGCGCACCGCACGGGCTGCGGCGCCCCCCGAGGCCGCCGCAGACACCGGTACGCCCGCACGTCGCCGTCCTCGTCCAACGTGACGACGACCGGCTCGCCGAAGACGGTCACCATCAGGGAGTCACCGGCGTGGGGGATCGCGGTGACCAGGTCGATGAAGTGCCAGCCGGAGCGGTAGGCGGTGGCCATTTCGCGACGGAAGGAGCGGTCGTCGGGTGGTGTGGTCATCGCGATCAGTCCCACACGGTGTCGGCCGGAAGGGCCACGGGCTTGTCGCCCATGGTCGCAACCGCCGCAGAGTGAGTGCCACCCGCCTCGTGCTCGCCGCTCGTCCCACCAGAGAGGCCGGCCAGCGCGCCGAAGGCCACAACGGTGGAGAAGGCAGCAACAAGCACCGAGCGAAGCATTCTCATACGCATAGTCGGCTTCGTCCTCACTTGATGGTCCCTCGTTCCCCCGTCCGATAAGACGATGGCTCATTCAGGCACGTCATGGCCACACAATCGGTGCATCATGTTCCTGCATGTTCAGGACCCTGGGGGGTGGATATTCAGTGATAAAAGGGACCAATCCGGAGCATCCCCATTCGACATCCGAGCTGTGCGCAGAAGGGCGTCGCCTCTACGCAGATGCTCTCAGAGCTGGTCGGGTGCTCAGGGCCGACGTCGAATCCGTTCCGTGCCTGACTGACCTGGCGCTGCTCCATCTCGATCCCGACGACGACGAATGGATGCGGCCGGTGCCACCGTCCGTCGCGCTGGCCCAACGGCTCAATCCGATCGAACGTCAGATCACCGAGCAGCGACGACAGTCCGTGGCCCTGTCCGAGCTCTTCGAGCCGTTCATGGACATCAGCGCCCAGGAAACGAGCCCGGCTCACTCCATAACGGTCTTGGAAGGCCTTGATCGCATCAATGCGGCACTCGACCTGGCGACAGCGCAGTGTCACACCGAGGTGCTCACAGTTCAGCCAAGCGGCCACCGGCGCCCCGAGAAGCGGCTACTGGAAGGACTGGAGCGAGACAAGCCCCTGATCGAGCGGGGTGTACGGATCCGTACCCTCTACCAGCACACCGCTCGGTTCAGTCCGGACCGGCTCGCCTACGCGGATCAGTTCACGGATGGAAAGGTGGAGTATCGGACCATCGACGAGCTCGTGGAACGGCTCATCATCTGTGACGAGACCGTGGCGTTCATTCCCGTCCGCGAAGACCGGCAGGTCGCCCTCGAGCTCCGCCATCCCGGCCTCGTCCAGTACCTGGTGCGGGTCTTCGAATTCATCTGGAACCGGGCTGTGCCGCTGAGTGCCGGCGCCCCCTACGAAGCAGACTCGGGTGGCATCACGGAGATCCAGCATTCGATCGCGAAGCTTCTGGTCGAGGGCCACGTGGACGAGGCCATAGCCCGCCGCCTGGGAATGAACGTTCGCACCTGTCGGGCACACATCGCGAGACTCGCCCAGGCCCTCGGCAGCGGCAGCCGCGCCCAGCTCGGCTTCCTCATCGCCCAGTCCGGGATTTTGACGAAGGATCACTGAGCCGCGAGGAGGAAAGCACGCGTGACCGCCGAGGCACACCGTCACGGACCGGAGGAGTTGTGTGAGGCCGGCCTGGACCTCTACGCCCGCGCACTGCGCGAAGGGCATGTGTCCAGCCACGAGGCAACGGCAGCGCCCTGCCTCGTCGACAATGGCATGCTCCACCCCACCATCGAGGATCTGAGCAGGCTAGAGCCCGTACCTCCGACGGTCGCCCTACAACGACTGCTTCGCTCCTCGGAGGAGCGCATCGTCGGCGAACGTCGTCGCGGGCAACGACTCGCCGATGCCTTCGAACCCCTCATGCGGCTCGAGGGAACGGCCGCTGCGAGCAAGGACGCTCCGCCCCTCCGACTCCTCAGCAGCAAGAAGCGAGCAGGCCAGGCCATCGCCGAGGCCATGGCCGAGGGCAGAGAGCAACTCCTGGCCATCCAACCGCACGATGGCCTCATCACTGGGCCCTTTCACTACCACGAAGCCGCCATGGAACGGGACCAGGCGTTCCTCGACGGCGGGGGGCGCGTGCGCGCCCTGTACCAACACACCGTCCGCCACGCTCCCCTGATCATCGGGCGTTACGAACGCCTGACGGGCGATGTGGAGGCGCGCACTCTCGACGAGGTCACCGACCGCCTCATCATCGTGGACCGCACCGTCGCCTTCATCCCCGCCAGCGCCGACCGCTCACTCGCCCTCGAAGTCCGCCACCCCGCCCTGATCGCCTACTTCATCAACACCTTCGACCGCCTCTGGCACCTCGCCACCCCCATGCACCCCCAAGCCGTCCGGCAACCCACACTCAACGGCATAACCCCCCGCCAAAGAGCCATAGCCGCCCTCCTCATCGAAGGGCACACCGACGCCGACATAGCCGACCGCCTCGGCATGAACGTCCGCACCGCACGCGTCCACATAGCCAAACTCGCCGCCACCCTCGGCAGCGAAAGTCGGGCCCAACTCGGCTACCTCATCGGGCAGTCGGGGATACTGACGACAGAGGCCCGTACATGACCACTGCGGCGCACGAGCACGGGACGGAAGTCGTCTGCCAAGCAGGTCTGCAGCTATACGTGCGAGCACTGCACGAGGGAACGGTGCCCGAACGCGACGCTGCCGCGGTGCCTTGCGTAACCCGATCCGGCATCCTCCAACCGGACATTGAGGACGTGCGCAGGTTACGTCCGCTCGTGGCGGCCATCGCGCTCCCACGTCTGCTGCACCGTATGGAAGAGGACATATCCCGCCGGCGGCGTGCCGAAAGGCGGCTCACCGAAGTTTTCGAGCCGCTCCTGACCCTCGGCACACGGGATGACGACAACCTCTCGACCGCAGACGGCATCACCGTCCTGCAAGGCGTCGACCGGATCAATGATGCGATCGGCCGCGTAACCGTTGAGGCGTCCAAGGAGATACTCACCATTCAGCCGGGCGGCAGACGCTCACCGACTGCCCTCGCCGTCGCACTCCCCAGGGAACAGCGTTTGCTGTCGCGCGGCGCCCGCATGCGTACCCTCTACCAGCACACCACCCGCCACGACCCGGCGGTTCTGGCGCACTTCGAGCGTCTGCAGGGAGACGTCGAGGTCCGCACTTTGGACGAACTTCCCCAGCGACTGCTCATGCTGGACCGCACGGTGGCCTTCATCCCCGCCAACACAGAGCGGACTCTGGCCGTGGAGATCCGCCACCGCCCCCTGGTCACCTACCTGGGCACCGTTTTCGACCGCCTCTGGCACTTGGCCACTCCCATGCACCCTCAAGCCGTCCGCCAACCCACTCTCAACGGCATCACCCCCCGCCAACGAGCCATAGCCGCCCTCCTCATCGAAGGCCACACCGACGCCGACATAGCCGACCGCCTCGGCATGAACGTCCGCACCGCCCGCGTCCACATCGCCAAACTCGCCGCCACCCTCGGCAGCGAAAGCCGCGCACAGCTCGGCTACCTCATCGGCCAGTCGGGGATCCTCGACCCGGAGCCTGATCGGGCACGCTGATCGTGGCGGGCAGGCGTGGGGCGCCGTCCAGGCCGGCCTGGGCGATGCGTACGCCCAGCTGGGTACGGCTCGCCGCCCCCAGCGTCTCCGACAGGCGGGCGATGTGGGCCCGCGCCGTGCGGACGCTTATGCCCAGCCGCTCCGCGATGACCGCGTCCTGGTGGCCCTCCGCCAGGAGCGCCGCGATGGACTGTTCGCGGTGGGAGATGCCCTCGATGCCGGTGTCGGGGAGGGGGGCGGTCAGGGGGATGGCGAGGCGCCAGAGGCGTTCGAAGACCGTGACCAGGTAGGCGATCAGGGCGGGGTGGCGCAGCTCCAGGGCCATCGTGCGGTCGGTGTTGGCCGGGATGAAGGCGACCGTGCGGTCGAAGAGGATGAGGCGGTCGATGACCTCGTCGAGGGTGCGGGCCTCCACCGCTTCGCCCATCAGCTCCAGGTAGTTGAGCAGGCCCTGGCCGTGCCGGGCCACGTGCGTGTACAGGTCCCGCATCCGCACCCCGCGCCCGCGCAGCGCCAGCGCCCGGTGCAGGCCCTCCGACAGCTCGGGCTCACGCCGGATGCCGCCGGGCTGGACGGTGAGCACCTCCGTCGTGCACGCCTGCGTCGCCTCGTCCATCGCGGCCTGGATGCGGGCCAGACCGTCCAGGACGCGGATCGCCGCGCCTTCCGTGCCGGCCGGGGTCTGGAGCTGGCGGCCGAGACCCGCGTACCGCTCGAAGGCCTCCACCGCGGAGCCCACCCGCCGCTGACTGGCGTTGACCTCGTCGTGGACACCGCGCAGCAGCCGGGTCATGACCTCCTGCGGCGAGGTCGGCACCAGCCAGTCCATGTCGTCGGGGTCGGGGTGCAGCAGGGCCAGTTCCAGGAGGCAGGGGACCGGCTCGGCGTCCCGGCGGGTCACCCGGCCGCGTCGTACGGCCCGGGAGTACACGCGGTCCCCGGCCGCGCACAGCCGGTCGGCACCGTGTGGATGCTCATCCGCCCCGTGCCCGGCCATCGCCCATCCCACCCCCGGTTCCGGCTCTTTCCGCAGCGCAACTATGCGCGGCCGGGACCGGCTCCGCAACACGGCTCCTCGCTCACCGGCAGCGGACATGTGCTGGAATCAACCCTTACGCGCACCCCCCTCTTCCCCTCGTTGCAACAAGCTGAAGGTGTTGGAGAGATGTACGCAGCGTGCATGCTGGGTGACGGCGGGGCCTGACCGACTCCGCCTGTCATACCGGGCGTCGGCTGTCGTGGTATCGGGACATGCCAAGGGCGCCCGTCACGGCGAGTCGGTAGGCAGTCGGGGGAGGACAGGGATCGTGATACGCGTAGGCATTCTCGGCCGGGAGCCGCTGGAACGGGCTGGAGTCAGGCGTGTCCTGGAAGAAGACAGCAGGATCCGGGTCGTCGGCGAGGCATCGGAGGCGGCGTCACCCATGGCACGTCTGGACGTCCTGGTCAGCAGCCACCACAGTCCGGACGAGGCGCTCGACGTCCTACGGTTGCCAAGAGCGGCCGCGCCGAAAGCGACAAGCCTCCAGGTCTCCACGCCGGCACACGTCGTACTGGTCGACCACTTGTCGGAACACGCCACCTGCGCGCTGCTGCGCCATGGAGCCCGCGGGATCCTGCTGCGCGGCAACTCCGTGCGGCACCTGCCATGGGCGGTACGGGCAGCAGCCGCAGGCACGGTCGCGCTCGGGCCCGTTGCCGCCCAGTTCCTGGTCGATCAGTACGTTCGGCCCGGCCGCACAGCCGATGCGGTGGCCACCGCGCGCAGGATGCTGGAGAGGCTCAGCTCTCGGGAGCGGGAGATCGTGCAACTACTGGCGGACGGAGCATCGAACCCTGCCATGGCCGAGACGCTGGGAATCAGCGCCCACACGGTCAAGGACCACATCCGCGGGGCCTACTCCAAGCTCGGTGTCGACAACCGCGTCCAGGCATCCCGCATCGTTTGGCAGGCGCAGGTGCCCACACAGCCGACGAGCCCACAGTCACGGGGTTCCGTCGCGTGCGGCGGTCCGCACGTGCCGTGACACCCCGCGCCGCACCGTGCGTGGGTGACCGGCGCGGCGCGGATCACTTCGAACGGAAGCGTCAGTCCTCGTACGGCGGGATGCGCTGTGCGCGACTCTCGGCGATGTTGAGCACGTCCGTCAGGCTCTCGATGAGACGGCGGATGATCCAGCGGAGTTCATCTGCCGTGAGGTCCGACGCGGCTCCGACCATGGGTCGCGCCAGCTCCACGATGACGGCAGCCGATTCGATCTGCCGGTTCTCGATTCTGTCAGCCAGTAGAGAGAGCGGGCCGGGCGTGCCGTCGGTTACCAGGACTGCGCGCTTGCCCTCGGGCCCACTCCAGGGCAGTAGGCGGACGTGGCTGGTGTGGCTCATGTCGTCAGCTCCTCAGTAGCTGGTGGCCATTCCCCCGGGCCGGTCGCACGGTCGCGGGAGTCTCGCGAAATCGAGAATACGCGTATTCGCGTATTCGCGGTCGCGGGATCACGCAGATACGCGGACGCTGAGAACCATGGACCTTGATCGTTCGGTGCCCGTATGGCCTCAAGTCGCGGATGAGCTACGGCGACGCCTCGAGGCCGGCCAGTACGTGCCCGGTGCGCGCTTCCCTGCCGTGAACGAGTTGGCTGCCGAGCTGGACGTAGCGCCGAGCACGGTGCAGAAGGCCATGGCCGCTCTCCGGGCTGAGGGACGGCTCTACACCGTTCTCGGACAGGGCTCGTTCGTCGCGGAGAAGTGACAACGGGTAGTGACAACGGGGTGTGGACCACATGTCCACACCCCTCGGCAGGGCACGCGCCTCGCGTCAGCAGGGCACACGCCTCGCGTCAGTCGTTGCGCGGGCGCCACACCAACCCCGCCGCGGACGCCGTACGCGCACCCCACCAGGCCATCACCGCGGCACACGCCAAGCCGGCCGCTCCCACCGCCGACAGCGCGGACAACCGGTCGGCGGAGCCGGCCATCAACGGCGTGGTCACGTACCAGGTCACCGCGACGGCCGCGCACACCGCGAAGGCGGTGGGCACCAGGAGGGACCACACGGAGACCGCGTAGTACACGCGGCCGTTGCCGCTCAGCACCGAGACCGGGCCCAGCTCTCGGCCCGTCCGGACGAACTGGGCCACCGAGCCGATCCCGGCCACGACCACGATCACCAGCACACCTGCCACGGAGAGCAGCTCCAGCCACCGCTGGGCCGCGATGCCCTCACCGCTGCCGCCGAAGGTGCCGGCCATCGCGAAGACCTGGACGTTCGTCGCCATCGCGACATGCGCGTTGGCGGCTTGGTGAACCCGGGACAGCGACAGCTCCCGTCCGTCCTGCGCCAGTATCACCAGGGCCGGCTCCTCTGCGGTACGCACGGTCTCGGTGACGTTGCCCGTACGGGCGTACAGGCGTGCCCCGACCGACCGCTCCAACTCCGCAGCCTGGGCCAGACCGGCGTGTCGCGTGCGCAGTTCGGCCGGCGCCGCCGTCGGGCACTTGACGCCCAGGTCCCGCCATACCGAGCAGTCCGCGACGAGGTCCGTCCGCCCCGATCTGAAGTCCCTCGTCACGGCCAGGGCGTGCACGCCCGTCCCCAGGTCGCGTTCGAAGGCCGCCACGTCGGCGGTGGCCGTGGAGAGTGTCGTCGACACCCGCAATACGCTGGTGCCGAGGTGCTCCTCCACGGCGTGGACCCGGTCGCTCATGTCCGTGAACAGACTGATCGCGATCTGTCCTTGAGCGGCCAGGCCGACCGCCACGACTACCGCGGCCACCAGCCGCGCGACCGGGCGGGCGCCGACTGCCAGCCGTCGGCCCGCTACCAGCATGCCCACCCGGCCACGCGCGGCACCGAACCTGGCCAGCGCGGGTCCGGCCGCCGACACCACCGCACCGGCCACCCCGGGCAGCAGCGCGATGGTGATCACACTGCCGGCCGCCAGGACGGGCAGACGCAGGTCGTACGGGGCCAGGTCGGTGCCCCGGACCGTGCCGAAGAGGGCCACGGGAAACAGCCACAGCATCCACTCGCGACGCCGTTTGGCGGCCACCGGCCGGGTCGAGGCGCCCGGTCGGTACCGCGGCTGGAGCAGCACCACGGCGGCCAGCACGGCGAGCGGTACGCCCAGTACGGCGCCCACGAGGGCGGGGATCGCGGCGCGGACGTCGGGGACGTACAGCACGAAGTCGACGACCGGCAACGGTACGTCGGTGAGGAGTACGGGAGCGACGGCCACGACCGCCGTCGACGCGCCGAGGGTCACGGGCAGGAAGGCCTCGCCCACCGTGAACCAGGCCCGGGCACCTCCGGAGGCGCCCAGCGCGGTCAGGATCGCGGTCCGGCGGTCCCGGGCCGCGGCGCCGACCCGGGCGGCGATCACGACGAACAGTCCGGCCGGGAGACCCACCAGCGCCAGGTAGGCCCAGTGGAACTCCTTCGGCCCGAAGTTGTACATGTGCTCCCCGAGCGACGGCGTCCAGGAGACACCGAATCCCGAGGCCTTGGTCATCCCCTCCGGGTCCAGCCGCTCGACCGTCGGCCGTACGTACGCGAAATACTCGCTCGGTGACTCCAGGCCGTCCGGGGCGATGGTGCCCACGGCCCGCCCGTACTCGCCGCGCACCTGATGTCCGACCGCCTTCAGCGCCGGGGAGAGCACCGCCTGACCGGGCTCCGGCCAGTGCTCCAGGCCGGGCGGCAGGGGCGCGTCGGGGGTGAGGGGCTCGATGTAGACCACGTCGTACTGACGGTCGTCGACGCTCGCCAGCGTCGCCCGCCACAGCAGCGTGGCGGAGCCGGTGTCTGTGACCTGCGGCCAACGGGCCTGACTGCGCTCGGTGCGACCGTCGAAGGAGGACGCGGCGAGCAGGAACCCGCAGACGGCGAGGACCGCCACTGTGGTGGCGGCGAACAACGCGAAGTAGCGGATGCGGCCTGCTTCGGCCGACCGGGACGCGGCTCGTCCCATGCGCAGGAGCCGCCGTCGCAGGCCGCCGCCGTTCACCGCGCCTCCTGGGCCTGGACCAGGAGTCCTTCGTGCAGGTGCAACCGCACGTCGGCGCGGCCCGCCACCATCGGGTCGTGCGTCACCACCACCAGGGCGCACCCGTGTTCCCGCGGGGTGCTGAACAGCAGGTCGGCCACGGCTTCTCGTTGCTCGCCGTCCAACGCGCCGGTCGGCTCGTCCGCCAGCAGCAGTTCGGGCATGTTGACCAGGGCGCGAGCCACGGCGACACGCTGCCTCTCTCCGCCCGACAGGTCCCGCGTGGCCGTGGCCTCGGGCACCCCGAGACGGGTGAGCAGCGACTCGGCACGGGAGCGGGCCTCGGCGACCGCATCGCCGGCCAGCAGGCTCGCGATCATCACGTTCTCCGCCGGGGTGAGTTCGGGGAGCAGTTCACCGAACTGGAAGACCATGCCGACGTGCCGCCGCCGGTGGGCGGCGAGGGCCCGCGCGGACAGCCGGGTCACGTCCTGCCCCACGACTTCGACGCGCCCCGATTGTGGGCGGATCAGCCCCATGACGCACATCAGCAGGGTGGACTTGCCGCTGCCGGACGGGCCCATCACGGAGACGGAACTGCCTGCCGGGACGGTGAGATCGGCACCGGCGAGCAGGCTTCGGCCGGACACGCCGTAGGCCACCTCGCTCAGCCGCAGGACGGGTGGGGCGGGGGTTGAGGTCACGCGGAGCTCCCTTGGTCGGGGGGATCACTCGATGTGGACGGCGGGGACGGCGCTGACAACGCATGCCTGACCGAGGAGCCGGCCGGCTCCTCGGTCAGGCTGTGGTCAGGCTGCGCGGGCGGGAGCCCGTCAGCCGGAGTACCAACTGGTGTGCCAGTCGGGCAGGTTGTTGCGTGCGACCGTGCCGCGGGCCTTGTAGATCTCGGAGTGCTTGCCGCTCTCGACGGTGCCCCTGTTGCCGTCATTGTCGGACGGACCGTTGGGACCGTTCTTGTTCCACAGCGTCAGCTTGGTGCCCGAGTGGGCCACGCGGTAGTACTCCGACTTCACCCAGTGGCTCGAACCCGTGTCCTTGATGTTCATGATCGAGCGGTTGCCCTCGGTCCAGAAGCGGAGCTCACCGCTGTAGGAGTGCGGGCCGATCTCGTAGGCGAAGGCGGGCGTCGCCGTGCTCAGGGCCAGGGCGGCGATGGCCCCGACCCCCAGCCGTCGTGCGATTCTGACGTTCACTGAACTGCGTCCCCTCGTCTGACGGAGTTCCCGGACCGCGGTGGGCGGCCGGAAGGGAACCGCACGGGAGAGAACGGTGCGGTTCCTGTGACTCCAAGACTGCTCCGGGACGGTCAATCGGAGAATCCACCCGTTGGGGGGTACGTCCCCGTCCCCCCGACCTACCGGGGGGTGCGGACTACGTCAACCCGATCTCCGCACACTCCGCCGCGTACTTGGCCGTGCAGATGTCGGAGACCTTGTAGAAGCCGTCCGCGATGACGGTCTGCTCGATGTTGTCCTGTGTCAGGGCGACGACGGGGACGAGCTGTGCGGGGATGCCCTTGTGGGTGGGGCTGTCGACCTTGTCGCGGGCGAGCGCGTCGAACTGGATGTCCCGGCCCTGGACCCGCGCCACGGCCATCTCCGCGGCGCTCTCGGCCTCCTGCGGATAGGACTTGTACACGCTCATGTACTGCTCGCCGGTGACGATCCGCTGCACCGCCGAGAGCTCCGCGTCCTGGCCGGTGATCGGCGGCAGGTCGGTGACGCCCGCGTCCTCCAGGGCCTTGATGACGCCGCTCGCCATGCCGTCGTTGGCGGAGTAGACGCCCGCGATGTTGTCCTTGCCGATCTTCTCGATCGCCTCGGTCATGTTCGCCTCGGCGTTCTCCGGCTTCCAGTCCTTGGTGTCGAAGGACTGGGCGATCGTCACCTTGCCGTTCAGCTCGGACGTCGCGCCCGCCTTGAACTGCTTGGCGTTCGGGTCGGTGGGCGAGCCGTTCATCATGACGATCTTGTCGGAGCTGTCCGCGTCGCCGCCGAGCGCCTCGATGAGGGAGCGGCCCTGGACCTCGCCGACCAGCTCGTTGTCGAAGGAGATGTAGGCGTCGATCGGGCCCTCGGCCAGCCGGTCGTAGGCGATGACGGGGATGCCGGCGTCCTTGGCCTGCTGCACGGCGGTGCCGATGGACTTCGCGTCGACCGCGTCCAGGACGATCACGTCGACCCGGTCGTCGATCATCTGCTGCATCTGGTCGGCCTGCTTCGAGGCGTTCGCCTCGGCGTTGGCGTACTTGACGTTGCCCTGGTCGCGCGTGAGGTCGGCGACCTTCGCCTTGAAGTAGGGGTAGTCGAACTGCTCGTAGCGCGTGTTCGCCTTCTCCGGCAGGAGCAGCCCGACGGTGATGTCGTTGCCCTTGGTCGGACTCGCCTCGTCACTGCTCTCCGACGCGCCCAGCACACCACAGGAGGCCAGCGAGAAGGTCATCATGGACGCGGCCACGGATATGGCGATACGACGGGCACGGCTGTTCACTGCGCTTACCTTCCGACACACGGGTGTTGTGGTGACCCAGGTGAGGGAAGCCAACGCTGTCTTCACGAAATCGTCAAGAAGTACTAGACCAATGAGACAGCAACGTTGCGAACCGGCCCGGAGGGTCGGGTGGAATCGGTGGAACCTCCGGGCCCGTCGTCGCCGTTCTGCCTGGTGCGGCCCGTCAGTCCGAGGACTGGCCGTGCCGCTTGGGCCGCCACACCACCAGGGCGCTGGTCTGCTGTACCTCCTGGTACGGGACCAGGTCGCGGCGGTACGAGGCGTGTACCGCCGCCTCGCGCTGGCGCATCGCCGTGGCCGCGCCGTCGAGCGCGTCCTGCAGCTCCGCCATGCGGGCCTGGAGCGCGGCGACCTGGTTCTCCAGTTCGATGATGCGCTTGATACCGGCCAGGTTGATGCCCTCGTCCTGCGACAACTGCTGCACCGTACGGAGCAGTTCGATGTCGCGGGCCGAGTAGCGCCGGCCGCGGCCGGCCGTGCGGTCCGGGGAGACCAGGCCGAGGCGGTCGTACTGGCGCAGGGTCTGCGGGTGCAGGCCGGAGAGCTGGGCCGCCACCGAGATGACGTAGACCGGGGTGTCCTCGGTCAGTTCATACGGATTGCGTCGACGACCGTCCATCTCCGTCAAGCTCCCTTCGCGGCCTGGAACAGCTCCGCCCGCGGATCCTCGTCCGCGGTCGCCTCGCGATACGCCTCCAGCGCATCACGAGCCTTCCCCGTCAGGTCCTTCGGAACACTCACCTCGACGGTGACCAGAAGGTCGCCGCGGGTGCCGTCCTTGCGGACCGCGCCCTTGCCCCTGGCGCGCATGGTACGGCCGCCCGGGGTGCCGGCCGGCAGCTTCAGCGTGACCGGCGGACCGCCCAGGGTCGGGACCCGGACCTCGCCGCCGAGGGCGGCCTCGGCGTACGTCACCGGGACGGTGACGGTGAGGTTGTCGCCCTTGCGGCCGAAGACGGGGTGTTCCTTGACGTGTACGACCACGTACAGGTCGCCCGCCGGGCCGCCCCGCTCGCCCGGCGTGCCCTTGCCGCGCAGCCGGATGCGCTGCCCGTCCGACACCCCGGCCGGGATGCGGACCTGCATCGTCCGGGAGGACTTGGCCCGCCCGGAGCCCTTGCAGACGTCGCAGGCATCCTCCGCGATCAGGCCGCGGCCCTTGCAGTCCGGGCACGGGTCGGTGAGCGAGAAGCCACCGCCCGAGCCCCGGGCGACCTGCCCGGTGCCGACGCAGGTCGGGCACACGCGCGGCGTGCCGTTCTTGTCGCCGGTGCCCGAACAGGCCTTGCAAGGTGCCTGCGAGGACATCCGCAGCGGGACCGTCGCGCCCTCGATGGCCTCCGTGAAGCTCAGGGTGACCTCGGACTCGATGTCCTGGCCGCGCCGCGGCTGGGTCCGCGTGCCGGTGCCGGGGCCGCCGGCGCCGGTGCGGTTGAACAGGCCCCCGAAGACGTCGCCGAGCCCGCCGCCGAAACCGCCGGCTCCTCCCTGGCCTCCGCCCTGGGCGCCGCCTCCGAAGAGGTCGCCCAGGTCGAAGTTGAAGGTGCCGCCGCCGCCCGCGCCCGGCCCCGGCCTGAAGCCGCCGTTGCCGAAGAGGCTGCGGGCCTCGTCGTACTCCTTGCGCTTCTTGGGGTCACCGAGGATGTCGTTGGCCTCGGAGATCTCCTTGAAACGCTCCTCCGCCCTGACGTTTCCCTTGTTGGCGTCCGGGTGGTACTCGCGGGCGAGCTTCCGGTACGCCTTCTTGATCTCGGCCTCGGTGGCGTCCTTGGGGACGCCGAGGACCTTGTAGTAGTCCTTCTCGATGAAGTCCTTGGTGCTCATCCCCGACGTCCCTCCTCTCCTGCGTACGTGTGCCTACCCGCGACGTCAGCCCTCCTCCGGGCCACCGCTCTCCTTGTTCTCCGCGGAGTCGGCCTGCGCCTCGGTGTTCTCCTCGGCCGGCTTGGCCGCCTGCGCACCCGGCTGCGGCTCGGCCACCGCCACCCGCGCGGGGCGGATGGTGCGCTCGCCGATCCGGTACCCGGGCTGCAGAATCGCCACGCACGTCGTCTCGGTGACGTCCGGCGCGTACGAGTGCATCAGGGCCTCGTGGATCGTCGGGTCGAAGGGCTCGCCCTCCTTGCCGAACTGCTGGAGGCCCATCTTGGCGATGACCGTCTCCAGCGACTCCGCGACGGACTTGAAGCCGCCGACGAGTTCGCCGTGCTCCCGTGCGCGGCCGATGTCGTCGAGCATGGGAAGCAGCTCGGACAGGAGGTTCGCGACGGCGACCTCCTTGACCGCGACGCGGTCCCGCTCGACGCGGCGGCGGTAGTTCTGGTACTCGGCCTGGAGTCGCTGGAGGTCCGCCGTGCGCTCGTTGAGCGCCGTGCGCACCTGGTCCAGCTGGGCCACCAGGCCCGCGTTCTCGCTAGCGTCCCCGGCCGGGGCCGCGCCCTCCTCCGAAGAGGGGGCGGCGGCCTTCGGCTCGGCGTCGTCAGGGCTGGCGCCGGAGGGGACGTCGGGCTTCTCGTCGAAGCCCGGGGTCTCCTCCGTCACGCGGCACCGTCCTTGCGCTCGTCGTCGACGATCTCGGCGTCGACGACGTCGTCGTCGGCCTTGTCACCGGCACCGGCACCGGCGGCGTCGGCACCGGAGCCCGGAGCCTCGCCGCCGGCGGCCTGCGCGCCCTGGGCGTCGGCGTACATGGCCTGGCCCAGCTTCTGCGAGACGGCGGCGACCTTCTCGGTGGCGGTGCGGATCTCGGCGGTGTCCTCGCCCTTGAGCTTCTCCTTCAGCTCGGCGACGGACTCCTCGACCTCCGTCTTGATCTCGCCCGGGACCTTGTCCTCGTTGTCCTTGAGGAACTTCTCCGTCTGGTAGACGAGCTGCTCGCCCTGGTTGCGGGACTCGGCGGCCTCGCGGCGGGCGTGGTCCTCCTCCGCGTACTTCTCGGCCTCCTGGCGCATCCGGTCGACCTCGTCCTTCGGCAGCGAGGAGCCGCCGGTGACGGTCATCTTCTGCTCCTTGCCCGTGCCCAGGTCCTTCGCGGTCACGTGCATGATGCCGTTGGCGTCGATGTCGAAGGCGACCTCGATCTGCGGGACGCCGCGGGGCGCCGGGGGCAGACCGGTCAGCTCGAACATACCGAGCTTCTTGTTGTACGCCGCGATCTCGCGCTCGCCCTGGTAGACCTGGATCTGCACGGAGGGCTGGTTGTCCTCGGCGGTGGTGAAGATCTCCGAACGCTTCGTCGGGATCGTCGTGTTCCGCTCGATGAGCTTGGTCATGATGCCGCCCTTGGTCTCGATACCGAGGGACAGCGGGGTGACGTCGAGGAGCAGGACGTCCTTGACCTCGCCCTTGAGGACACCGGCCTGCAGGGCGGCGCCGATGGCGACGACCTCGTCCGGGTTGACGCCCTTGTTGGCGTCCTTGCCGCCGGTCAGCTCCTTGACGAGCTCGGCGACGGCGGGCATACGGGTGGAGCCACCGACGAGAACGACGTGGTCGATCTCGGACAGCTGGATGCCGGCGTCCTTGATGACGTTGTGGAACGGCGTCTTGCAGCGCTCCAGCAGGTCGGACGTCAGCTGCTGGAACTGGGCGCGGGTGAGCTTCTCGTCCAGGTGCAGCGGGCCCTCGGCGGAGGCCGTGATGTAGGGCAGGTTGATCGAGGTCTCGGTGGACGAGGACAGCTCGATCTTGGCCTTCTCGGCGGCCTCACGGAGGCGCTGGAGGGCCATCTTGTCCTTGCCCAGGTCCACGCCGTGGCCGGACTGGAACTGCTTGACCAGGTAGTCGACGACGCGCTGGTCCCAGTCGTCACCACCGAGGTGGTTGTCACCGTTGGTGGCCTTCACCTCGACGACGCCGTCGCCGATCTCCAGGAGCGAGACGTCGAACGTGCCGCCACCGAGGTCGAAGACGAGGATGATCTGCTCGTCCTTGTCGAGGCCGTACGCCAGCGCGGCGGCCGTCGGCTCGTTGACGATGCGCAGGACGTTGAGGCCCGCGATCTCACCGGCCTCCTTGGTGGCCTGGCGCTCGGCGTCGTTGAAGTACGCCGGGACGGTGATGACCGCGTCGGTCACCTTCTCGCCCAGGTAGGACTCGGCGTCCCGCTTCAGCTTCTGCAGCACGAAGGCGCTGATCTGCTGCGGGTTGAAGTCCTTGCCGTCCAGGTTGATCTTCCAGTCGGTGCCCATGTGGCGCTTGACCGACCGGATGGTCCTGTCGACGTTCGTGACCGCCTGGCGCTTGGCCACCTCGCCGACCAGCACCTCGCCGTTCTTGGCGAAGGCGACGACGGACGGCGTGGTCCTGGCGCCCTCGGCGTTGGTGATGACGGTGGGCTCGCCGCCCTCCAGAACGCTGACGACGGAGTTAGTCGTGCCCAGGTCGATGCCGACCGCACGTGCCATGGTGAATAACCTCCAGCTGACTTGAGTGGAACAGGCTCAAGTGTGCATGACGCCGATCGCTGGGTCAACAGAGGTGAGTCGAGCAGGCTCAACTCTTATCCGTTCCTTACACGCAACGGCGCGCTGACCTGCTCTTTCTCTTCCCGCCTGGCCTGACGAACCGGAAAAATCGCCGCCCGGGAGGACGCACGGGCCGGGGCATCCGTTGCCTCGGGGGACTCCTGGGGCCGCCCCCGCGGTTCCGCGCGCGGCCCGTGGAGTGACGTACGGGTCCAGGGGTCCGTCCCCGCCCGCCGGGGCTCGTACACCCGTACCCGCAGCAGACCCGGCACTCCGACCACCGCCACGCCCGCCACCCACAGCACCGCCGTCTCCCCCGCCCAGCCGGTGTGCACGAGCGCGCCCACGAGTACCCCGCAGAACGAGGCCACACCGAGGACCACCACCGAACCCTGCGGAGTCAGCCCGAGCCGCCGCAGCCGGTGGGCGAGATGGTCGGGCCCGCCACGCAGCAGGGGCCGTCCGGCCAGCCGCCGCGAGAGGAGTACGAGTACGGCGTCGACGCTCGCCAGGGCGGTCAGCGCGAACAGCACCCCCGCGCCGGCCCCGGGCTCGTGCCCCGCCCGGGTGAACACGGCCGCCCCGGCGAGCAGGAAGCCCGCGAAGAGCGACCCGCACGCCCCGAGCGCGATCCGCGCGGGATGCCAGTTGTGCAGCAGGAACCCGGTCAGCGCGGCGGCCAGCGCGCTCAGCAGCACCGCCAGCCCGTCCATCAACTCGGCGGCGGCACAGGCACCGACGCCGAAGGCGGCGACCACCCCCACCGTCCCGGCCACCCCGTCGGCGTGGTCGAGAC
>NZ_JBHJRX010000049.1:0-75140 GCF_042268605.1 Streptomyces sp. NPDC056296 | reverse complement strand
CGGACCCGAGAACCACTACAAGGGCTGCACCCATATCACCAGCCGAAACGCCGCAAGTTGCACTGCCGATCGAACCCCTAACCGAACGGCATTGCCACTAGGGGGTGTCGTTCGGATCAGGCCGGCTTCAGGCAACGGTGCCTTGTTGCCGACCCTAGCGGGGTCTGGTGCGTGCAGCTGCAAGGCGGAGGAGGGCGACAGGGCGGAGCCCTGGCAACCGACGACAACGCCGCTGGGGGCACCTCCCACGCCTTTGAGGCAGTGGGCCTCAACGGCTCAGGCGGGCGAACCTCCGTACCGCCAGCGGGAAGAACACCGCGAGCAGGGCCAGTGGCCAGGCGATGGCCGCCCAGACGTGGCCGGGCTCGCCGCCGGGGCCGCCGAACAGGTCGCGTACGGCTGTGGCGGTCTGGGACATCGGGTTCCACTGGACGACCGTGCCGAGCCAGCCCGGCATGGCCTCCTCGGTGGCGAAGGCGTTGGAGAGGAAGCCGATCGGCCAGACCAGGATCTGCACCGCCTGCACCAGCTCCGGCTTGCCCGCCACCAGCGCCAGGAAGATGCCGATCCACAGCATCGCGAACCGGAAGAGCAGCAGTAGACCCACCGCGCCCAGGAAGGCGCCCGGGCCGCCCTGCGCCCGCCAGCCGAGCGCGTACCCGACCGCGATCAGCACCGTGAGGCCGAGCGCCGACTGGAGCATGTCGGCGGTGGAACGGCCCACCAGGACGGCGCCGTTGGTCATCGGCAGCGAGCGGAAGCGGTCGACGACGCCCTTGTCGAGGTCCCGGGTGACGGCGATCATGGTGCCTTCCAGGCCGAAGGCCATGGTGAGGGCCAGCATCCCGGGGACCAGGTAGTCGACGTAGTCGCCGCTCACGCCCCGGCCGCCGCCGACCAGGTAGCCGAACATCAGCAGCAGCATGACGGGGAAGACCAGGTTGACGGCGACCGCGACCGGTTGCCGTCCCCAGCGGGCCAGCTCCCGGCGGGTCATGGTCCACGAGTCGGTCAGGGCGTACGACGTGGTGTTCATGGCGTTCGTGCTCACACGGCCTCCTTGGTGCGGTCGGTGAGGTGCAGGAACACCTCGTCCAGGGTCGGGCGGCGCAGGGCCACGTCCTCCGCCTCCACACCGGCCTCCTCCAGCGCCCGTACGACGCCGGAGAGCGCCGCCATCCGGTCGGTGACCGGCGCGCTGAGCAGCCGGCGGTCGGGGTCGACGCGGACGCCGGTGAGGGGCAGCAGGGCCGCCGCGGCGGCCAGTTGTCCGGCGTGGCGCAGGACGACGTCGACACGGTCGCCGCCGGTGGCGGCCTTCAGTTCGTCCGCGCTGCCGTCGCCGACGATCCGGCCGGCGTCGACGACCGAGATGCGGTCGGCGAGCTGGTCGGCCTCCTCCAGATACTGGGTGGTGAGCAGGACCGTCGTACCGCCGCCGACCAGGGAGCGGACGGAGTCCCACACCTCGGCGCGGCCATGGGGGTCCCCCCGGTTCGAGCGCAGCCGAGAACTGGGGGAGGGTCGAGGCCGGTGGTGGGCTCGTCCAGGAAAAGCACCTCCGGTTCGGTGATCAGGGACGCGGCGAGGTCCAGGCGGCGCCGCATGCCGCCGCTGTAGGCGCTGACCGGCTTGCGTCCGGTGTCGGTGAGGTCGAAGCGGGTGAGGAGTTCGTCGGCACGCGCGCGTGCCCGCCGGGCGCCCAGGTGGTGGAGGCGGCCGAACATCTCCAGGTTCTGCCGGCCGCCGAGTTCCTCGTCGAGTGCCGCGTGCTGGCCGAGCAGGCCGATGCGCAGCCGTACGGCGTACGCCTGGGTGAGGACGTCGCGCCCGGCCACCTCGACCCGGCCCGCGTCGGGACGCAGGAGAGTGGACAGGATCCGGACCAGCGTCGTCTTGCCCGCGCCGTTAGGGCCCAGCACCCCGTGCACCATGCCGCGCGCGACGGTCAGGTCGAGCCCGTCCAGCGCGTTCTTGCCGCCGTACTTCTTGCGTGCCCCTTCGACGGTGATCGCCACGTCGGTCACTACCACTCCTTGCTTAATCAAACTTGACTACTAGCCCGGAGAGGGTATGTCCGCCACGCGGCTTAGTCAAACTTGATTAGTCGCGGTCTCCCGAATGCCGCTCCCCCGTCGCGAACGGGTTCTCCTCGCCCTCGCCGAGGACGCCGACGAACGGCTCGCCCTCCCCGGCGAACGTGTACGCGCCGCCGCGGATGCGCTCGATGAGCGCGCGGGTCCACTCGGCGCCGCTGTCGGCCGAGTGCACCCAGAGGTTCATGATCTCGCCGATGTGGCCGAGCTGCCCGGGGCCCTCCTCGGTCGTGTAGTACTCGGTGACGGACTTGCGCCACTCCCGGATGGCCCGGATCCGCTCCTCCAGCAGCGCCAGCACCTCGTCGCGTTCGAGGTCGACCATCAGGCCGAGCCCGGCGGAGAGCACGTCCGGCTTCTGGTCGTAGGCGGTCAGGGACGCGCGCAGGAGGCCGAAGAACTCCTCGGTGCCCTTCTCCGTGATCTCGTACTCGGTGCGCGGTGGCCCGCCGGCGGTCGACGGGGCGATCTCGTGCGCGTGCAGCAGGCCCTGCTTGGCCATCTGTTTCAGCGCGTGGTAGATCGAGCCGGGCTTGGCGTTGGACCACTCGTGCGCGCCCCAGTACTCCAGGTCGTTGCGCACCTGGTAGCCATGGGCCCGCCCATGCTGACGGACCGCGCCGAGCACCAGGAGACGGATCACTGACATGGGGTCCAGGTTAGGCCGGACCCGGTCATTCCCCGGCGGTGCCCTGCTCCTTCGCCACCAGGTCCCACGCCGAGGCGCCGTCCAGTGACTCGCGGACGATGTCGGCGTGGCCGGCGTGCCGGGCCGTCTCGCGGATCAGCGTCAGACACAGCCAGCGCATCGAGACGCGCTCGTCCGGCGGGAACCAGGGGGCCTTCGGCAGCGGGAAGGTGTCGTCGAGGCTGGGCACCCCCCGGACGAACGCCTCCGTCTCGGCGGCGACCTTCTCCCAGTACGCCAGCTGCGAGGAGACCGTCTCGTCCCCCACCAGTACGAAGCACTCGTGCCAGTTCGACTCGTCCCGCGCGACGGCCGGCGGTTCCTGCTTGGCGCGGGCGACCCACCCCTGCTCGACCTCGGCGACGTGCTTGATCAGTCCGGCCAGGGACAGTTCGCTGGCGCTCGGCCGGGCCGACGCCTGCTCGTCCGTCAGGCCCAGCACCGACCGGCGGATGCCGCCGCGCTGCTCCGCCAGGAAGGACAGCAGCGCACCGCGCTCGTCGCCCTGCGCTTCGGGTCGCACGTGAGTGACCATGACAGCCGCCTTTCGTCGGGTTCGGGGGTATTTCCCCCGACACCGACAAAGCTACGGGCCCTTGCGGTCAGCCTCTGTCCGCAAGGGCCCGGAACGAGCAGGAAGTACACGGGAGTACTAGAACGGGAACCCGCTCCGCCCGTGCTGCACCGAGATCCACTTCTGGGTGGTGAAGGCGTCCAGCATGGTGTCGCCGTTCAGGCGGCCGATGCCGGAGTGCTTCTCGCCGCCGAAGGGCACGATCGGCTCGTCGTGCACGGTCCCGTCGTTCACGTGGAACATGCCGGTGTCGATCTGCTTGGCGAAGTTGACGCCGCGCTCGACGTTCCCGGTGTGCACGGCGCCGCTCAGGCCGTACGGGGTGTCGTTCACGAGGCGTACGGCCTCCTCCTCGCCGTCGAACGGGACGAGGAAGGCGACCGGGCCGAAGACCTCCTGCTGGAGCAGCGCGGAGTCGGCGGGGACGTCGGTGAGGACGGACGGCTCGACGAGGTTGTCCGTGACGGTGCCGCGCACCAGGGCGGTGGCGCCCTCGGCGATGGCCTGCTCGACGACGCCCGAGATGGCGTCCGCCTGCGAGGAGTTGATCACCGGGCCGATGACGGTCGACGGGTCGCGCGGGTCGCCGGCCTTGAGGGTCCTGACCTTGGCGACGAACTTCTCGGTGAACTCGTCGGCCACCGAGCGGTCGACCAGGACGCGGTTGGCGGCCATGCAGACCTGGCCCTGGTGGACGAACCGGCTGAAGACCGCGGCGTCGACCGCGTAGTCGACGTCGGCGTCGTCGAGGACCACCAGGGCGCTGTTGCCGCCGAGTTCGAGGACCGAGCGCTTGAAGTTCGCGGCGCAGACGGTGGCCACGTGGCGGCCGACCTTGTCGGAGCCGGTGAAGGAGATCACCTTCGGGACCGGGTGCTCCAGGAAGGCGTCGCCGATCTCCGCGATGTCGGTGACGACCACGTTGAGCAGGCCGCCGGGCAGGCCGGCGTCCTCGAAGAGCTTCGCGATCAGGGTGCCGCCGACGATCGGCGTGTTCTGGTGCGGCTTGAGGACGACGCCGTTGCCGAGGGCGAGGGCCGGGGCGACCGACTTCAGGGAGAGGAGGAAGGGGAAGTTGAAGGGGCTGATGACGCCCACGACACCGACCGGCACCCGGTAGACGCGGTTCTCCTTGCCGTCGACCGGCGAGGGGATGATCCGGCCCTCGGGGCGCAGCGACAGGTGGACCGCCTCGCGCAGGAACTCCTTGGCGAGGTGCAGCTCGAAGGCGGCCTTCAGGCGGGTGCCGCCCAGCTCGGCGATGATCGCCTCGCTGATCTCCGCCTCGCGGTCCTCGACCAGGCGCAGCACCTTCTCGAACACCGCGCGGCGCGCGTACGGGTTCGTCGCCGCCCACTGCTTCTGCGCGCGCTCGGCCGCCCGGTACGCGGCGTCGACTTCCTCGACCGTGGCTATGGTGACGGAGGCCAGCTTCTCGTTGTCGTACGGGTCGAAGTCGATGATGTCCCAGGAACCGGTGCCCGGGCGCCACTCACCGTCGATGTACTGCTGGGCGAGGTCGGTGAAGTACGACGACATGTGATCCCTCAATCCCCTTAGCTGCCGCAGCCGCCGCGAGCGAGCCGCCTGATTGAGCGTCATCGTACTTACGTTTCAGGAGAGTTGGAGGAGCCCCCGCAGAAGGTCCCGGCTCTCGTCCGGGCCGGGGCTGTCCTGCTGGAGTTCCTTCAGCGCCGTCTCGTACTGGGTGACGTCCTCGTGCTTGTCGAGGTACAGCGCGCTCGTCAGCTGCTCCAGGTAGACGACGTCCGACAGGTCGGACTCGGGGAAGCTGAGGATCGTGAACGCGCCACTCTCGCCGGAGTGCCCGCCGAAGCCGAACGGCATGATCTGCAGCCGTACATTGGGGTGTTCGGACATCTCGATGAGGTGCTGGAGCTGCCCGCGCATCGCCGCGCGGTCCCCGTACGGGCGGCGCAGCGCGGCCTCGTCCAGGACGATGTGGAACTCGGGCGCGTTCTCCGCGACGAGGTGCTTCTGCCGCTCCAGGCGCAGTGCCACGCGCCTTTCGACGTCCGCCTCGCCGGCGCCCTTCATGCCGCGCCGGACGACCGCGCGGGCGTACTCCTCGGTCTGCAGCAGGCCGTGCACGAACTGGACCTCGTAGACCCGGATCAGCGAGGCGGCGCCCTCCAGGCCCACATAAGTGGGGAACCAGCTGGGCAGTACGTCGGAGTAGCTGTGCCACCAACCGGCGACATTGGCCTCCTTGGCGAGGGAGAGCAGGGAGTTGCGCTCCTGCTCGTCCGTGATGCCGTACAGCGTCAGCAGGTCCTCGACGTCCCTCGTCTTGAAGCTCACCCGGCCCAGCTCCATCCGGCTGATCTTCGACTCCGAGGCGCGGATCGAGTAGCCCGCCGCCTCTCGCGTGATCCCCCGCGTCTCACGCAGTCGCCTGAGTTGTGATCCGAGCAGCATGCGCCGCACCACCGATCCGGGCTCTCCCGCGCTCACGTTCGCCAGCCTCCCCAACCGTCTTCAGGGGCCGAAGTCTGCCACTAAAACACTCCGAGCAGTACTCGTCCGGTTACGGAAACGGAATCGAGCCAAAGGAAACGCTCGGGATCATGCACGGACCGGCCAGGAAGTGGCCGCTCCGCGAGATGAAGAGGGGGCGAAGATGACGGAAAAATTGACCAACAAGCGGTACGGGCAGGTCCATTTCGGTCACGTGCACGTGCATCTGCCCTTGCATCTGCGGTACGCATCCGAAACCATGGTCCCCGCACCACCGCGCCGCATCGCTACGACCGCGAATTCTCGGGAGTGCCTCGCATGGGGACGAATGGATCGACCATGCTCGAGCCGTTACGGCAGGGCCTTCCGCCACTCGACCCCGCGGCCGTGTCCAACGCCGCCTCCTGCGCCCTGCCGCCGCGTTACGAAGCGGTGCGCGAGGCCCGGAGATTCACCCGCAGAACGCTCGACGGCTGGGACACGGGCGACCGTTTCGACGACGTCTGCCTGGTGGTCTCCGAACTCGTCACCAACGCCCTGCGCCACGCGCTGCCGGCCGACACCCCTCGGCACGGGGAGCAGAACGGCCCCGTCCGGCTGCATCTGATGCGCTGGACCGAGCGCCTGGTGTGCGCGGTGCGCGACCCCAGCCACGACAGTCCGGTGGCCCGCGAGACGGACGACTTCTCGGCGGAGTCGGGCCGGGGCCTGTTCCTCGTCGACTCCTTCAGCGACAGCTGGGGCTGGCACCCGCTCGCCGGGACGCTCAACGGCAAGGTGGTCTGGGCCCTGTTCCGGCTCCAGAAGCCCGACGACATGACGGACCGGCCCGCCTACGAGTGACACGAACCGCGACGCCTGCCCGCGCCGCAAATCTACGCGTGTCAGCTCGCGATCAGGTGGTCGAACTCGCCGTCCTTGATGCCCAGCAGCATGGCCTCGATCTCGGCACGCGTGTAGACGAGTGCGGGACCGTCGGGGAAGCGCGAGTTGCGCACCGCCACGGCGCCGTCGGGCAGCCGCGCGAACTCCACGCAGGAACCCTGCGAGTTGCTGTGCCGGCTCTTCTGCCAGGCCGCGTCGTGCAGCTGCGTGGCGGCCATGCCGTTGTACACGTCGTGGTCCACAGGTCGCTCCCCGGTGGTGCACTGGCTGATATGGCCATTGATGCAGTGGTCAACTGATCCGGATCATAACCCTGTTCACCGTGCAGATGCATGAGCAAATGCACGTGCACGCGCAGTGTTCCCGTGGTTACAGCCTTGACGGCCGCTTTACCCGAAAGCCCTTGCTCTCTCTGACGCCCGCTCCCGAGGAGCCGTTCCCGCGTATGCCCCCAAATTCCATGAACACGCAACAACATGCGGCAGCATGCGACAACACCCGGGGGCCCGCTCACAGTGAGCGGGCCCCCGGTGCGCAGGTCAGGCGTCAGCGCACGCCGTACGGCAGCAGTGCCATCTCGCGCGCGTTCTTGATCGCCCTGGCCAGCCGCCGCTGCTGCTGGGACGTCACGCGGGTGACGCGGCGGCTGCGGATCTTGCCCCGGTCGGAGATGAACTTCCGCAGCAGATCGGTGTCCTTGTAGTCGACGTATGTCACTCCGGCCTGATCCAGGGGGTTGGGCCGCTTCCCGGCGGGCTTGCGGTCGCTCTTGCGTGGCATGGGTCAGACCTCCAGGAGGGTGTCGAAGGCGGGCGGCAGCCGCTCCCAGGCGGCCTGCCCCGCGGCGTACTCGGCGTCGGTCAGCAGGCAGGACTCCAGGAGCCGTTCCAGGCCGTCGCGGTCGAGGCCGGGGGACGTGAAGACCAGGTGCTGGCAGCGGTCGCCGTGCTCGGGGTGCCAGTCCAGCGCGGCGGCGGCGCGGCGCACCGGCGGGACCAGTTCCCAGGCGGCGTCGGGCAGCGACGCGAGCCACGGCCCCGCGCTCTCCACGCACAGGGCCCCGCCCGCGGCGTCCCAGTGCAGCAGCGTGTCCGCCTTGCCGGCGAGCCAGAACCGGCCCCGGCTGCGGGCGGCGGCGCAGGTCAGGTCCTCCAGCGCCGCGTACAGCCGCTCCGGGTGGAAGGGGCGGCGCCGGTGCCAGACGAGGGTGGCGACGCCGTGCGCGTCGGCCTCGGCGGGCAGCAGGGCGCAGGCCGGATGCTGAGCCGCCGCCGCGGCCTCCGCGTCGAAGCCGGCGAGGGCGGCCCGCGCCAGCTCCGAGGTTGCGGCGGGGGTGCCCGCCGGGCCGTCGCCGGGGCCGTGGCCGATCGGGACCCGGCGGGCCGTCGGATGCAGCTGGGCCAGCAGCTCGTGGTCCTCGTCGTCGGCCTCCGGGGAGCCGGGGAGGGAGTCGGCGAGGGCGTACTCCAGCTGGCGCGCGAAGGTGTCGGCGACGGTGCGCTGGTCGGTGGCCGCGGCGGCGAGGCCGCCCTCGGCGAGGTCGTCGCCGTTGCCGAGGTACGGCAGTACCAGTGCCGGGTCGACGGCGGTGATCACGCCGGTGACGGTGAAGCCGCCGGCCGTCACCACCTCCGCCATGGCCTTGGGCTCGACGGAGTCCCACAGCTCGACGACCGCCAGCGGGGTGCCTCCGGCGTCCGCGAGCCGTTCCAGCTCGGGGACGAGGTCCTCGCGCAGGGCGCAGCAGGCGCAGTCGTTGACCAGGGGCGCCTCGCCGGCGGACAGGATGCCGGTGGCGTCCCGGACGGTCCGTACGACCGTGCCCGCCGCGGCCGTCGCCAGGTCGTGATGGAGGACGACGCTGCCGGGCACGTCGGCCAGCAGCCGTGCCACGGCCGCCCTGCGGGCGTCGGCGTGCAGCCCGCCGACGATCACCACCGGCAGGGCCGGGCGGCCGGGGTGGTCCGGGCGGTCCGGCCCGCTCATGCCCCGTCCCGCCTTCCGTACCGCCGCTCGAAGCGCTCCACCCGGCCGGCCGTGTCCAGGACGCGGGCGGTGCCGGTGTAGAAGGGGTGGCTGACGTTCGAGATCTCGACGTCGACGACCGGGTAGGTCTGGCCGTCCTCCCACTCGATCGTGCGCTCGCTGGTCATGGTGGAGCGGGTGAGGAAGGCGTAGTCCGCGGCGCGGTCGCGGAAGACGACCGGGCGGTACTCGGGGTGGATTCCCTTGCGCACGGCGGGATCAGCGCTCCTCTCGGAAGTCGACGTGGCGACCGGCGACCGGGTCGTACTTGCGCAGGGTCAGCCGGTCCGGGTCGTTGCGGCGGTTCTTGCGGGTGACGTAGGTGAAGCCGGTCCCGGCGGTGGACCGGAGTTTGATGACCGGGCGGAGTTCGTTGCGTGCCATGCTGCTATCTTACTGAAAATGAATTCCATTAACAGCTAGGACCGTCCGGTCCGAAGGAGAGGTACGTCACCGTGTCCGCCCACTGCATGCTGACCGGCACCCGACCCGGCTTCGGCAACCGCATCTCCCACTCCCACCGGCGGACCTCCCGCCGCTTCGACCCCAACATCCAGACCAAGCGCTACTGGCTGCCGAGCGAGAGCCGGCACGTACGGCTGCGGCTGAGCACGAAGGCGATCAAGACCGTTGACGCGATCGGCGTCGAGGCGGCCGTGGCGCGCATCCGCGCGCGCGGGGTGAAGGTCTAAGAGGACTGCGGGACTGGGGGCTGAGGGACTGAGGGAATGAGGGACTGAGGAGCCGATGGCGAAGAAGAGCAAGATCGCGAAGAACGAGCAGCGGCAGGAGACCGTCGCGCGGTACGCCGCCCGCCGGGCCGAGTTGAAGGAGATCGTCCGCCGACCGTCCTCCACGGACGCCGAACGGCTCGCCGCCCAGCGGGAACTGCGCCGGCAACCCCGCGACGCGAGCCCCACGCGGGTGCGCAACCGCGACCAGGTCGACGGGCGCCCACGCGGCTACTTCCGCGTCTTCGGGCTGTCCCGGGTGAACCTGCGTGAGCAGGCACACGCCGGACATCTGCCGGGAGTTCGCAAGTCGTCCTGGTAGGTCGTCCTGGTAGCTTGCGGCTGTCTCGGGGTCCGACCCGGCCGTCCGTCCACAGCTTGGAGCTTCTGGTGACACTGGTGACTGCGACTGCGACTGCGACTGCGACTGCGACTGCGACTGCGGAGGGTACGGCTGTGGGTGCGCGCGGGCGGGTGGTCCGCCGGTCCGTGCGGGCCACCGCCGTGGCCGTCGGGCTGGTGGGCGCACTGGCGCTGACCGCGTGCACCGACGGCGGCGACTCCGACGACGGCGGCTCGGGCAGGGGCGGCTCGGGCGGGGTCGACAAGTCCTCGGCCGCGCCCAGCGCGTCCGCGTCCGCGTCCGCGAGCGCGGACCCGGGCGGCGGTAGCGGCGGCAGTGGCGGATCGCCGTCCGCGGCCGCGGGTGAACTGGAGGGCAGCTGGCTGGCCACCACCGACGGCCAGGCCGTCGCGCTGATGGTCACCGGCGAGAAGGCCGCTCTCTTCGCCACGGGCGGGACCGTGTGCAGCGGCACCGCCGGCGAGGACTCCGGCGCCCGGACGATCCGGCTGAAGTGCACCGACGGCAGCGACGACCGGGCGACCGGCACCGTCGAGTCGGTCGACGGGACGTCGCTCAAGGTGACGTGGCAGGGCGGTCTCGGCGAGGAGACGTACACCAAGTCGGAGGGCGGGTCGCTGCCGCCCGGACTGCCCACGGCCGACCTCGGCTCCTGACCCGCGCCCCCGCCCCCGCGCAGGGCGGGCGGCGGCTACGGCAGTGGTCGTCGGCGGTCGACCCGGGCGTCGTCCGCCGCGCGGGTGCCCTCCGTCCAGCCCGCCGCGTCGCCGGCGCCGCGCAGGCGGGTCGTCGTCGTCTCTGGGAACATGCGCTCCAGGCGCTCCGTGACCGCGACCTCGCGGGAGGCGAGGACCGGCAGGAGGTCCACGTCCGTCGTCGTGCCGGACTCGGCGGTGGCCGCGTCCGTCGCCGCCCGGAGCCGGGTGCCCGCGCGGTGGGCGTAGGCGGCGAGGAACGACTGACGGAAGGTCTTGGTCCGCTTGCGCCCGCCCGCGCGCTGCGCGGCCTCCGCCTTCGTCATGGCGGCCTCGGCCTGCACCAGCAGGGAGGTGTAGAGGAGTTCGACCGCCTCCAGGTCGGCCTCGAAGCCGACGACGGTGGAGAAGCCGAGGGGTTCGTTCCACACGGCCCGGCAGTGGTTCGCGGCGGCCACCGCGTCCAGCAGCACCGCCTTGGCCTGCTCGTACGGCGGCTCCACCCCGATCCGGCAGGCTCCCGGGGTGTCGGGCGAGGGCGCGTGGGCCGACAGCAGCGCCTCGTCGACGCTGTGCCGGGCCATCAGCTCCTGCGCCTTGGCGCTGAGCGCCTCCGCCTCCTCCGGATACCCGGTCGCCTCCGCCTTGGCGAGCAGCGCGCGGATGCGGGCGAGGGTGCGGGACTCCGGCCGGTTCTCCCGACGGGACGCCCCACCCGGGGCGCCCGCCGGCCCCGCCGACCCCGGCTCCCCCGGCGCCCCCGCTTCCACGGGCTCCAGCGTGGGCAGGCGCAGCAGCAGGCGGTACAGCGCGAGGACGGCGGTGGCGTGCGAGAAGCGGTCGGTGCGGGGCGGCGCCTGGTCGGGTACGTCGTCGAGCTGCGCGGCCCAACGGGGGCCGCGCGGGCGGTCGTGCGGCGCCTGGGCCCGGATCAGTGCCGCCACCAGCCGTACGTGGACCTCCTCCAGCTCGCGCCGCACGATCCGTACGAGGTCGGCGGGCTGCCAGCCGCGCCGCCAGGCCGTGGCCACGAACTCCTCCCCGCGCCGGGCGAGTTCCGCGTCCGCCGCCGGGTCGGCGGCGAGCAGCGAGGCGGCGATGTCGAGGGCGACGTCTGCGGCGTCGTACAGGGCGGTCTCGAAGGCACGGTCGACGGTGCGGGGCGTACTCACCCGGCGATGGTGCCACGGTCCCCCGGCCCGTCTCACTCCGCGGAATTCGGCCGAGACCGCGCCGCCCGGCGTCGAGCATGGCGCGCATGGTGGACATGACTCTCTACGCGGCGTTCCTCGTCGCCGCCTTCGCGCTGTGCATCACTCCGGGGCCCGACATGATGTTCATCGTGGCGATGGGCGGGCGGGGCGGCCCCACGGCGGGGGTGATGGCCGCCTTCGGGGTGGCCTGCGCGATGCTGGTGCACGCGGTCGCCGCGGCGCTCGGGCTGTCGGCCCTGTTCACGACGCTGCCGACGCTGTACCACGTACTGCGCTGGGCGGGCGCGGCCTATCTGCTGTACCTGGCGGTGAGGGCCTTCCGGGACCGTTCGGTGCCGGGCGAGGACGACGCGGCGCACCGGGGCGCGGGAATGCGGCGGGCCTTCTGGCAGGGCGCGATCACCAACCTGCTCAATCCCAAGGTGATCCTCTTCAACGTGGCGTTCCTGCCGCAGTTCGTCGACCCCTCGCTCGGGCACGTCCCCGGCCAATTGCTGCTGCTCGGCGGCACCCTCGTGGTGATGGGCTTCCTGTGGGACGGCTTCGTCGGGCTGCTGTCCGGGAGGCTGGCGGGCCTCCTCAGGCGCAGCGCGCGGGTGAACCGCTGGTTGAACATCGTCTCCGGGACGGTGTTCACGGGGCTGGCGGTGCGGTTGGTGGTGGCGTCGCCGAAGTAGCCGTACGCCCGTCGAGACGGGTAGTACGGCTCGTCAAGACGGGACATACGGCTCGTCGAGACGAGTGTCAACCGACGGTTGACACCCTTCGAAGCGCAACCTACGGTTGACACATGACGACGAACCCGAGCACCACGTCATCCGTACGACTCGACGAACTCATCACCGCGATCAAGAAGGTGCACCCGGAGCCCCTCGAACAGCTCCAGGACGCCGTCATCGCCGGCGAGCACCTCGGTGAGGTGGCCGATCACCTCATCGGCCACTTCGTGGACCAGGCCCGGCGTTCGGGCGCTTCCTGGACGGACATCGGCAAGAGCATGGGCGTCACCCGGCAGGCGGCGCAGAAGCGCTTCGTGCCCAAGGAGTCGGCCGACCTGGACGCGAGCCAGGGCTTCAGCCGCTACACGCCCCGCGCGCGCAACGTCGTGATGGCCGCCCACAACGCGGCCAAGACCGCCGGCAACGCCGAGGGCGTGCCCGAGCACCTCGTCCTCGGCCTGCTCACCGAACGCGAGAGCCTCTCCGCCAAGGCGATCGCCGCGCAGGGTGTGACCCTCGACGCGGTGCGCGCGGCGGCGACCGCGGCCCTCCCGTCCGCCGCCGCGGAGGTTCCCGAACTGGTGCCCTACGGCCCCGCCGCCAAGAAGGTCCTCGAACTCACCTTCCGCGAGGCCCTGCGCCTCGGCCACAACTACATCGGCACCGAGCACATTCTGCTCGCCCTGCTGGAGCACGAGCACGGCGAGGGCGTACTCAGCGGGCTCGGCCTGGAGAAGGAGGCCACCGAGCGGTACGTCACCGAGGTGCTGGCGGAGTTCATCGAGGTCACCGAGAAGACCGAGGAAGCCGAGGAAACCGAGGAGACGGGACCCGGGCAGGGAGAGGCCTGAGGCCCCGGCCACTGGAACTGGAGCACAGCGGGGGCCGTTGTCAGTCCCTCCTGCGACACTCGCGACATGGCTGATCGGTGGGCACTCGCCGTGGCCGAGGACGGTGGCGTGGAGGTCGCCCCCCTCGGCCCCGACGGGCTGCCCGCCGGACCGGCGCGACGGGAGGCCGGCCTCGCCGAGGCCGTGCGGAGCAGGCCGGAGGTCGCGCGCTGGGTGTGGCGGTCCACCGCCGAGACCGCTCCGCGCCTGCTCGCGTCGGGGGTGCGGGTGGAGCGGTGCTACGACGTGGAGGCCGCCGAAACCCTCCTGCTCGGCCACGAGGGCAGGTACGGGGAGCCGCACTCGGCCGCGGCGGCCCTGGCCCGGCTGCGCGACGACCCGGTACCGCCCGACCCGCCACAGCGCTCCGCCGAGCCCGGCGCGCAGTCCCCGCTCTTCGAGCCCCAGGCCGTCCACCTGCCCCTGGCCGACCTGCTCGCCGTCTACGCCGAGCAGCAGCGCCGCCACGACCGGTCCGCCCACCCCGACCGGATGCGGCTGCTGACGGCGGCCGAGTCGGCGGGGATGCTGGTCGCCGCCGAGATGAACCGCTCCGGGCTGCCCTGGCGGGCCGACGTGCACCGGGAGGTACTGCACGACCTGCTCGGCGAGCGGTACGCGGGAGGGGGCGAGCCGCGCCGCCTGGCGGAGCTGGCCGAGGAGGTGTCCGCGGCGTTCGGGCACCGGGTGCGGCCCGATCTGCCCGCGGAGGTGGTCAAGGCGTTCGCGCGGGCCGGGATCAAGGTCGGCTCCACCCGCCGGTGGGAGATCGAGTCGGTCGACCATCCGGCCGTGAAGCCGCTGATCGAGTACAAGAGGCTGTACCGGATCTGGGTCGCCCACGGCTGGTCCTGGCTCCAGGACTGGGTGCGCGACGGACGGTTCCGCCCCGAGTTCCTGGCCGGCGGCACCGTCACCGGACGCTGGGTGACCAACGGCGGTGGCGGACTGCAGATCCCCAAGGTGATCCGGCGGGCCGTCGTCGCCGACCCGGGCTGGCGGCTGGTCGTCGCCGACGCCGACCAGATGGAGCCGCGCGTGCTGGCGGCGATCTCCCGTGACCCCGGCCTGATGGAGGTGGCCGGCCGCGAGACCGACCTCTACCAGTCGGTGTCCGACCGCGCCTTCTCCGGCGACCGCGCCCAGGCCAAACTCGCCGTCCTCGGCGCGGTGTACGGCCAGACCTCCGGCGACGGCCTGAAGAACCTCGCCGCGCTCAGACGCCGCTTCCCCCGGGCGGTGGCGTACGTCGACGACGCGGCGCGCGCGGGCGAGGAGGGGCGGCTCGTGCGGACCTGGCTGGGGCGCACCTGCCCGCCGGCGGCCGGGGCGGCCGACGGTGCCGAGGAGGCGGGCCTGCCGCAGGACGACCCCTCCGACGCGCCGGGCCGGGCGCAGGAGTGGGTGCCCGGTTACGCCTCCACCGACGCCCGCGCGCGAGGCCGCTTCGCCCGCAACTTCGTCGTCCAGGGCAGCGCCGCCGACTGGGCCCTGCTGCTGCTCGCCGCGCTGCGGCAGGCCTGTGCGGACAAGTCGGCGGAGCTGGTCTTCTTCCAGCACGACGAGGTGATCGTGCACTGCCCCGAGGAGGAGGCGGACGCCGTCGTCGCGGCGATCCGGGAGGCGGCGGAGCTGGCGGGACGGCTGACATTCGGCACGACGCCGGTGCGGTTCCCGTTCACTACGGCGGTGGTGGAGTGCTATGCGGACGCCAAGTGATCGGTGGCATGCGACGCGTACGCCGGGATCGATGGCGTGCTGCGGACGCCAAGTGATCGATGGCGTGCTGCGCGGACGCCAAGTGATCAGTCGGCGGGAGGGCCCTCGGCCAGCAGTTCCCGCAACTCCCCCGCCACCGTCTTCGCGTCCGTCCCGTCCAACGCCGCCAGCGCCGCCCGCCACTGTTCGTACGCCTCCCGGTCGCGTCCCCGTTCCCGCAGCAGCAGCCCCTGCTGGTGCCGGGCGAGACCGCCGGTGTAGCGGTCGGCGCGGGCGTCGGCGCGGCGGAGCAGCTCCGCGCACTCGGCCGCGGCCCGTTCGGTACGGCCCAGCAGGCGCAGGGCGCGGACGAGACCGAGCCTGGTCTGGGACTCGCCGTGCCAGTCACCGTGCCCGCCCAGGATGCGCATGCTCTCCTCGAAGTGCTCGGCGGCGGCGCCCGGTTCGCCGAGGGTGAGGTGGGCGTAGCCGATGTTGCAGTGCGCCGAGTGCTGCACGATCACGTTGCCGATCTCGTCGCCGATGGCGAGCGAACGCCGGTGCTGCTCGATCGCCGCCCGTGGGTCGGTGTGCTCGTAGAGGTTGCCGAGATGGCTGTGGGTGATCGCCTCGCCCCACGGGTCGTTCAGCTGCTGCGAGTAGGCGAGACTCTGACGCAGCGCCTCGGCCGACTCGTCGTGCCGGCCGAGGTTTTCGAGGAGCAGGCCGCGGTTGTTGAGGCAGCGCCGGATCCGGGTGACCGTCCCGAGCCGCCGCCAGACCCCTAGCGAACGGTCGTTGAGCGCGAGCGCGTCACCGAGCCGGCCGGTCAGGAAGTGCAGGCCCGCGAGGTCGCCCAGCGCGTAGGCCTCGGCGGCCTCGTCACCGTGGCGCCGCGCGAGGGCGAGGGCGCCCCGGCCCAGTACCTCCATCTCGGCGACCCGGCCGCTGCGCTGGGCGTAGGGGAAGAGGAGACGGACGAGGACGGCGAGATGCCGGGTCCCGCCATCACCACCGCCACTGCCACTGCCGCCGCCGTGGCGCTCGACGAGGGCGACGACGTTCTCCGCCTCCAGATCGCCCCAGGCGAAGGCGTCCTCGGAGCGGGCGAAGGGCGGGACCGAGGCGACCTCCGTCGCGTGCTCCGGGGGCTGTGCGGCGGTGGGGCGGCGGCGGTCGTCCTGGTCGATGCCGGGTTCGACGATCGCGGTGAGGACGCGCTCGGCGACGGCGGCGTACCAGCGCAGGGTGATCGCGGCGATGCCATCCTTGCTGTCCCTGCCATCCGTGCCGTCCGTGCCATCCGTGCCATCCGTGCCATCCGTGCCATCGGTACTGTCGTCGCCGCGGGCGATCTCCCGGGCGAACTCGCGCACCAGGTCGTGGGGGGCGTAGCGGCCGTACGCGGTCTCCTCCAGCAGGGCCACGTCGACGAGGCGGTCGAGGGCGGCCTCGGCGCGGCCCTCGTCGGCGTCGATGAGACGGGCGAGCAGCGGTGCGCCGTACGCGGGCAGATCCAGGGCGCCGATGCGGCGCAGCGCGAGGGCGGCGTCCCGGTCGGCCTCGCGGTCGGAGGCGGCGAGCGCGTCGTGGGCGACGGCGAGGGAACGCCGCACACTCAGGTCGTCGTACTCCAGGTGGTTCAGCCGCCCTTCGGTGGCGGCCAGTTGGCCGGCGAGCGCGTCGGGGGTGAGGGCGCGCCGGGCGGCCAGGCGGGCGGCGACGACACGCAGGGCCAGGGGAAGACGGCCGGTGAGTTCGACGAGGGGGTGACCGGCGTCCGGTCCGTACCGGCTGTCGCGCCCGGACGCCGCCCGCAGCAGCGCCGCGCTCTCCGCCCCGGACAGCGGCGCGAGCGGGAAGCGGTGGGCGCCGTCGAGTGCGGTGAGCGGCGACCGGCTGGTGACGATCACCCCGCAGCCGGGGCCGGCCGGCAGCAGCGGACGTACCTGCGCGGCGTTCTCGGCGTCGTCCAGGAGCATGAGCGTACGTGTCGGCGCGAGTAGCGAGCGCAGCAACGCGGCCGCGGCGTCGGTCCGTTCGGGGACGAGCCGGGGATCGGCGCCGAGGTCGCGGAGCAGTGCGGTGAGCGCCTGTTCCTGGGTCAGCGGGGACATTCCGGGGGTGGCGCCGTGCAGGTTGAGGTAGAGCTGCCCATCGGGGAAACGTTCCTTCATCCCGTGCGAGACATGGAGCGCGAGGGCGGTCTTGCCGACGCCGGCCATACCGCTGACGACGGCTACGCGGGGGTGCGAGCCGGGGGCGAGGGCGCGGACCAGGTCGCCCCGTACGGCGTCCCGGCCGGTGAAGTGTGGCGGCGCGGCGGGCAGTTGCGCCGGACGCGGAGGGGAGGCCGCCTGCTCCGGAACCGGACGGACGGGCGGGACGTCGACGCGCGGTACGGGGTCGCGGGGGGTGGCGTCGCGGGAAGCGGCATGACGGGAGGAGGCATCGCGGGAAGCGTTCTGTGGTGCGGCAATCCGTGAGTCCTGTGGAGCGGCGCTCCGTGAGCTCTGTGGTGCGGCGCTCTGCGAGTTCTGTGGTGCGGCGCTCTGTGAGTTCTGTGGTGCGGCGCTCCGTGAGCTCTGTGGTGCGGCGCTCCGTGGGCTCTGTGGTGCGGCGTTCTGCGAGTTCTGTGGTGCGGCGCTCTGTGAGTTCTGTGGTGCGGCGCTCCGCGACGTCGGGTTCCGCTCAGCCACGCTCGGCGGCGCGGCCGCCGCCCCCCGCAGCACCTCCATGTGCGCCGCCCGCACGGCGGGGCCCGGCTCGATGCCGAGATCCTCGGCGAGGCGGGCGCGCAGATCGCGGTGGACGGCCAGCGCCTCCGCCCGCCGGCCGGTGCGATGCAGGGCCAGCATCAGCTGACGGTGGTACGCCTCCCGCAGCGGATGCTCGGCGGCGAGCGCCGACAGCTCCGGTACGAGGCTCTCCAGCCGCGCGCCACCGAGGGACAGTTCGGCGTCGTAGCACCACTCGGTGAGCAGGAGCCGCGTCTCCTGGAGCCGCTGGGCGAACGCGTACCCGCCCACCTCGGCCGGCAGCCCGGCGAGCGGCGCGCCCCGCCACAGCGCCAGTGCGGCCGAGCCCGCGCGCACGACCCGAGCCCAGTCGCCGTCGGCGTGCGCGGCGCGCGCCTCGCTCGCGGCGGCCTCGAAGACGTGGACGTCGACCTCGCCCTCCTCGACCCGCAGGAGGTAGCCGGACGGTACGGTGCGCAGCCGGCCGGGCTCGTCGATCAGCCGCCGCAGCCGGGTCACGTGATTGTGCAGCGAGGCCCGCGCGGACACCGGCGGGGCGCCGCCCCACAGCGCGTCCTCGAGCGACTCGACGGACACGGCCCGCCCCGCCTCCAGCAGCAGCGCGGCGAGCAGGGCCCGGGCCTTGGGACTGGCGACAGGAATGGGGACGGGGACGGGGACAGGGATGGGAACGGGGACGGGAACGGGAGCGGCATCGGCCACCGGGACGGCGGCATCGGCGGCGTACAGGACCGGTGGCCCCAGCAGCCCGAACCGCAGGCGGTACCGCCTCACTCCGCCCTACCACCTTCCTCACGGCGGTTTTCCGCCACGGCCGTCTCCGTCACGGCGACCCCTCGTCAACGAAGAACCGTTGGCCACATGTTAGCGATCCGTTGGCAAGGTCTGATGTGATCACATCATCGGATCTGGCCCGGGGGTGCGCGCGTAGAACGCGTTGCTCGGGGGAGTGTCGCCGCTGCGGCCGGGTCCGGGGACGTATGAGGGCCCCGTTCGTCAGAGGTGAACGACCGGGGCTCTCTGTCCTGCTCAGATGACGGGCGGCCGGCCCAGCCGGGTGAGCCGCCCCACCGTGCGCCAGCGCATCGGCCGCCGCTCCCCCGCGGGCTTGCGCAGGCCCTCCGCGAACCCGCCGAACCAGGCCCGCAGCCCGCCGAGCGACCGGTTGCGCGCCAGCGTGAGCAGCATCCACACGCCGAGGTGGACGGGGATCAGCGGCAGTGGCAGCCGGCGGCGGGCCAGCCAGACCCGGTTGCGGGCGTTGACCCGGAAGTAGACGGCGTGCCGTGCGGGCGAGGTCTTCGGGTGCTGGAGCAGCAGCTCGGGCGCGTAGAGGATGCGCCATCCGGCGTCGGCCGCGCGCCAGGCCAGGTCGGTCTCCTCGTGCGCGAAGAAGAACTCGGCGGGCCAGTCGCCGACCTCGTCGAGCATCGTCGACCGCAGCGCGTGCCCACCGCCGAGGAACCCGGTGACGTACCCGCCCCGCATGGGGTCGGAGGCGCCGACCCGGGGGACGTGCCGCTGCTGTGTCTCGCCGTGCTCGTCGGCGATCCGGAAGCCGACGATGCCGAGCCGGTCGTCGGCGGCGAACAGCTCCCCCACCCGGCGCAGCACATCGGCGTCCACGAGGAGCCCGTCGTCGTCCAGCTCCACGACCACGTCGGTGTCGCCGAACTCCCGCAGCCGCGCGAGCGCCACGTTCCGCCCGCCGGGACAGCCCAGGTTCTCGTCGACCTCGATGGGCGTGACCTCACCGGGCAACGACAGCCGCGCGGCGAACTCGGGCAGCGGGCAACCGTTGCCGACGATGACGATCCGCGCGGGCGGAACGTCCTGCTTGGCCACGGACTCCAGCAGGGCGTCGACCTCGGCGGGCCGGTTCCCCATGGTCACCACGGCGACGGCGATCCTCGGACCACCCGTGTACTCGCCCATGCCCTCACCTCGTCCCCGGCCGACAGCGTGTGCGCGATGCTAACCGTTCACGACCGCGATTCCCGGCGTACGCCCCTCCGCGGCCCCGCGGTTCGCCGCACTGGCCGCGTGGTCATGGTCGCCGGCCACTGGCCACCGGCCACTGGTACGGAGAACCGCAAGGAACGGTTCAGAACTCGTGATCTTGATGTGAGGGATGCGGTTCGCCTCCGGTAGTGACTGATGCATGATCATGCCTGGTGGGCGGCCGCGCCAGTCGGACGAGGCAAGTGAGTGGGCCGTGTCGCGGGCGGCCGGACGACGAGCGCGATGAATAGGCGGCAGATCTCGTGGCAGGCAAACGGGATCACGTCGTCCAGTGTGGGCCGGTGTGCGTGTTCGTCGGCGCGGACGACGGCGAGGAAGGCGTGGGTCGGCATCGCCAGGGTGACCCGGCGGACCCAGGCGGGACAGCGGCGGACCTGGTGCTCCAGCCCGCCCGGCCCTGGTGACGACTGATGCCGCCAGATGCCGGTGTGCCTGATCACATCACATGCCTCGTACCGGACGCCGGTACCTCGTACCGCAACGTCCGAAGGTGTCCAGCCACCCCATGGCCACCCGGAAGGTGCCCGCCGCGCCTGAAAGCCACCCAACGCCAGCTGTTGGGTCTGAACACCTACGGGCCCGGCGCACGCCCCCGCATCACGGCGTCCGCTCGTGCGGACCGGTTCCCCCTCGTGGTGCGCGCACGCCACGGAAGTCCGCCCGTGGGACGGCTCTGTCCGCCGTATCATGACGGCACACGGGAAGGAGCACCGTCCATGAGTGTCGACGCGATCACGCACACCGAGTTCCCCGCGGGATACGTGGTGTTCTTCGGCGCCGACGGAAAGATCATCATGACCCCGCAGAGCGAAGAGCACTCCAGCACGATCAGGTCGATGCAGATCGACTCTCTCGCCCTCGGCCGTCACGCAAAGGTCACCTCGGACGTCTACATCGACTTCCCCGCCGACGAGAACTCCGCCCCCGACCTGGCCATCCTGCGCGAGGACGCGCACAAGGAGGGCAAGCGCTACAGCTTCGAGGACGTCCTGTTGATCTCGGAGGTCGTCTCCACGTCCTCGGCACGCAAGGATTACGACGACTGCACCGCGAAGTACGGCCGGTACGGCATCCCCGTCTACCTCGTCGTGGATCCATACGCCCGGGAAGTCGTCCTGCACACCGAGCCCACCTCCAGCGGCTACAGCACCGCCCACACCCGCGCATACGGCACAGGCAAGCTCCCCATCCCCCTGGCCGACGGCCGCACCTTCACCCTCGACCTCGACGAACTCCCCCTGCCGGACCCGAAGCCCGACACGCACTGAGTCTGGTGAAAACGCGCCCCGAAGAAGGAAGAGGCCCGGCACCCGGTCGGCGAGGGCACGATCATCGAAACCGCGGCTGAAGAGCTCCACGCATTGGGGCGCTCGGGGTTGGGTGATCCCTCCCGGGGCTTCCCTGTCCTTCCGGCCCCATTCTGGTCCCAGGGAGGCCCGGCGGCGGGCTGGGCCGGGACCCGTCGGGCGAGACTCCAGTTCCGGCCCGGCGACAATAGGGCGTCCAGCGCACCGACCCAGCGACGCGAAGTCGCTCTCCTCGCATGCCCCGCACCGTTCATCCGGTGCGGGGCAAGGTCGGCACCATCACCGACGCGGTCCGCTCCGTCGTCGCCCCCGCCGCCCTCATTGCCGACCAAGCCAAGACCGCGATCGTCGAGGTCCTGAACCCGGCCGACCTGGACGAGGTCGACGAGATCCCCCGGTCGAGCAGAACGAAGCCGCCGCCCGCGAATACGCGCTCGCCGCCGACCAGGCCTGCCGCACCGACCGCAGCGAGCGCGCCGCGAAGAAGGTCCTCGACAAGCTGCCCGCCAGCGCATAGGGCACATGGCGCGTCTTCCGCACCCCGTCCTCGCGGTAGGCCCCGGACCTCGCCGAGATCACCCGCATCTTCAAGGCCCACGGCCTCGGTCCCGTCTCGATGAAGCCCTGCGCCCCGAGCCTCGACGTCGAGCTCACCGAGGCCGCACCGGTCGACGTCGATACCGCGGTCCTCGTCACGGCTTAGCAGTCACCCAGATCCCGAAAAAGGGCCCACTCTACGCGCTTCGTAGCAGTGCGGTACTCGGTCTCAGGGGCAGCGTCCCCCGAACGGAGAAGGACGCCTGTTCCGCCCTCGCCAGGGCGACTACCACCAAAAGCAGAACGCCCTCGGCCGGTTACGTCAACGGTCCCGAGGTCTGGACCCAACTCCTGAGTTGAAGGAGCAAGACCATGGCGAAAACAGCAACAGGTGTTACTCCCGTCGGCGTCACCAAGCACCTAGCTTCTCTGCCTCCACAGCCCGAAGCCCTCAATTCCGACGCAGGAATGCAGGCCCGTGTCGAGCAGGACTCCGCCCGAATCATGGCTGTCGTCAACGACCCCACCACCGTGTTCGAGGTGCTCACCGCTGCGCATGGCATCCAGGTCGTGGAGTTGGAAGGTCCATTCGACGGCCTGTACGGGCACTACCTGCAGCTCAAGGACGGCACCCGTCTCCTCGCTGTCCCCGCCGGACAGGCTCCCGCCACGCGCCTGTGGGCCGCACGCGCCCTCCTCGCCCACCAGGGCGTGATGCCGGTATGACCTTCTCCGGCTCAGACAAGGCCACCACCGCCACCCCCACCGCGTTCCTCGACCGGCTCGCCGCCGTCCTCCCCGGGGCGGTCGACGAGGCGATGCGGAAGTCCCTCCCGGACGTGTACACCCCGGAGAAGGCCAAGGAACTCGCGGACGACATCTTCCTCCGCCTCCGCCAGCTGTACACCGACAAGGCCACGGAGGTGACGCTGTGACCGTCTCCGCCACGAAGCCGTCCACCGACCATCTGATGGACACCCCCCTGCCCGTGCTCATCAACGAGTTGGGCGTCACCCTAACCGACCCCCCGATCATCGACCGGTCGTTCTTCGGTGCCGTCATCGTCCAGCGCAAGACGGGTGAGCTGCGGCTCACCATGCCGACCGGGCGCAGCGAACTGGAGCACCACACTGCCGCCCGGCACCTGCTCGCCCAGGCGCTCGGAGTACCGGTGCCTGGCATGCCAGCGCCGTTCGTCACGACCCGTATCCCCACCAAGCAGACCGGGGTGACGCTGTGACCGCCACGATCCCCCTCGACCTCGCCCTCACGGTCCGACGCGGAACCACCTCCCCCGGCAAGGCCGCCGACATCCGCGACCTCAGTGCCGCCGACGGCACCGCCACCCTCGTCTACGACAGGCACCTCACTGATCCCGGCACCGCCGTCTGGCTCGCCCGCGTCTTGCTGCGCCGGCACGGGTACGCCGTCCGCGAGGTGATCCTCGACGGCATGGGACCGGGCATCACCGCCCTGTTCCGGGAAGCGTCCCAGCTCCGCCTGGACGTCCACCTGGGCAGCGGCAAAGGCACTCCCAGGGTCGTCACCTACGACGACTGCCCGGCCGCATACCAGGTCCCGGCTGGCTGGGACCTGGCGAACGCCACCGACCGGCTGCCCGCCGCCCATGCGGCGGCCCGCCCCCACGTTGTCCGCGCACTGCGCGCCATCGACGTAGAGAAGGAGAACAACGGCGGGCGTATCGACAAGGCCCTCGACGTGGCAGCCGGGATGATCCTGGAGATTGGGGACCCCGACCAGGTGTGGGACACGCTCACCCGTGTCCTCTGCGAGACCGGGTCCGAGCGGGCGGAAATGTCGGCATGACGACCGCCGTCAGCGCCGACGCCGCCCGCATCATCGCGCAACTCCGGGAAGGGCACGCCGCGATGAACGCGGCTGGGCTCGGCAGCCCCGCACTGGACGACTTCAACAACCTGCTCATCGAAATGATCGCCGAGGCTCCCGACCCGAAGTTCCGTCTCCACGAGATCGTCGAGCTCCTCGCCCGAGAACGCGGCATGACTGCCAAGTCTGCCTGAGCGGCACCCCTTAGATGGCTCGGGGCTCAGCGACTCCACCGCTGGCCCAGGGCCAGGGACTCGAGCATTCACCAACAAGGAGTCAGACCTTGTGCAGGCCAGTAACCACCTCTGGGAGCACGGCGAGGCCGAGGGATGGTGGCACTGGGAGGAAGGGTGCGTCACCAGCGCCTGGCGAGCCACTGCCACTACCTGACTGCCGTGTTGGCACTGATCGTCTCCCTCTGATGCCATTCGCTCAGCCGCGGTTGCTGTCCGCCCGTTCATCGCTGTTCCACATGACGGGCATGGCTCCGACGGGTTCGGACCGGATGTCCGGGTTGTTGCTGTGGACCAGGGCGAAGAAGCGGCGCTGAAGCACTGCGGCCCGGCGATCCTCGACCGGCCGCCCAGCCGACGTCGCGACCTGGTATCGGTGAACATCACCGCTGGCTGTACCGCTGCGGCGGCTCCTGTCGATCGTGCCCCAGGTGGAACGCGTTGATCGTGGAATTGTCCGGATGGCACGACTCTGCGGCCCCAAACACGCCCGTGACCGCACAGCAGATCGGGACCCATTTACACAATCGCTGCACGCTTGGCCACCACATGGCCACCACACCGAAACCGACAGACCCGAGCTGACCGGCAGCACAGAGCAAAAAGCGAGGTCACAGCCCTGTGGACCCAAGTGCCCACTGCCAGTCGATCCCAGACCTACGCATTGCGATGCGTAGAACACAGGTGCCCGATTAGCCCGGATTCCAAGGTCACCCGAAACAAGAAACCCCAGGTCAAAGCCCTGACCTGGGGTTCGATAGAGCCGCCTTCGGGATTCGAACCCGAGACCTACGCATTACGAGTGCGTTGCTCTGGCCATCTGAGCTAAGGCGGCGTGCGCTGTGCACCATGGTGCGATCAGCAACGTCGGTAAGTCTACACAGTTTCCGAGGGTGCCTCGTACCCGCCCCGGAGGCTCGGGCTCCGGGGCGGGAAGGGCGGTCGCCAGGGCGCTACGAGCAGCGTTTGCCGTCTTCCGGTGCGCTGCCGCGCAGCAGATAGGTGTTGATCGCGGAGTCGATGCAGGTGCTGCCGCGGCCGTAGGCGGTGTGGCCGTCGCCCTCGTACGTGAGGAGGCGGCCGGAGGAGAGCTGGTCGGCCAGGGCCTCGGCCCAGCGGTACGGGGTGGCCGGGTCGCGGGTGGTGCCGACCACGACGATCGGGGTGGCGCCGGCGGCCACGATGCGGTGCGGCTCACCCGTGGGCTCCACCGGCCAGTACGCGCAGTTCAGGGAGGACCAGGCGAGGCCCTCGCCGAAGACCGGGGACGCCTTCTCGAAGTCGGGGAGCGCGTCTCGCACCTCGTCCGGGGAGGTGAAGGCGGCGGGGAGGTCCAGGCAGTTCACGGCGGCGTTGGCGAACATCAGGTTGCTGTAGCCGCCGTCGGCCTCGCGCTCGTAGTAGCTGTCGGACAGGACCAGCAGGCCGGCGCCGTCGTTCTCCTTCATCGCCGAGGTCAGCGACTCGCGCAGCTGCTGCCAGGCACCCTCGTCGTACATCGCCGCGATCACGCCGGTGGTGGCCAGTGACTCGGTGAGTTTGCGGCCGTCCGCGTCGCCGGTGGGGACGGGCTTGGCGTCCAGGTCGTCGAAGAAGGCCTTCAGGTTCTTGCCGACCTGGTCGGGGGCGGTGCCCTTGTCGCCGAGGGGGCAGTCGGGCTGCCGTACGCAGTCCTTCGCGAAGGACTGGAACGCCGTCTCGAAGCCCGCCGTCTGGTCCATGTTCAGCCGGCGTGCGGGCAGTGACGGGTCCATCGCGCCGTCCAGGACCAGGCGGCCCGCCCGGTCCGGGAACAGGCCGGCGTACGTCGCGCCGAGGAAGGTGCCGTAGGAGGCGCCGACGTAGGTCAGCTTCTCGTCGCCGAGCACCGCCCGCAGGATGTCCATGTCGCGGGCCGCCTCGACGGTCGACACGTGACGCAGCAGTTTCGGCGCGTCCGCTCCGCAGCCCTCGGCGAACTCCTGGTAGGCGTCGACCAGCTTGTCCGCCTCGGCCTCGTCGTCCGGGGTGACGTCCGTCCGCGTGTACGCGTCCATCTCGCGGCCGTCGAGGCACTCGATGGGCTCGCTGCGGGCCACGCCGCGCGGGTCGACCGCCACCATGTCGTACTGGGCGCGGACCTCCTGCGGGTAGCCGATGCCCGCGTACTGCTGGAGGTAGCCGATCGCCGAACCGCCCGGTCCGCCCGGGTTCACCAGCAGCGAGCCGAGCCGCTTGCCCGGGCCGGTGGCCTTCTTGCGGGCCACGGCGAGCCGGACGTCTCCCTCGGTCGGCTTCGCGTAGTCGAGCGGGGCCTTCATGGTGGCGCACTGGAAGCCGGGGACACCGCAGTCGCGCCAGCTCAGCTTCTGCTCGTAGTACGGCGCCAGCGCGGAGGGCGTGGCCTGCGGCAACGCGGCCAGGGACGCCTTCGCCGCCTCCGTCGATCCGGCCGCCTCCGCCGCCGAACCGGCCGACGTCGACGCGCCCCCGGCCGAGCAGGCGGTGGCGAGCAGCGCGGCGGCCAGGAGCATGGCTCCGGTACGGGTCCTGCCGGTACGAGTCCTGCCGGTACGAGTTCTGCCGATCCGGGTCCTGCCGATGCGGGCCCTGCGGTGGGTGCGCCTTGTGTGCATTCAGCGAGCGTAACTCTCCGCGACTTCATCGATGCTGTGTGTGCTCGACGTGCCTCGTACGAGTTACGTCGTCAACCCCGCCTCGGAGCGTCAGCCCGCTCTGAGCGCCATCGCCATCGCCTCGACCGCGAGAAGCGGCGGCACATTGCGGTCGAGGGCCTCCCCGCAGGCGGCGATCGCCTCGATGCGGCGCAGGGTGGACTCCGGTGAGCTGCCGCGGGCGAGACGATCCAGGGCTTCCTCGGCGTCGGCGTTGGCGATCGCCACACGGGAGCCGAGCTGGAGGGCGAGGACGTCGCGGTAGAAGGCGGTGAGGTCGGTCAGGGCGAGGTCGAGGCTGTTGCGTTGGGTGCGCGTTCTGCGGCGCTTCTGGTTCTCCTCCAGATCCTTCATCACGCTCGCCGTGCCGCGCGGCAGCCGGCCGCCCTGTGCCGCGCCCAGGGCGGCCTTCAGTTCCTCGCTCTCCTTGGTGTCCATCTCCTCGGCGAGCTGCTTGGCGTCCTCCGCCGCGGCGTCGACCAGTTCCTGGGCCGCCTTGAGGGCACCGCCGACGTCCTCGACCCGCAGCGGCAGCTTCAGCACGGCGGCCCGGCGGCCCCGGGCGGCCGGGTCCGTGGCCAGGCGGCGGGCGCGGTCGATGTGGCCCTGGGTGGCGCGGGCCGCCGCGGCGGCGACGTCCGGCTCGACGCCCTCGCGCCGTACGAGCATGTCGGCGACGGCGTCGACCGACGGGGTGCGCAGGTTCAGGTGGCGGCAGCGGGAGCGGATCGTGGGCAGGACGTCCTCGACGGACGGGGCGCACAGCAGCCAGACCGTACGCGGGGCGGGTTCCTCCACGGCCTTCAGGACGGCGTTGGCGGATTTCTCGTTCAGCCGCTCGGCCTCCTCGACGAGGATGATCTGCCAGCGGCCGTTCGCGGGTGAGGTGAACGACTTGCGGACCGTGTCCCGCATGTCCGGGACGCGGATCTCCGCACCCATGGCGACCACCGTGCTGACGTCCGCGTGGGTGCCGACGAGCGCCGTGTGGCATCCGTCGCAGAAGCCGCAGCCGGGGACCCCGCCGAGTGCGCGGTCGGGGCTCACGCACTGCAGCGCGGCGGCGAAGGCCCGCGCCGTCTGCGCCACCCCCGCGCCGGGCGGGCCGGTGAACAGCCAGGCGTGCGTCATGCTCGACGTCTCGGGGAGCGGGCCGTCGGCCGCGGCGGCGGTGACGAAGGCGTCGGCGTCCCGGGCAGCGGCGGCGAGCGGTTCGCTCACCTTCTCCTGCCCGACGAGGTCGTCCCACACGGTCATGGGTCACGCCGCCCTTCCGTCACGTTCCGTCGTACTCCGCCGCGCTGCTCCGCACTCCGCGTCGCGTCCTCCATTGTGCGGGGCGGCACTGACAACGGAGGCCGGGGACGCCCGGGGCCCCCCGGGGGGGAGCGGGAGCGGGAGCGGCACGCGGAGGTCGAGCGAGGACGGGAACCCCGGGGGCGACCCGTCAGCCTCGGCCCCGCCCCTTCCCCCGACGGCCCTCGCCACCGTCACGGCCGTCGCCACGCCTGCCGTCGCCACGGCCGCCATCGCCCCGGCCACCGTCACCACGGCCGCCATCGCCCCGGCCGCCTCCGTCGTGATCGCCGTCACGCGGGCCGAGCAGCTCGTCCGCCAGGGTCGGCAGGTCGTCCAGCGGTGTCTCCTCGGCCCAGTCCGAGCGGCGCCTGCGGGGCGGTGCCTGGTCGGGGTCGATCTGGGGCAGCTCGCGCGTGCGGTCCTGGGGTTCCTCGGACCGGTCGGGGCGAGCGGCCGGGCCGTCCTCCCGGAAGTAGCCCGGCGGGACCCGGTCGGCGGGGTCGTCCCCGCGTACGGGGGGCAGCACCGCGGTCTCGTCGGCGGCTCCCGGCGTGACGGGCGGCAGCACCGCCGTCTCGTCGGCGGCCCGCGGCGTCACAGGCGGCAGCACCGCCGTCTCGTCGGCGGCCCGCGGCGTCACAGGCGGCAGCACCACCGTCTCGTCGGCGGCCCGCGGCTCCACCGCCGGCAGCACCGCGGTCTCGTCCGCCGCGCCCGTCGTGCCGGGCGGCACCGTCGGCTTGGGCAGTTCGGTCGTCGTCTCGGACTCGGACTCGGACTCGGGTGCGCGCGCCTCGGACACCCCGGACGCCCGGCCGTCGTCGCCGCGCCCACCCCGGGTGCCGTCCTCGGCGCCGCCCCGGTCGTCCGGCGAGCCGGCCGAGTCCCGAGCGTCGGCGGGGTCACCCGAGTCCCGCACCGGCCGCAGTACCGCCGTGTCCTCGACCGGTCCGCCGGAGGCGTTCGTCGGGGTCACGACCGGCGTCGGCACGGTCACCGCGTCCGACGGGGCCGGAGCGGCCGGCCTCGGCCGGGGTGCGTCCGCCGCCGGAGGCGCCGTCGGCCTCGGACCCGCCGCGGCCGCTGCCGCCGCCTGCTCCGCCGCCCGGCGAGCCTCCTCGGCCCGCATCAGGGCCTCCTCGGCCTTGCGCTGCTTCTCCAGGCGCCGGGCCTCGGCCTCGGCGCGCAGGCGCTCCTCCTCCTCGGCCTGCTTGCGCCGCCGTTCCTCCTCGGCCCGGCGCCGCGCCTCCTCCTCGGCCCGTGCCTTCTCCTCCGCGAGGAGCCGTGCCCGCTCCTCCTCGGCCTTCCGGCGCGCTTCCTCGGCCCGCTGCCGGGCCTCCTCGGCCTGCCGTTCGGCCTCGCGCCGCTGCGCCTCCTCCAGCTCGCGGCGCTTGCGCTCCTCCTCCTCGGCGCGCAGCCGCTCCAGCTGTTCGAGGCGCTCGCGCTCCAGGCGCTCCTCCTCGGCCTTGCGCGCGGCCTCTTCCTCGGCCTTGCGGCGCGCGTCCTCCTCGGCCTTGCGGCGTGCCTCCTCCTGGGCCTTGACCTCGGCCTCGGAAAGCGGCAGCACCTGGTCGAGCCGGTGGCGCACGACGGTGGTGACGGCCTCGGGCTCCTGGCCCGCGTCCACGACGAGGTAGCGCCCGGGGTCGGCCGCGGCCAGGGTCAGGAAACCGGAGCGCACGCGCGCGTGGAACTCGGCGGGCTCCGACTCCAGCCGGTCCGGCGCCTCGGTGAACCGCTCGCGCGCGGCCTCCGGTGCGACGTCCAGCAGGACGGTCAGGTGCGGAACGAGCCCGTCGGTCGCCCAGCGGTTGATGCGGGCGATCTCGGTCGGCGACAGGTCGCGGCCGGCGCCCTGGTAGGCCACCGAGGAGTCGATGTACCGGTCGGAGATGACCACGGCACCGCGCTCCAGCGCGGGCCGGACCACGGTGTCGACGTGCTCCGCGCGGTCGGCGGCGTACAGCAGCGCCTCCGCGCGGTGCGACAGACCGGCGCTCGACACGTCCAGCAGGATGGAGCGCAGGCGCTTGCCCACCGGGGTCGCCCCCGGCTCGCGCGTCAGCACGACCTCGTGCCCCTTGCCCCTGATCCACTCGGCGAGTGCCTCGGCCTGGGTGGACTTCCCCGCACCGTCGCCGCCCTCCAGGGCGATGAAGAATCCGTTGGTCGCGGGCGTCGGCACCGGGTCGTCGCCGCCGAGCAGCGCGTCCCGCAGGTCGTGCCGCAGCGGTACGCCGGAACGGTCGTCGACCTTGGCCAGCACCAGCGCGGCCACCGGCAGCAGCAGCGCGCCGACCAGCATCAGCACGAACGCGGCGCCGCCGTGCGCGAAGACGAACTTGCCGTTCTCCAGGCGGTGCGGTCCGATCGCCGCCGCCACCACCGGCGCGACGACCGCGCCGAGCGCCACATAGACCCGGACGACCGCGTGCAGGTGCTCGGTCGTGCGCGTCCGGCGGTGATCCTCGGTCTCCTGGTCGAGCAGTGTGTGCCCGGTGTTGGCCGCGACGCCCGCGCCGACTCCGGCCAGCGCGAGGAGCAGCAGCACGGTGGTGTCGTCCGGGACGAGGCCGGCGGCCAGCAGGGCGACGCCGGCGAAGGCGATCGCCAGGGCCAGCAGCCGCCGACGGGACAGTGAGGGCAGCAGGGCGGGGGCCGTGCGGATGCCGACGACGACACCGCCGGTCAGCGCGCCCACCATCAGTCCGTACAGCACGGGGCCGCCGCCGAGGTCCTTGGCGTGCAGCACCGCCACGGCGACCGCGGCGGCCACCACGGCGGCGACCGCCGCGCAGGCGAGCACCAGCAGCGGGAGGGCGCCGGTGCGGCCCTTGTCGACGCCCGAGTCGCTCTTCGGACGGCGCATGCCCTCCAGCGGCGACCGCGCGCGCGGGGTGCGGACGCCGGGCAGCTCCAGGAAGGTCACCACGGACAGGGAGGCGGCGAACAGCCCGGCCGCGACATACGAACCGAGCGCCGCCTGATGCTCGGCGAACCAGTCGACACCGGCGCCCAGCAGGTTGTTCAGCAGTCCCGCGACGACCAGCACGGCGCCGGCCAGCGGGACCGCCACGAAGCTCGTACGCAGCGACAGGCGGCGCAGCGCGTCCATGTGGTCGGGCAGCGGTCGTACCGTCGCGCCCTCCGGGGGCGGGGCGGGCAGCAGCGCGGGCGCCGCGCTCTCCCGGCACACCGTCCAGAAGCGCTCGGCGACGCCGGTGACGAAGACGGTCACCAGGAGGACGGCGAGCGCGTCGTCCGGCGTCCAGTCGATCCACAGGGGCGCGACGATCAGCAGCCCGGCCCGCAGCCCGTCGGCGCCGACCATGGTCCAGCGCCGGTCGAGCGGACCGTCCTGCGAGGTGAGTGAGGTGAGGGGCCCCAGCAGTACGGCACCGAAGAGCAGCGTCGCCAGGATGCGTACGCCGAAAACGGTCGCCACTGCGAATGCCACGCCCCGGTAACCACCGCCGAACGAGCCCGCGCCGATCGCGGCCTGGACGGCGAGGAGGACCAGCACCAGGAGGGCGAGGATGTCGCCGACACCCCCCACGAGCTGTGCGCTCCACAACCGCCTCAGCTGCGGGCGGCGCAGCAGGGCGCGGACGGCGCGCTCGCGGGAGTCCGCGACCAGGGCGTCGTCCGGGGCGGGGTGAGGGGCCGTTGGCTGCTCGGCTCGCGTCATGCGTTCAGCCTATCGGTCGTCAGTGACAGTCCGGCGTGCCCGGCCGAACGTACGCACGCCCCGACACCGAAATGATGCCGGGGCGTTCGTTTCGCGAAGAGCGCGGAACACTGCGGGAGAGTCCGCGAAGCGTCGAGGAAAGGAAGTCAGTCCTCCGAAGTCTTCGACGCGGTCGCCTTCTTGGCGGCCGACTTCGTGGTGGCCGTCTTCTTGGTGGCGGTCTTGGCCGTGGTCTTCTTCGCGGCCGTCGTCTTGGCCGCCGTCGTCTTCTTGGCCGCGGTCTTCTTCGCCGTCGCCTTCTTGGCCGGGGCCTTCTTCGCGGCGGCCTTCTTCGCCGTCTTCTTGGCGGGCCCCTTGGCGCGCTTCTCGGCGAGCAGCTCGTAGCCGCGCTCCGGGGTGATCTCCTCGACGCTGTCGCCGGAGCGCAGAGTCGCGTTGGTCTCGCCGTCGGTGACGTACGCGCCGAAGCGGCCGTCCTTGACGACGACCGGCTTCTCGCTGACCGGGTCGGTGCCCAGCTCCTTCAGCGGCGGCTTGGCCGCGGCCCGGCCACGCTGCTTGGGCTGGGCGTAGATCGCCAGCGCCTCCTCCAGCGTGATCGAGAAGAGCTGCTCCTCGGAGGTGAGGGACCGGGAGTCCGTGCCCTTCTTCAGGTACGGGCCGTAGCGGCCGTTCTGCGCGGTGATCTCGACGCCCTCGGCGTCGGCGCCGACGACACGCGGCAGCGACATGAGCTTCAGGGCGTCGTCCAGGGTGACCGTGTCCAGCGCCATCGACTTGAACAGCGAGGCCGTACGCGGCTTCACGGCGTTCTTGCCGGTCTTCGGGGTGCCCTCGGGGAGCACCTCGGTGACGTAGGGGCCGTAGCGGCCGTCCTTGGCGACGATGGCGTGGCCGGTGGCCGGGTCGGTGCCCAGCTCGAAGTCGCCGCTCGGCTTGGCGAGCAGTTCCTCCGCCAGCTCGACGGACAGCTCGTCCGGCGCCAGGTCCTCGGGGACGTCGGCGCGCTGGTGGTTCTCGGAGTCCTTCTCGCCACGCTCGACGTACGGGCCGTAGCGGCCCACGCGGAGCTTGATGTCGTTGCCGACGGGGAAGGACGACACCTCGCGCGCGTCGATCGCGCCCAGGTCCGTCACCAGCTCCTTGAGGCCGCCGAGGTGGTCCCCGTCGCCGTTGCCCGCGTCGGCCGCGCCGCCGCTTCCCGCGCCCTCGCCGAAGTAGAAGCGCCGCAGCCACGGCACCGCCTGCGCCTCGCCGCGGGCGATGGCGTCGAGGTCGTCCTCCATCTTGGCGGTGAAGTCGTAGTCGACGAGCCGCCCGAAGTGCTTCTCCAGGAGGTTGACCACGGCGAAGGAGAGGAAGGACGGGACGAGGGCCGTGCCCTTCTTGAAGACGTAGCCGCGGTCCAGGATCGTGCCGATGATCGACGCGTAGGTCGACGGGCGGCCGATCTCGCGCTCTTCCAGCTCCTTGACCAGCGACGCCTCGGTGTAGCGGGCCGGGGGCTTGGTGGCGTGGCCGTCGACCGTGATCTCCTCGGCCGTCAGCGCGTCGCCCTCGGCGACCTGCGGCAGCCGGCGCTCGCGGTCGTCCAGCTCGGCGTTCGGGTCGTCGGCACCCTCGACGTAGGCCTTCAGGAAGCCGTGGAAGGTGATCGTCTTGCCGGAGGCGCTGAACTCGACGTCCCGGCCGTCGGAGGCCGCGCCGCCGATCTTCACGGTGACGCTGTTGCCGGTCGCGTCCTTCATCTGGGAGGCGACGGTCCGCTTCCAGATCAGCTCGTACAGCTTGAACTGGTCGCCGGTCAGACCGGTCTCGGCGGGCGTGCGGAAGCGGTCGCCGGAGGGGCGGATCGCCTCGTGCGCCTCCTGCGCGTTCTTGACCTTGCCGGCGTACGTCCGCGGCTGGGCGGGGAGGTAGTCGGCGCCGTACAGCTGCGTGACCTGGGCGCGGGCGGCGGTGACCGCCGTGTCGCTCAGGGTCGTCGAGTCCGTACGCATGTAGGTGATGTAGCCGTTCTCGTACAGCTTCTGGGCGACCTGCATGGTCGACTTGGCGCCGAAGCCGAGCTTGCGGCTCGCCTCCTGCTGGAGCGTCGTCGTACGGAACGGGGCGTACGGCGAGCGGCGGTACGGCTTGGACTCGACGGAGCGGACGGCGAAGCGCGTGTTCTCCAGCGCGGCGGCGAGCGCGCGGGCGTTCGCCTCGTCGAGGTGGAGGGTGTTCGCGCTCTTGATCTGCCCCAGGGAGTCGAAGTCGCGGCCCTGTGCGACCCGCCGTCCGTCGACGGTCTGGAGGCGGGCGACCAGCGACGACGGGTCGGACTGGTCCCCCGCGCGGCCGGTCGCGAAGGTGCCCGTCAGGTCCCAGTACTCGGCGGAACGGAACGCGATGCGCTCGCGCTCCCGCTCGACGACGAGGCGCGTGGCGACGGACTGGACGCGGCCGGCCGACAGCTTCGGCATGACCTTCTTCCAGAGGACCGGCGAGACCTCGTAGCCGTAGAGGCGGTCGAGGATGCGGCGGGTCTCCTGGGCGTCGACGAGCTTCTGGTTGAGCTCGCGCGGGTTGGCCACGGCGGCCCGGATCGCGTCCTTGGTGATCTCGTGGAACACCATGCGCTTGACCGGGATCTTCGGCTTGAGGACTTCCTGGAGGTGCCAGGCGATGGCCTCGCCCTCGCGGTCCTCATCGGTGGCGAGGAAGAGCTCGTCGGAGTCCTTCAGCAGGTCCTTGAGCTTCTTGACCTGCGCCTTCTTGTCGGCGTTGACCACATAGATGGGCTGGAAGTCGTGTTCGACGTCCACACCGAGGCGGCGGACCTCGCCGGTGTACTTCTCCGGCACCTCCGCCGCACCGCTGGGAAGGTCGCGAATGTGCCCGACGCTCGCCTCGACGACGTAGCCAGGGCCGAGATAGCCCTTGATCGTCTTCGCCTTGGCAGGCGACTCGACGATGACGAGTCGGCGGCCGCCGTTCGCGGTCTCGCTGGTCGGGGACAACTTCGCTCTTCTCTCCGGTCGACGCTGGGGCCTCCCCAGGCAGTGCTCCCGGGGTCGGGTCGTGCTGCGCTTCGGTCGTGACGCTGCGGAGTGTGACGGTACCTCCCGCCCCCGTGTCAAACGGGAAAAGCCCGCAACGGCCACTCGAACGGTAACCCGACGAACCCTGTTCCTGCCGCCCGGAGTGTTTACCGGCCCTGACGCGTGCATCCGGAGCGCGACCCGCCGATTACGCGGGCGGGGATGCGGCCGGGGTCCGGAACCGGCCTCTCACACGTGCGTCAGGCACCATGCCCCGAGGACCAGCGCGACCACGGCGGCGACGCTCGCGACGGTCGCCGATGCGACGGGGCTCACACCGTGCGCGACGGGCCGGCCGTGCCGGACCCGCGTCGCGGTCCACACCAGCAGACCGGCCCCGAACAGGGCGAACACCATTCCCGCGAAGATCGCCGGCCCGCTTTCCATGGTCCCCGTGCCCCTTTTCTCCAACCCGCGAGTGTTCAGCCTCCGGGAGGCTGGCACGCGCGGGCGGCGGGCAGGCGAACCCGAGGTGAACGGGGAGCCGACGGACTCGGTGTGCCCCTGCCCGTGGCTCGTTCTTCCCGTACGGCGCCCTCGTATTTCCCGTACGGCGCCCTCGTACTTCCCGTACGGCGCCCTCGTACTTCCCGTACGGCGCCCTCGTACTTCCCGTACGGCGCCCTCGTACTTCCCGTCTTCCCGTACGAGGGCGGGTCCGGGCGGCGGGGACCGCCGACGCGTGTCTACGCCGGTTCGAGGAACCCCTGCTCCACCAGCAGCCGGATCTGGGCGGGCGTGCGGTCGCGCAGCGCCACCGGGTCCTCGCCCACCAGCTGGGCGATGGCGTCCAGGATGCGGCCCGCGCTCATGGTGCCGTCGCAGACGCCCGCGAAACCGGCGCCGACGGTGTCGACCCGGGTGGCCCGGCGCATGCCGCGGTTCTGGCGCAGGACGACGTGCTCCGGGTCCTCGGCGCCGGGCAGCCCGACCTGCTCCTGGACGACCTCGCCGGCCAGTGTGAAGTGCGCCTCGAGCAGGGCGGCGTCGTCGTGGGCGCGCAGGTAGTCGACCCGGTCGAAATGCGCGCGCACGGTCTCGCCGAGCGGCTGCTCGATCGGGTGCGGCCACTCCTCGGTGGTGATCGAGGGCTCGGCGGACCCGGTCCGGCGCAGGGTGATCCAGCCGAAGCCGACGGCCCTGACCTTGCGCGTCTCGAACTCGTCCAGCCACGCGTCGTACCGCGCCTGGTACTCGGCCGCGTCGGCGCGGTGGTCGCCCGCGTCCCTGAGCCACAGCTCGGCGTACTGCGTGACGTCCTGCACCTCGCGCTGCACGATCCAGGCGTCGCAGCCGCGCGGCACCCAGGAGCGCAGCCGGTCCGTCCAGTCCTCCCCCTCCACGTGCTGCCAGTTGGCGAGGAAGTGCGCGAACCCGCCCTCGTTCAGGCGCTCCCCCGTCTGCTGAACGAGCGAGCGGCACAGATCGTCCCCGCCCATTCCGCCGTCGCGGTAGGTGAGGCGGGCGCCGGGCGAGATCACGAACGGCGGGTTGGAGACGATCAGGTCGTACGTCTCGTCGTCCTCGATCGGCTCGTAGAGCGAGCCCTCGCGCAGTTCGGCGGCCGGGGCCCCGGACAGGGCGAGCGTGAGCGCGGTGATGTGCAGCGCGCGCGGGTTGAGGTCGGTCGCCGTCACGCGCGTGGCGTGCCGGGCGGCGTGCAGCGCCTGGATGCCGGAACCGGTGCCGAGGTCGAGGGCGGCGGAGACGGGCGTACGGACGGTGAGGCCGGCCAGCGTCATGGACGCGCCGCCGACGCCGAGGACGACGCCCTCGGCGCGGTTGCCGATGCCGCCGGCGCCGCCGACCGCGCAGCCCAGGTCGGAGACGATGAACCAGTCCTCGCCGCCGGGCCCGCCGTACGGCCGTACGTCCACGGTGGCCGCCACCTCGTCGTCGCCCGCGCGGACGAGCCACCCGCTCTCCAGGCAGGCGTCGACGGGCAGGACGTCCGCCACGCGCGCGTGGGGCACCGGTTGCTGGAGCAGGAACAGCCGTACGAGCAGTTCGAGCGGCGTGTCGCCGCGGGTGGCCCGGAGCGCGGGCACGGTCTCGCTGCGCGACAGCGCCGCGTAGGCGGGGGCGCCGAGCAGCTCCAGCAGTCCGTCGGCGGTGAAGGAGGCCCCGAGCAGGGCGTCCCGCAGCCGGGCGGTCACGTCGGGGCGGTCGGCGGAGGGCAGGGGGGACAGGCTGGCGTTACTCACACCCCCATTGTGGCCCTGCGGCCCCCGCCCCGCCCCCGTGCGGCAGAGGTCAGCCGGCCGCGGCCGACGGCGTCACCGAGGCCGACTTGCAGCTCTCCTGCTTGGCCATCGCCTGGCCGACGTCGCCCTCCTCCAGGGTCTTCAGCGCGTCGTTGCCGCTCTTGCTGAGCTTGTTCAGCTCGGTGGCGATGTCCTTGAGACCGTCGGCGAACTTCGCCTGGTCCTTGGTGTCGAGGTCCTCCACCTGCTTCCTCAGGGAGGCGTACGACGAGGAGAGGCCGTTGAGCTCTGTGACCGCGTCCTTCTGCTTCTTCTCGCCGCCGTCGACGTCCGGCGCCCCGGCCTTCTGGACGGCGCTGCCCATCGCCTTGTAGGCGTCGGACATGTCCTGGAACGCCTTCGCGTCGGTCTTCTGGACCTCGGCCGGCGTGCTGTTGTCCGAGGTCTCCTTCTGGATCGCCGCGTTGGCCGCCTCGATCTTCCTGGCCTGCGGCTGGACGGCGTCGCAGACGTCCTTCGCCCAGGAGTCCAGCTTGTCGTTGTCGTCGCTGCTGCCGCATCCCGTCAGCGCCAGTACCAGTACCGCACCGCCGGACAGTGCGGCCGCGAGCTTCTTGTTCACCGGATTGGTCCCTTCCATGGCTCTCGGCCCCGGAACATACACGCCGGATGGGGGACACTCGCAGGACGAACATCCATTAAGACCGTATTGCAGCCATTTGCACCAAGAGAGAGAAGGCTCACGGTGAGGGGCGCACGCACGCACGACGCGGGCGGACGACGCGTCAACACGCGCCGTCCGCCCACCCTTTGACCTGCGCCTCCACGACGCTCCGGGCTCGGGCCTACGAAACCACCGCCGGATCGGCCGACTTGGGCTCCCGTTCGCCGTCGTCCTCGTCTCCCATCGCGATTCCGCGCCGCTTGGACACGTAGACCGCCGCGGCGATGACGAGGAACGCGACGACGGCGATCGCGACCCGTACGCCGATGCTCTTGTCGGCGCCGTAGGAGAACTTGATGACCGCCGGCGCGATGAGCAGCGCCACCAGGTTCATGACCTTCAGCAGGGGGTTGATCGCCGGACCCGCGGTGTCCTTGAACGGGTCGCCGACGGTGTCGCCGATGACGGTGGCGGCGTGGGCCTCGCTGCCCTTGCCGCCGTGGTGACCGTCCTCGACGAGTTTCTTGGCGTTGTCCCAGGAACCACCGGAGTTGGCGAGGAACACCGCCATCAGCGTGCCCGCGCCGATCGCGCCCGCCAGGAACGCCCCGAGCGCTCCCACACCGAGCGTGAACCCGATGAAGATGGGCGCCATCACGGCGAGCAGCCCGGGCGTGGCGAGTTCCCGCAGTGCGTCCCTGGTGCAAATGTCGACGACCTTGCCGTACTCCGGTTTCTCGGTGTAGTCCATGATCCCGGGCCGCTCCCGGAACTGCCGCCGCACCTCGTAGACCACCGCCCCCGCCGACCGCGAGACCGCGTTGATCGCCAGCCCCGAGAAGAGGAAGACGACCGCCGCGCCCGCGATGAGCCCGACCAGGTTGTTGGGCTGTGAGATGTCCATCATCAGACTCATCGGCGCGCCCTCACCGCTGAGTTTCTCGCCCACGTCCGCCGCGCCGGTGGTGATGGCGTCGCGGTACGACCCGAAGAGGGCCGCCGCCGCGAGGACGGCGGTGGCGATGGCGATGCCCTTGGTGATGGCCTTGGTGGTGTTGCCGACCGCGTCCAGGTCGGTGAGCACCTGGGCGCCGGCGCCCTCGACGTCGCCGGACATCTCGGCGATGCCCTGCGCGTTGTCGGAGACCGGCCCGAAGGTGTCCATGGCGACGATCACACCGACCGTGGTGAGCAGGCCGGTGCCGGCCAGCGCCACCGCGAACAGCGCCAGCATGATCGACGCACCGCCGAGCAGGAAGGCCCCGTAGACGCCGAGGCCGATCAACAGGGCGGTGTAGACGGCGGATTCGAGGCCGAGCGAGATCCCGGCCAGGACGACGGTGGCGGGCCCCGTGAGCGAGGACTTGCCGATGTCCTTGACGGGGCGCCGGGTGGTCTCGGTGAAGTAGCCGGTGAGCTGCTGGATCAGGGCGGCGAGCACGATGCCGATCGCCACCGCGACGAGTGCGAGGATCCGCGGGTCGCCGTCCCGGCCGGCGATCGCCGCGTCCGTGACGCCGTCCAGCTCCGAGTACTTCCCGGGCAGGTAGACGAAGACGGCCACCGCCACCAGCACCAGCGAGATCACCGCGGAGATGAAGAATCCCCGGTTGATCGCGCTCATACCACTGCGGTCGGACCGCCGGGGCGCCACCGCGAAGATGCCGATCATGGCGGTGATCACGCCGATCGCCGGTACCAGCAGCGGGAACGCGAGTCCCGCGTCGCCGAAGGCCACCTTGCCGAGGATCAGCGCGGCCACCAGGGTCACGGCGTACGACTCGAAGAGGTCGGCCGCCATGCCCGCACAGTCGCCGACGTTGTCGCCCACGTTGTCGGCGATGGTCGCGGCATTGCGCGGATCGTCCTCCGGGATGCCCTTCTCGACCTTGCCGACCAGGTCGGCGCCGACGTCGGCGGCCTTGGTGAAGATGCCGCCGCCGACTCGCATGAACATCGCGATCAGCGCGGCACCGAGGCCGAAGCCCTCCAGCACCTTCGGCGCGTCGGCCGCGTACACCAGCACCACGCAGCAGGCACCCAGCAGGCCGAGCCCCACCGTGAACATGCCGACCACGCCGCCCGTGCGAAATGCGATCTTCGTAGCTTTGTGCGAGACGAGAGTGAGATCCTTTTCCGGTTCGCCGGGGGCCGGTGTCGCTTCCCGCGCCGCCGCGGCGACGCGCACATTGCTGCGCACGGCGAGCCACATGCCGATATAGCCGGTGGCCGCCGAGAACGCCGCGCCGATCAGGAAGAAGATCGATCGTCCGGCCCGTTGATTCCAGTCGTCCGCGGGCAGCAGCATGAGCAGAAAGAACACGACGACGGCGAATACGCCGAGCGTGCGAAGCTGCCTGGCCAGATAGGCGTTCGCGCCTTCCTGGACGGCCGCCGCGATCTTCTTCATGCTGTCGGTTCCCTCGCCCGCCGCGAGTACCTGGCGCACCAGGACACCCGCGAGCACCAGCGCGGCCAGCGCGACGACCGCGATGACCGCGACCAGGGCGCGGTTCGAGTCGGTCAGCACGGCGGCTGCGATGGTCGAGGTATCGCCCAACTGATGAGGGGTGGAAAGCTCCGCCATTCGTCCTCCTTGACGCTTGGGCTGAGCTCAAGATGTGGACGGGATTGTAGGTACCGGAACCTGATCAAAACAGTGCACGACAAAAGGAATTGGCCTGTCAACCACAAGGGGCCCAGAAGTAGTAATGCCCTTCTGGCATTAACGTCGTGATCCTTTTCCGCGCGATTGACCGCACGATTGGTCGCACGATTGACCGCACGGCTGATCGTGAATGAATTCACTTAACGCCCGCTCGGCACCACTGTATGCGTGGACCTCGGCTTCCGCACATGACACATGACGAAGGGCCCTACGAGGTAGGGCCCTTCGGGTGAGACGGTGAGACGGTGAGACGGTCGACTTCGGGTCGGCGAAGTGGGTGTCAGACCGGCGGCAGCACCGCCGGTGCGGTCGGCCAGGTCATGCGGATCAGTCCGCCGTCCTCGCCGGCCGTGACCTCCACGTCGTCGACGAGTCCGCTGATGACCGCGAGACCCATCTCGTCCTCCTCGGCCTCCAGTGCGTCGGCGGCGGTGCCCGGGTTTCCGGCCCCGGGTACCGCGTGCGGCGCCTCGTCGCCGACCTCGATGGAGAACTGCTTCTCCTCCTCGATCAGCGACACCTTGACCGGCGCCGTGATGCCGACGTGCTGATGCAGACCCACAGCCCGGGTGCAGGCCTCGCCGACGGCGAGCCTGACCTCGTCGAGGACGGCCTCGTCCACTCCGGCCCTGCGTGCCACCGCCGCCGCCACCAGACGGGCGGTGCGGACATGCTCGGGCAGCGCGCTGAAGCGGAGTTCAACGGTGGCCATGCATCCCCCTCGGAACTACGGGCGTGCTTTCGGGGGTCCGGGCCGCCGACAGCCCGGACCCCCCTTGTTCTACTTTGTTCTACTGCCGTCCCGGGCCCAGGGGCCCGGGACCGGTCGTCAGTCGGTGGCCGCCACCGCTTCCTCGACCGAGGTGTGAATGGGGAACACCTTGGTGAGGCCGGTGATACGGAAGATCTTGAGAATGCGCTCCTGGTTGCAGACCAGGCGCAGCGAGCCCTCATGGGCACGCACCCGCTTCAGTCCGCCGACCAGCACGCCGAGCCCGGTGGAGTCGAGGAAGTCCACGCCCTCCATGTCGACGACGAGGTGGAAACTCCCGTCGTTCACGAGCTCGACCAGCTGCTCTCGCAGCTTGGGCGCGGTGTATACGTCAATTTCGCCACCGACCTCGACGACCGTACGATCGCCGACGGTACGGGTCGACAGGGACAGGTCCACGGATCCTCCAGCACCTTGCTATCGAGCGGGTCGCCCTTCGGGACACCTCGGCTTGAAGCCCCCAGGACGGTTCGCCAGCCGCGATGGCATTCAATCACTTACCGGCAGGCGTGCACGACGCCTTGGTCCCATTGTCCGTCACGCCGGTGACAGACTCGGTGCCGATGGCCAAGAATCACCGATCCGATCGACCCCCGGCGGAGCCCGGCTCCAGGCCGGAACCAGGCATGCTCCTGGACCGGCTCGCCGCGGGACCGAGCCGGGCTGCGCGCATCACTCATACGGAGCACTTGCCCCCGCGTGCGGGCCGTCATGCCGTCTGGCCGGACCGGATTCGACCGGAGGTCCTCGCGGCGGTGCGGGCCGCGGGCATCGAACACCCCTGGGCCCACCAGGCACGCGTGGCCGAGCACGCCCTGGACGGCGACTCGGTGGTCGTCGCCACGGGCACCGCGTCCGGCAAGTCCCTGGCGTATCTGGTGCCGGTGCTGTCGACGCTCCTGGACGGATCCGAGGCCCCCAACGGGCGTGGCGCCACCGCCCTCTACCTGGCTCCGACCAAGGCGCTGGCCGCCGATCAGTGCCGGTCCGTGAAGGAACTTTCACAACCTCTGGGCACATCCGTACGGACCGCCGTGTACGACGGCGACACGCCGTTCGAGGAACGCGAGTGGATCCGCCAGTACGGCACCTACATGCTGACCAACCCCGACATGCTGCACCGCGGCATCCTGCCGTCCCACTCGCGCTGGTCCTCCTTCCTGAAATCGCTGAAATACGTCGTCATCGACGAGTGCCACACCTACCGCGGCGTCTTCGGCTCCCATGTCGCCCAGGTGCTGCGCAGATTGCGCCGACTGTGTGCCCGCTACGGCGCGTCGCCCGTCTTCCTGCTCGCCTCCGCCACCGCCGCGGAGCCCTCGGTGGCGGCCCGCCGACTCACCGGCCTGCCGGTGGTCGAGGTCGCCGACGACGCGTCACCGCGCGGTGAACTGGTGTTCGCCCTCTGGGAGCCGCCGCTGACCGAGATGGAGGGCGAGAAGGGCGCGCCGGTCCGCCGCACGGCCACCGCCGAGGCCGCCGACCTGCTCACCGACCTCACCGTGCAGGGGATGCGTTCGATCACCTTCGTACGCTCCCGGCGTGGCGCCGAGCTGATCTCGGTGATCGCCAAGGAACGTCTGGCCGAGGTCGACCGCTCGCTGCCCCGGCGCGTGGCGGCGTACCGCGGCGGCTATCTCCCCGAGGAGCGACGCGCCCTGGAACGTGCCCTGCACTCCGGCGAACTCCTCGGCCTCGCGGCGACGAACGCCCTGGAACTCGGCCTCGACATCTCCGGCCTGGACGCCGTGGTGATCGCCGGCTACCCGGGCACCCGGGCGTCGCTGTGGCAGCAGGCGGGCCGGGCGGGGCGGTCCGGGCAGGGAGCCCTCGCGGTGCTGGTGGCCCGCGACGATCCGCTGGACACCTTCCTCGTCCACCACCCCGAGGCCCTGTTCGACCAGCCCGTGGAGTCCACGGTCCTCGACCCCGACAACCCGTACGTCCTCGCCCCCCACCTGTGCGCGGCGGCGGCCGAGCTGCCCCTGACCGACGAGGACCTGACGCTGTTCGGCCCCGCCTGCGAGGAGTTGCTTCCCCAGCTGGAGGCGGCCAGGCTGCTGCGCCGCCGGACGCGGGCCTGGCACTGGACGCGCCGGGAGCGGGCCGCCGACCTGACCGACATCCGCGGGGAGGGCGGACGGCCGGTCCAGGTCGTCGAGGCGGGGACGGGCCGGCTGCTGGGCACGGTGGACGCCGGCGCCGCCCACACCACGGTCCACGAGGGCGCCGTACACCTCCACCAGGGCCGCACGTATCTCGTCCGCTCCCTCGACCTGGAGGACTCCGTCGCGCTGGTCGAGCAGGCCACCCCCGCCTACTCGACGGTCGCCCGCGACACGACGGCGATCTCGGTCCTGGAGACCGACATCGAGGTCCCCTGGGGCGACGGGCGACTGTGCTACGGCTCCGTCGAGGTCACCAACCAAGTGGTCTCCTTCCTGCGCCGGCGCCTCATCACCGGCGAGGTCCTGGGTGAGACGAAGCTGGACCTCCCTCCTCGGACGCTGCGCACCCGCGCGGTGTGGTGGACGGTCACCGAGGATCAGCTGGACGCGGCCCGGGTCAACCCGGAGATCCTCGGCGGGGCCCTGCACGCCGCCGAGCACGCCTCGATCGGCATGCTGCCCCTGTTCGCGACCTGCGACCGCTGGGACATCGGCGGCGTGTCGGTCCCCCTGCACCCCGACACGCTCCTCCCGACCGTCTTCGTCTACGACGGCCACCCCGGCGGCGCGGGCTTCGCCGAGCGCGCCTTCCACACGGCCCGCGAGTGGCTCACGGCCACCCGGGAGGCCATCGCCTCCTGCGAGTGCGACGCCGGCTGCCCGTCCTGCATCCAGTCCCCCAAGTGCGGCAACGGCAACGAGCCGCTGCACAAGCGGGGAGCCGTACGGCTTCTCACGGTGCTGTTGCGGGGAGCGGCGGAGGGGGTGGCGGACCGGGGCGCGGAAGCGGGGGCGGATCTGGATCGGGATCCGGAGCTGGGCCCCGCCGCCGGTACGGAGGCGGCGGGTACGGAGGCGGCCGGTACGGAGGCCGGATAGGTAGGCGCCACCTCGGCCAGATGCTCCCTCGGCGGGACACCGGACGCCGGGACACCGGACGCCGGGACACCGGTCGCCGGGACACCGGACGCCGGGGCACCGGTCAGTGGGACAGCCGCCTCAGGGCGCCCGTCCCAGGGGCAACCGCCTCCGGGGCGCCCGCCGGTGAGACGACCTCCCTCGGGGCACCCGCCGGTGAGACGACCACCCCTGGGACACCCGCTAGAGGGGCGCCCGCCCCCGGGACACCCGCCAGCGAGACGACCTCCCCTGGGGCACCCGCGACCGGGGCGCCCGTCCCCGGTACGTCCGTCCCCGGTACGTCCGTCGCCGGCCCCGCTCTCGCCCGGACCTCCGCCGCGAACGGACCTCGGCCGGACGCCGCCGTCACGTCCGAGACCTGACCGGTGAGCACGCACCGCACCAGCCGCGTCCCCTGGGCCCGCGCGATCTGGTCCGCCCTGGCACACGCGGCCGTGCCGCCCCGTGCCCAGTGGTCCGCCGCCGCGAGCGCCGCCAAATCGGCGCCGCCGGCCGCGCGATGCCGGGCTACGACGGCCTGTCCCAGAGCCAGCACGATGCCGAACACCAGGCACAGAACGGCGACGGCGCCGACGCTCCAGACCGTTGCGGACCCTCTGTCGGAGCCGCCCCCGAAACCGGAACCACACCCGGAGCCGGAGCCAGTGCCCGAGGCAGAGCCCGACCCGGGCCCGGACCCTGAGCCGGTCCCGGTCCCTGAGCCCGAGCCGGACCCGGACCCGGAGCCCGAGCCGGACCCTGAGCCGGAGCCGGAGCCGGAGCCGGAGCCCGAACCGAAGCCGAAGCCCGGGGCAGAGCCCGAACCGAAGCCGAAGCCCGAGTCCGAACCGAAGCCGAAGCCCGAGTCCGAACCGAAGCCAGAGCCCGGGGCAGAGCCCGAGCCGAAGACAGTGCCCAAGCACGAGTTCGAGCCCGAGCCCGAGACCAAGCCGGACCGAGTGCTCGAGCCAGCGCCGGATCCAGTGCCCGAGCCGGCGCCCGAGCCGGCGCCAGCGCCAGCGCCAGCGCCAGCGTCAACGCATCGGCCGGGCTCCGACCGGGGCAGGACACCGCCCGTCATGGCCCCGCCCCCGCCGTCTGCTCCACCGAAGCCACGGCCTCCTCCCGGACCTCGAAGGGCAGCCCCTGCAACGCCGGTGGCTCGGCCACCACGGTCACGCGGACCTGGCCCGCCTCCCGGCTGACCGTGACCCGCGCCCCGCGCGGTGCCGCCTCTCTCGTGACCTCGACGACCGCGTCGGCCGGATCCTGACGGGCCGCCGCGCGGGCGCCCGTCCGGGCCGCGTCCACGCACTGGATCTGAGCGGCCACCACAAGCAGCCCGTACACCAGCGCCATCGCGAACACCACCAGCACCGGCAGCACCACGGCCGTCTCCGCCGTCACGAATCCCCTGTCGGAATGGCCGGCGAGGCCTCTGCGGGCTCCCGCCCTCGCTGCCCGCTCACATCCGCGCATCGAGTGCCTGCTTCACGATGCCCTGCAGCTCCGCGCTGACCGCGCCGCTCGTCACCACCTTGTAGAGGACCACGGCGAACGCCACCGCGGCGACGATCCCCATCGCGTACTCCGAAGTGACCATCCCGCCGTCCCGCCGCGCCACCCGTACTGCTCCGCGCACCAGGGCACTCAGCCGTGCCCGTACCGCCTGATACATCGCAACCCCCGTAAGGTCCGTTCCCGTTGCCACTTGCTCGTCCCGTCGTCCCGTCGTCGGTCGACTCACTCGCGGGCCCGGCGCCCGCCCGCCCTCTCCGTTCCGTCAGCCGCCACGTCCTCCGTCTCCCAGCGCCCCGCTCGCGAGCCCGATCACCACCGGCAGTACGCCCACCGCGATGAACGCGGGCAGGAAGCACAGCCCCACCGGCGCGGTGACCATGACGGCCGCCCGGCGGGCTCGGGCGGTCGTGGCGCGACCCCAGTCGGCACGGGCCTGGGCGGCGAGCCGGGCGACCGGACCGGCCGCGGGCAGGCCGGACACGTCGGCCCGTTCCAGTAGCCGCGCCAGCGGCCCGGCGCCCGGAATCGCGGCCAAGCCCCGCCAGGAACCGCCCGGTTCACCGCCGAGCCGGACCTCGGCGGCGCCGCGCCCCAACGCTTCTCCGACGGGCCCGCCGAGGGCGTCGCCCACCGCCTGGGCCGCGGCCACCGGTCCGGCACCCGCCGCGATGCACGCGGCCAGCAGATCGGCCGCCAACGGCATCTGGCGAGCGGCTTCCGCGGCAACGGTCTCCGCAGCGGCCGTACCGGAGGCCGACCGTCGGGAGCGCCAACGCCACAGCGCTGCCGCGCCCAGCAGCCCCACCACGACTCCGGCACCACCCCCGACCAGGGCCCAGCCGGCACCCACCGTGCCCACCAGCGGCAGCCATCCGCGCACGGCGCCCAGCACCTCGGCGCGTCGTGGGACGGCGCGGTCCGGTCGCGGGGTCAGCAGCGCGGTGAGTCGCCCGCGTACCTTCCGCTCCCGCCGTGCGGCCCCGACCGTGCGCGCCAGCCATCCGGCCACCAGCAGCGTCCCCACCACTGCCCCCAGCCTGTGGACAACCTCCCCGTTCACGACACCGCCTCCGCAGCCCGCACGATCCGCGTCACCCACCACACGCCCAGGCCCTCCAGAACCCCGCCGGCCAGCAGACAGCCCAGCCCGGCTCCGGTGTGCAGCAGCACGTGCAGCGGGTCGGCACCGAGGGCGAAGCCGAGCAGGAGGCCAAGGACCGGCAGGCCGGCGAGCATCACCGCCGTGGCGCGAGCGCCCGCCAACTGGGCCCGCAGGTCGCAGCGCTGGTCCCGTTCGGCGCGCAGTGCGCCCTCCAGCCGGTCGAGCCCGGCCGCCAGCCCGGCACCCTGGTCCACGGCGACCCGCCAGCACGCCGCGAGCCCCCGCAACCCCTCGGCACCCGGCTGCCGCGCCGCCGCCGCGAGCGCCCCCGGGACGTCCCCGCCGAACCGGGCCGCCGCCAGCACCGTCGCCTGCGCTTCACCGAGCCCTCCGGAGTCGTGGGCGGCACACAACAGCGCCTCGCCCGGCTGCCGCCCCGCGCGCACCTCCCCGGCGAGCGCCCCGCACAACGCGATCACCCCGTCCCGCTGGTGCTCCCGGGCCCGCCGTGCCCGGCCGGCCAGCCGCGTCCGCCGCAGCACCGGCACCCCGGCCGCCCCCGCGATGACCGGCAGCACCGAGTTCCCCAGCACCGCCAACAGCAGCCCGGCCGCGAACGACCACCACTCGGGCCGCAGCCGGCCACGGACACGCCGCAGCCCGTCCGTCACCCGGCGCAGTGCGGGTGGCCCGGTGCCGGCCGCCACGCCGTCGGCGAGCACCAGCCGCGCGCGCCGGGCCCCGGAGTGCCACCCGCTCCCGGCCGACCACGCCGCCGCCCCCAGACACACCAGGGCCACGCCCGTCGACAGCCCAACCGTCCCCGTCACCTGTACACCTCCCGTCCGACGGCTCGCGTGTCGAGCCCGTCACCGCTGAGCAGCTCCCGCAGCCGCTCCCACCCGCGCTCGGCCACGAAGGCCTCCGCTCCCCACCGCAGCGCCGGCACCGTCCGCACCAGCCCCGACGGGTCGCGCTCCAGTACGTGCACCTCGGCGATCCGGCGCCGTCCGGACCTGTCCCGTACCAAGTGCAGGACCACCGACAGGGCAGCCGCGAGCTGGCTGTGCAGGGCCGCCCGGTCGAGGCCCGCGGCCGTGCCCAGCGCCTCCAGCCGGGCCGGTACGTCGGCGGCGGCGTTGGCGTGCACCGTCCCGCAGCCGCCCTCGTGGCCGGTGTTCAACGCCGCGAGCAGATGGACCACTTCGGGGCCGCGCACCTCGCCGACGACCAGCCGGTCCGGTCGCATGCGCAGCGCCTGCCGCACCAGGTCCTCCAGGGTCACCAGGCCCGCGGCCTCCTGGTTGGCGGGTCTGGTCTCCAGGCGGACGACGTGCGGATGGTCCGGCCGCAGCTCCGCCGAGTCCTCGGCGAGCACGATGCGCTCGTCCGGTCCGACGAGCCCGAGCAGCGCGCTCAGCAGTGTCGTCTTGCCGCTGCCGGTGCCACCGCTGACGAGGAAGGACAGCCGTGCTCCCAGCAGGGCGCGCAGTACGCGGTCACCGCCGGGCGGCACGGTGCCCGCCGCCGCGAGTTCGTCGAGGGTGAACGCGCGCGGCCGCACCACCCGTAGTGACAGACATGTGCAGCCGACGGCGACCGGAGGCAGTACCGCGTGCAGCCGGGTGCCGTCGGGCAGCCGGGCGTCCACCCACGGCCTGGCGTCGTCCAGCCGGCGCCCCGCGACAGTGGCGAGGCGCTGCGCGAGCCGCCGTACCGCACCGGCGTCCGGGAAGGAGACCGTCGTCAGTTCGAGGCCGCCGCCCCGGTCCACCCAGACCCGGTCCGGTGCGGACACCAGTACGTCGGTCACCGACGGGTCGGCGAGCAGCGGTTCCAGTGGCCCGCTGCCGACGAGTTCCGACCTCAACTGCTCGGCGGCGCCGAGGATCTCCGCGTCCCCGAGCACGCGCCCCTGCTCCCGCAGGGCCTGCGCCACACGCGCGGGCGTCGGTTCGGCCCCGCTCTCGGCGAGCCACCGCCGGACGCCGTCGAGCATCCCGGCAGCCGGGCCCGGCCCCCTTCCGGAGGTCGCCGTCGACGTCCGTCCGGAAGCCGCCCCCGGGGACCGTCCAACAGCCGAACCCGGAAACCGTCCCACGGCCGTCCCGGGGAACCGTCCCACGGCCGTCCCGGGAAACCGTCCCACGGCCGTCCCGGGAAACCGTCCAACAGCCGACCCCGCGGACCAAGTGGAAGCCCCTCCAGGGGACGCCCGAGAAACCCAGCCCGGGACCATCCGCGCAGCCGACCCCGCGGGCGTCCCGGAAGTCCGGCCGCCCGGGCCCTCTCCCGCAGACCGCCCTTCGGGCGCCCCGGGGGCCCGGGCAGACACCCCCGCACCCACGTCGACCCCCCTCTCACCGCTCGCCGCGCCGGCCCACACGCCACCGGTCGCCCTCTCAGATCCCGTCAGCGCCCTCATGCGTCCCCTCCCGTCTCCACCAGCGCCCGCTCCCAGAACTCCCTGCAGAAGCGCGCGAGCGGCCCGCGTGCGGACGCTCCCGGGGGGCGCCTGCTCTCGGTGGCGCGCAGGAGCCCGGACTCGACGGGCACCTCGCCGACCAGGGGCAGTCCGAGCAGCCGGGCCACCTCGCGGTCGTCGAGTCCGGAGGCGTACGGCCCGCGTACCGCGACCCGGAGGTCGCGCAGGACCATGCCGACCGCGGTGGCCACCCGGCCGGCCGCCGCGACGGCCCGCAATTCGGCCGGGACGACGAGGAGTCCGACGTCGAGCTGGGCGAGGACCTCGGCGACGCCGTCGTCGATCCGGCGCGGCAAGTCGACGACGACCGTGCCGCCGCGGCGCCTGGCCGCCGCGAGCACCGCCCGTACGGCCTGGGACGGCACCGCGACGCAGTCGCCCCGGTCCCAGCTGAGCACCCGCAGTGAGTGCAGCTCGGGCAGCGACTCCTCCAGGGCGCCACCGCCGACCCGCCCCCGCGAGGCCGCGAAGGCGGGCCACCTGAGCCCCTCGGCCGTCTCCCCGCCGAGGAGCACATCGAGGCCGCCGCCCAGCGGGTCGGCGTCCACCAGGAGGCTGCGCAGCCCCTCTCGTGCGGAGCTGACGGCGAGTGCGCAGGCCAGCGTGGACGCTCCGGCGCCGCCTCGGCCGCCGATGACGCCGACGGTGAGAGCGGGCCGGCCGACGCCCTCGGCGACGTCGGCGATACGGTCGACCAGCCACTGTTCGCCGTCGGGCAGCATCAGGACGTGGTCGGCGCCGATCTCGACGGCCCGCTGCCAGACCCCCGAATCGTCCTGGTCACGGCCCACGAGGACCACTCCTCGTCTCCGCACGGCCCCGCGTACACGTCGCGCGGCGTCGTCGCCGACGAGCACGAGCGGCGCGGTTTCCCAGCCACCCCGCGGTCCGGAGGCAGAGGGCACCGCGGGCACCGAGTGGTGCACTTCCGGCGTGGCGCCGGCCGCCGCGCACAGGCGCAGCAGGTCGTCGAGGAGTTCGTTGTCCTCGGTGACGATCAGTGGTCCGCTCTGCCGCCCTCCGGCGGCGGGCGGCGGATCGTGGGTGATGGTTCCGGTCATGACTCGCGTCCCCCTTCGCCGCGACTCCCGCGGTCGCGCCCGACTTCTGTGACCTCGCGCAGCCCTTGCGGCCCCGCGATTCCCAACCGTGTGAAGAACCGGCAAACGGTCCCCACATGAACGGCCGACGTGAACGCCCGACTTGGACACCGACTTGCACGTCGGCTTGAACATCGGTCGAACCCGGCCATACGCATCCGGCAAACGAAACCGGCCGTGGAAGTCGGTGCCGCGCCCGGACGCATGGGAATCACGGTGCAGCGATCCGGAAAATCGTGTGGATCTTGGTCAAAAACTGTGGACAACTCAACGATTGTGAATATCGCGTCACTCAAACCGGTGAGCCCCGACGCGCTCCGCTCCACCCCGTGTACGACTTCCGCAGAGCAGTCCGACAACTACTCTGCGTAGGCAGTCATGCACATGACATATCGCCGCGAGTTCGCGGCACCACAACCCGAAACCGGGGACAGGAGGAGAGGAAAAACCCACCCGGACATGCGACGACCCCCGCCGGGGGGGAGAGCGGGGGTCGTCTCCACGGCCGACTCGGGGGGGGAGGAGTCGGACCGGGTTAGCACGGTCGCGAACGATCCGTGACTTCCATGGTGTACCCGAGAGCCATCTCAGGCAAACCCACGCGCCCCACCTTACGCCGAATGGGCTGCGCCTATGCTCGGGGTCGTGGAAAACCACTCCTTGCCCCACTCCTTGCGGCACTCCATGCCCCGCACAGCCGCCTTCTTTGACCTGGACAAGACGGTCATTGCGAAGTCGAGCACGCTCACGTTCAGCAGGTCGTTCTACCAAGGCGGGCTGATCAACCGCAGGGCAGTCTTGCGTACCGCATATGCCCAGTTCGTCTTCCTCGCGGGCGGAGCCGACCACGACCAGATGGAGCGGATGCGCGAGTACCTCTCCGCGCTGTGCCGCGGCTGGAACGTCCAGCTGGTCAAGGAACTCGTCGCCGAGACCCTGCACGACCTGATCGACCCGATCATCTACGACGAGGCCGCCTCACTGATCGAGGAGCATCACACCGCCGGCCGCGACGTCGTGATCGTCTCCACGTCGGGCGCCGAGGTCGTCGAGCCGATCGGTGAGCTGCTCGGCGCGGACCGGGTGGTGGCGACCCGCATGATCGTGGGCGACGACGGCTGCTTCACGGGAGAGGTGGAGTACTACGCGTACGGCCCGACCAAGGCGGAGGCGATCCGGGAGCTGGCCAAGTCCGAGGGGTACGACCTGACCCGTTGCTACGCCTACAGCGACTCGGCGACCGACCTGCCGATGCTGGAGTCAGTCGGACATCCTCATGCGGTGAACCCGGACCGGGCTCTGCGCCGCGAGGCTCTCGCGCGCGAGTGGCCGATTCTCGATTTCCACCGTCCGGTACGGCTCAAGCAACGGATCCGTGGTTTCTCGGTGCCCCCGCGCCCGGCGCTCGTCGCCGCCGCCGCGATAGGCGCCGCCGCGGCCACCGCGGGCCTCGTCTGGTACGCGAGCCGACGGCGGTCCGCAGCGGCCTGAACCCGCCGAAGCGGATCCACCCTTTCACCCGCGTATGAGCGCAAAAGTAAAGAAGTGCGGTCGGCACTTCCGCTTGCTTCGGGGCAGGAGTACAAAGGAATCAACGGCCCGCGAGACCAGGGACATCCGAAAGGATCACCTTAAGAACGCATTTGGCCCCACGGACCGAGCATGAACATCGGGCACCCACGCGACGTCGACCCGTCGATTACGGGCCAGCCGCACCAGGTGACGGGCAAAGTTCCCGACCTGATGGGCAACACATCGAGGACGCCTGGTAACCCGGTGGCCGTGCCAGCGGCGGTACGAGCAGTCGTACCGCCGCATTTCTCCGTCTCGTACGCCGCTCGTACGCCTCTCCTGCGCTCCCGTACGCCTCTCTCGCGCCCTCTTACGCCGCTCCGCGCTGGAGCGCCTCGCACACCGCCGTCGACTCGCGCGCGCCCAGTTCGACCGCCCTGCCGCAGTGGCCGATCCAGGCGGCCATGCCCTCCGGGGTCCCGGAGACATAGCCGTCGAGCGCCGCCAAGTAGGCCGCGCGTCCCAGCTCGGCATGGCCGACCTCGGCCGGACAGACCGATTTCGGGTCCAGACCGCTGTTGATCAGAACAATGCGCTCGGCCGCGCGCGCGACCAGACCGTTGTGCGTCGTAAAGGGACGCAACGCCATGAGTTCGCCGTGCACGACGGCCGCCGTCACCAGCGCCGGCGCGGACCCGCCCGCCATGACCAGCGCGGCCAGGCCGTCCAGGCGGCCGTGCGCCTCCTCGGCGCCGGGCAGCGGCAGCTCCACGAGCGGCTCGTCCACCGGCTCGCCCTCCTGGCGGGGCCGTCCCACCTGGTCGGCCTTGTCCGCGGCCGCCACCAGGTGCAGCCGGGCCAGAACCCGCAGCGGGGACTGCCGCCAGATGGACAGCAGCTGGCCCGCCTCGGCGGTCAGCCGCAGGGCCGCACCCACCGCACGCGCCTCGTCGTCGCCACTGAAGTCGGTCCGCCTGCGCACCTCCTCCAGGGCCCAGTCCGCCCCGGACAGCGCCGCCGAGCCCCGGGCGCCGCGCAGGGCCGCCTCGGAGGTGATCTCGTTGCTGCGGCGCCGCATGACCCGGTGGCCGTAGACCCGGTCCACGGCCTTGCGTACGGACTCCACGGACTCGGCCACGCCGGGCAGTGCGCCCAGGGCCGCGAGCGGATCGGCGGTCGCGCCTGTCGTACTCATGAGTACGACCCTACGCATCCCGGCGCCACACCCCACGAACGAGTGGTCTTCTTCACGTAGCCACGGACTCTCGTGCGACCTACAGCTACCGCGCTACTACGCTTGGTGAACATGAAAATTGCTTTCGTCGGGAAGGGCGGCAGCGGCAAGACCACCCTGTCCTCCCTGTTCGTCCGTCATCTCGCCGCCACCGGGGCACCCGTCGTCGCGATCGACGCCGACATCAACCAGCACCTGGGGGCCGCGCTGGGGCTCGACGAGGCGGAGGCGGCCGGGCTGCCCGCGATGGGCGAGCACCTCCCGCTGATCAAGAAGTACCTGCGCGGCACCAACCCGCGCATCGCCTCCGCCGAGAAGATGATCAAAACCACCCCACCCGGCGAGGGCTCGCGCCTGCTGCGGGTACGCGAGGACAACCCGGTCTACGACGCCTGCGCCCGGCCGATGGAACTGGACGGCGGGGCCGTCCGTTTGATGGTCACCGGGCCCTTCACGGACGCCGACCTGGGAGTCGCCTGCTACCACTCCAAGACGGGAGCGGTGGAGCTGTGCCTGAACCACCTGGTCGACGGCCGTGACGAGTACGTCGTGGTCGACATGACCGCCGGCTCGGACTCGTTCGCCTCCGGCATGTTCACCCGCTTCGACATCACGTTCCTCGTCGCCGAGCCGACCCGGAAGGGGGTCTCCGTCTACCGCCAGTACAAGGAGTACGCCCGCGACTTCGGTGTCGCCCTGAAGGTCGTCGGCAACAAGGTGCAGGGGCCGGACGACCTCGACTTCCTCCGTGAACAGGTGGGGGACGACCTGCTGGTGACCGTCGGGCACTCGGACTGGGTGCGTGCCATGGAGAAGGGCCGGCCACCTCGGTTCGAGCTCCTGGAGGACGCCAACCGCCGTGCGCTCGGCGTCCTGCACACGGCCGTCGACGCGACGTACGAGCTGCGGGACCGGGAGCGCTACACGCGCCAGATGGTCCACTTCCACGTGAAGAACGCCCACAGCTGGGGCAACGAGCGCACCGGGGCCGACCTGGCGGCGCAGGTCGACCCCGGGTTCGTCCTCGGCGAGGGAGTCGTCGCCCCGGCGTGACGGCGCCCTCACCGCTCCCGCCGCCTCGGCTACTGCTTGGCGGCCGGCGCCCCGGGCACGCCCTTCGGCGCCGGTGCGGGGGCGGCCGAGAGGAAGGACGCCCAGCCCTTCTTCGGGGCCTCACCGACGTCCAGGGTGCGCAGCTTCTTCAGCACCTTCGGGTCCTGGGCGTCCAGCCAGTCCGCGAGCTGCCGGAAGGAGACGCAGCGCACCTCGTCCTTGGTGCACACCCCCTCGATGACCTCCTCGATGGCACGCATGTAGGTGCCGCCGTTCCAGGACTCGAAGTGGTTGCCGATGATCAGAGGCGCACGGTTGCCGTCGTAGGCCCGCTGGAAGCCCTGGAGCAGGCCGTCGCGCATCTGGTCGCCCCAGAGCTCGTGCTTGTCCGGGTCGCCCTGGGTGGTGGTGCCCGACTGGTTGACCATGAAGTTGTAGTCCATGGTGAGCTGCTCGAAGGTGTGCCCGGGGAACGGCACGAGCTGCATCGACAGGTCCCACAGCCCCTGCTTCTTCTTCGGCCAGACCTGGTTGTTCACGCCGCTGCTGTCGTAGCGGAAGCCCATCTCACTCGCGGCCCGCACGAAGTTCTTCTGGCCTTCCAGGCACGGGGTGCGGGCGCCGATCAGCTCCTTGTCGTAGTCGAAGGGCAGGGGTGCCGCGTTCTTCGCCCCGGTGTTGGTCTTCCAGGTCTTCACGAACTGCTTGGCCTGGTTGATCTCGTCCTTCCACTCCTCGACGGACCACTCGCCGACCCCGCCGCCGGGCCCGCAGAAATGGCCGTTGAAGTGGGTGCCGATCTCGTTGCCCTCCAGCCACGCCAGCCGCAGCTGCTTGACGGTGTCGGCGATGCCCTCCTCGTCGTTGAAGCCGATGTCGGAGCGGCCCGGGGAGTGCTGCGGCGGCCGGTACAGGTCCCGCTTCTCCTTCGGCAGCATGTACACGCCGCTCAGGAAGTACGTCATCGTCGCGTCGTTCTCCTTGGCCACTTCACGGAAGTGGGAGAACAGCTGCTGGCTGTCCTCGCCCGCGCCGTCCCAGGAGAACACCACGAACTGCGGGGGCTTCTGCCCGGGCTTGAGGCGTTCGGGGCGGGGCAGGTGCGGCTGGGCTCCGGTGTAGGCGGTGGATCCGTCGCCGATGAGCCGGACCGCGTTCTTGGGCGCCGGTGCCGCTTTCCCCTTCTCCTTCTGCGGACCGTGCGTCCCTTCGCCGGAACCGTTACTGCTGCCGATCGCGCAACCGGCGAGCGACGCGGCGCAGACCGCGACGGCGATCGCGGTGCGCGCGGCGATCCTGCGGGTGGCGGCCATGTTCCGCCCACCTTCTTCCTTCTCTCGGGCCAACGCCGACGAGGGCGATGTCGGGTGCTGAGCCGGGACGTGCCGTCAGCGCCGTCAAGGTGGCACGAATGCGAGAAGGAATTAGTACGACAAGCCGATGAAAAGCTCGATTCACCCCGTTGAGCGGTCTATTACTCCATTCGCGGGTAATGTCTATGCCTCTTCTTTACTCTGCATTACGATCTGTTTACAGAGCGCAACAACCGAGCGCTCGGGCATCCCGCCGCTGTACGCCGTGACCCACGGCCGCGAACCGCCCCCGTCCAGCGGGGGACCGACCATGACCGCGACCGCGCAGCCCCGGAGGAGACGGGAAAACATGTCTGCCTGCGTCCCCGCCCGCGCCGATTCGGCCCGCACCGAGCACGTCCACCCACCTCACAGCCCGCCGCCCGGCGGCCCCCGGCGCTTCCGCGTCGCCGGCGCCGACCTTTCGGCGTCGATCGCCGTCTTCCTGATCGCCCTGCCCCTCTCTCTCGGCATCGCCCTCGCCACCGGCGCCCCGCTCCAGGCCGGCCTCGTCGCCGCCGCCGTGGGCGGGATCGTCGCCGGCCGGCTCGGCGGCTGCCCGCTCCAGGTCAGCGGCCCCGCCGCCGGACTCACCGTGGTCACCGCCGACCTCATCGTGCGCTACGGATGGCGTACGACCTGTGCCATCACCGTTCTCGCCGGGCTCGCCCAGCTGGGCCTCGGCTGTCTGCGCGTGGCACGCTCCGCGCTCGCCGTCAGCCCCGCCATCGTGCACGGCATGCTTGCCGGCATCGGCGTCACCATCGCCGTCGCCCAACTGCACATCGTCCTCGGCGGCACCCCGCAGAGTTCCGTGCCCGACAACCTGGTCGCGCTGCCCGCCCAGTTGGCGAACCTGCGCCCCGCCGACGTGGCGGTGAGCGTGCTGACCCTGACCCTGCTGCTGCTCTGGCCGCGCGTCCCCGGCCGGGCCGGCCGGCTCCTGGGCAAGCTCCCCGCCGCCCTGATCGCCGTCGCCGGCGCCACCGCGGTCGCGGCCTTCGCCGGGCTCCGCCTGCCCAAGGTCGACCTGCCGTCCTGGAGCAGCCACGCTCTGGCCACGCTGCCCGACGGCCCGGTGCTCGGACTCGTCGCGGCCGTCCTCACCACCACGCTGGTGTGCAGTGTGCAGTCCCTGCTCGGCGCGGTCGCCGTGGACAAGCTGGCCGCCGCCCGGCCCGGTCTGACCGGGCGCGTCAAGCGCTCCGACCTGGACCGCGAGCTGCTCGGCCAGGGCGCCGCCAACATCGTCTCCGGATCGCTCGGCGGGCTGCCCATCGCCGGTGTGGCCGTGCGCAGTTCCGCGAATGTGGCCGCGGGCGCCGTCAGCCGGAACTCCACGATGCTGCACGGCGTTCTCGTAGTGATCGCCGCACTGCTGATGGTCCCGGCCCTGGAGCTCATCCCGCTCGCCTCGCTCGCCTCCCTGGTCATGGCCGTCGGCCTCAAGATGGTGTCGCTGAACCACATCCGCACGGTGACCCGCCACCGTGAGGTGCTGGTCTACGCGGTCACCACCTGCGGCGTGGTGTTCCTCGGGGTCCTGGAGGGCGTCGCGCTGGGCATCGCCGTGGCCGTCGGCGTCGCCCTGCACCGCCTGACCCGCACCCGGATCACGCACGACGAGACGGAAGGAGTCCATCACGTACACGTCCGAGGCCAGTTGACCTTCCTCGCGGTGCCGAGGCTCAGCCGGGTCCTGCACCATGTGCCCCAAGGGGCCGATGCCGTCGTGGCGTTGGACGGTTCGTTCATGGACCACGCGGCGTACGAGACGCTGCAGGACTGGCAGCGGACGCACACCGCGCAGGGCGGTTCCGTCGACATCACCGGCCGCCGGCCCGGCACCCGCATCTCCGAACCGGCCGACCTGGACGGCTGCCGCTGCCGCCCCTGGACACCCTGGCGCAATCACCAGTGCGAGCCCCCGCGGCCGGCACCCCAGCAGTCGGCACCCCCGCCCGGCACGGACCGGCGGGACGCCTCCGGCGCGAACGCCGACGCGGCGACCGGACCGAGCGGAACCAACGGACCCCACGGATCCCACGGATCCCACGGATCCCACGGATCCCACGGATCCCACGGATCCCACGAAACCAACGGACCTGCCGGACGGCCCAACGCGCCCGGCACGGCCGGTACGCCCGGCACGCCCGGCACGGCCGGCACGGCCGGCACGGCCGGCGCGCCCAGCAGACCGAGCAGCCCCAACGGACCCAGCGGACGGGAACTGGCCCGTGGCATCAGCGCGTTCCAGCGCAACACCGCCCCGCTGGTGCGCGGTGAGCTGGCCCGGCTGGCCCGCGAAGGACAGCAGCCCTCCCAGCTGTTCCTGACCTGCGCCGACTCCCGGGTGGTCACGTCGATGATCACCTCCAGCGGCCCCGGTGACCTCTTCGTCGTGCGCAACGTGGGCAACCTCGTGCCGCTGCCCGGCGAGGAGAGCGGCGACGACTCGGTGGCCGCCGCGATCGAGTACGCGGTGGACATCCTGAAGGTTCGGTCCATCACGGTGTGCGGGCACTCCGGTTGCGGGGCCATGCAGGCGCTGCTCAGCGCCGAGCCCGGGGGCGCGCAGACCCCGCTCAAGCGGTGGCTGCGGCACGGGCTGCCGAGCCTGCAACGCATGCCTGAGGACGAGACGCCCCGGACCCGCCTGGCCGGACGCCGGCCCGCCGACGCGGCCGAGCAGCTCTGCCTGGCCAACGTGGTCCAGCAGTTGGAGCACCTGCGTGCCCACGACGCGGTGTCCCGGGCACTGGGCGCGGGCGACCTGGAGCTGCACGGCATGTACTTCCACGTGGGCGAGGCCCAGGCGTACCTGCTTTCCGAGGACGCCGGGGACGGGGTGTTCGAGCTGGTGCTGGAGACCGACCTGACCGCCTGACCGCCTGAGCACTACGGCGAGCCGAGGCGCGGGGAGTGTGAGCGGTGTTACAGACACTGAACCCCGCGCCGTCGGCGTCCGTGGGTACGGATGACCACTGGCCACGAAGTCAGGCGAGTGTCAGACAGGTCTAAACCAATTGCCCGTCGACCCTTGTCATCGGCCCCCCGGGTCTGATGAGCTGTGGCCTGGGACACAACGGACAACCCTGAGAATGGGAGATGTCGTGAGCAACGAATCCTTGGCCAACCTGCTCAAGGAAGAGCGCAGGTTCGCGCCCCCCGCCGACCTGGCCGCGAACGCCAACGTCACGGCGGAGGCGTACGAACAGGCCAAGGCCGACCGGCTCGGCTTCTGGGCCGAGCAGGCCCGCCGGCTGAGCTGGGCCGAGGAGCCGACCGAGACCCTGGACTGGTCGAACCCGCCGTTCGCCAAGTGGTTCAAGGACGGCAAGCTCAACGTCGCCTACAACTGCGTGGACCGGCACGTGGAGGCCGGGAACGGCGACCGGGTCGCCATCCACTTCGAGGGCGAGTCCGGCGACAGCCGCGCCCTCACCTACGCCCAGCTCAAGGACGAGGTCTCCAAGGCCGCCAACGCCCTGCTGGAGCTGGGCGTGCGCAAGGGCGACCGAGTCGCCGTCTACATGCCGATGATCCCCGAGACGGCGATCGCGATGCTGGCCTGCGCCCGGATCGGCGCCGCCCACTCGGTGGTCTTCGGCGGCTTCTCCGCCGACGCCCTCGCCACCCGCATCCAGGACGCCGACGCGCGGGTCGTCATCACCGCCGACGGCGGCTACCGGCGCGGCAAGCCGTCCGCGCTCAAGCCGGCCGTCGACGAGGCCGCCGAGCGCGCCGGCATCGTCGAGCACGTACTCGTCGTCCGCCGCACCGGCCAGGACGTCGCCTGGGACGACTCCCGCGACAAGTGGTGGCACGAGACCGTCGAGCGGCAGTCCGCCGAGCACACGCCGGAGGCGTTCGAGGCGGAGCACCCGCTGTTCATCCTGTACACGTCCGGTACGACGGGTAAGCCCAAGGGCATCCTGCACACCTCCGGCGGCTACCTGACGCAGACGGCGTACACGCACTGGGCGGTCTTCGACCTCAAGCCGGCCACCGACGTCTTCTGGTGCACCGCCGACGTCGGCTGGGTCACCGGGCACTCGTACATCGTCTACGGCCCGCTCGCCAACGGCGCGACGCAGGTCATGTACGAGGGCACCCCGGACACCCCGCACCAGGGCCGCTTCTGGGAGATCGTGCAGAAGTACAAGGTCTCCATCCTCTACACCGCGCCCACCGCGATCCGGACGTTCATGAAGTGGGGCGACGACATCCCCGCGAAGTTCGACCTGTCGTCCCTGCGCGTCCTCGGCTCGGTCGGCGAGCCGATCAACCCCGAGGCCTGGGTCTGGTACCGCAAGAACATCGGCGCCGACGCCACCCCGGTCGTCGACACCTGGTGGCAGACCGAGACCGGCGCGATGATGATCACACCGCTGCCCGGCGTCACGGAGGCCAAGCCGGGCTCCGCCCAGCGCGCGCTGCCCGGCATCTGTGCCACCGTCGTCGACGACGAGGCAGGCGAAGTGCCGAACGGCGGTGGCGGCTACCTGGTCCTCACCGAGCCGTGGCCGTCGATGCTGCGCACCATCTGGGGCGACGACCAGCGGTTCATCGACACGTACTGGTCGCGCTTCGAGGGCAAGTACTTCGCGGGCGACGGCGCCAAGAAGGACGACGACGGCGACATCTGGCTGCTGGGCCGCGTCGACGACGTGATGCTCGTCTCCGGGCACAACATCTCCACCACCGAGGTCGAATCCGCCCTCGTCTCCCACCCGTCGGTCGCCGAGGCGGCCGTGGTCGGCGCGGCGGACGAGACGACCGGGCAGGCCATCGTGGCCTTCGTGATCCTGCGCGGCTCGGCCGCGGAGACCGAGAACCTGGTCGCCGACCTGCGCAACCACGTCGGCGCCACCCTCGGCCCCATCGCCAAGCCCAAGCGGATCCTGCCGGTGGCCGAACTGCCCAAGACCCGCTCCGGCAAGATCATGCGCCGCCTGCTGCGCGACGTCGCAGAGAACCGGCAGCTCGGAGACGTCACCACCCTGACCGACTCCACCGTCATGGACCTCATCCAGACGAAGCTCCCGACGGCGTCCAGCGAAGACTGAGCCACCTGCTCCGAGGGCACCCGGCGAGAACCACGCCGGGTGCCCTTTTCGCGCGGAGTGCCCCATTACGCACCGTCGCGGAGATCACCCGGCGCCCGTGCCGCAGGTTAGGTAGGCTAAGGAACGCGTAAGAGACTCAACAAGATCCTCGAAGAAACCCCTCTCGAAGATCCTCATGGTGTGCCGGGAAGTCTGGTCGGCAAGCGTTTCGTGCTGCCCACCAACCGGAGGTTCTCCCCGTGACCGCGCCCCGCACCCCCCGCAAAGCCTTCGGGCGTCTGTCCCTCCCGGAGCGGAACTACGTCGCGGAAGCGCTGCGCACCGAGACGGTCGGCGGTGTCCTGCTGCTCATCGCCGCGGTCACCGCGCTGGTGTGGGCGAACATACCGGCGCTGAGCGACAGCTACGAGAGCGTCAGCAACTTCCACTTCGGTCCCGAGGCCCTCGGCCTGGACCTGTCGGTCGCGCACTGGGCCGCCGACGGGTTGCTCGCGGTCTTCTTCTTCGTCGCCGGCATCGAGCTGAAGCGCGAGCTGGTCGCCGGTGACCTGAAGGACCCGAAGGCCGCCGCGCTCCCGGTGGTGGCGGCGTTGTGCGGCATGGCCGTACCGGCGCTCGTCTACACCGTCACCGCCACCGCCGGCGGCGGCTCGCTGGCCGGCTGGGCCGTGCCCACCGCCACCGACATCGCGTTCGCCCTCGCCGTACTGGCCGTCATCGGTACGTCCCTGCCGAGCGCCCTGCGCGCCTTCCTGCTGACCCTCGCCGTCGTCGACGACCTGTTCGCGATCCTGATCATCGCGGTCTTCTTCACCGAGTCGCTCAACTTCGCCGCGCTCGGCGGCGCGGTCGTCGGTCTCGGCGTCTTCTGGCTGCTGCTCCGCAAGGGCGTACGCGGCTGGTACGTGTACGTGCCGCTCGGCCTCGTGATCTGGGGACTGATGTACAACAGCGGCGTCCACGCCACCATCGCCGGCGTCGCGATGGGCCTGATGCTGCGCTGCCACACCCGTGAGGGCGAGCAGCACTCCCCGGGCCAGCACATCGAGCACCTCGTGCGCCCCCTGTCGGCGGGCCTGGCCGTACCGCTCTTCGCACTGTTCAGCGCGGGTGTCGCGCTCTCGGGCGGCGCGCTCGCCGACGTGTTCACCAAGCCGGAGACCCTCGGCGTCGTGCTCGGGCTCGTGGTCGGCAAGACACTGGGCATCTTCGGCGGCACCTGGCTGACGGCGCGCTTCACCCGGGCCTCGCTCAGCGATGACCTGGAATGGGCCGACGTCTTCGCGGTGGCGACCCTGGCCGGCATCGGGTTCACCGTCTCGCTGCTCATCGGCGAGCTGGCCTTCGAGGGCGACGCGGCGATGACCGGCCAGGTCAAGGCCGCCGTCCTGACCGGCTCCCTGATGGCGGCGCTCCTGGCCACGGTGCTGCTGAAGGTACGGAACGCCAAGTACCGGCGCATGACCGAGGCCGAGGAGCGCGACGAGGACCTCAGCGGCATCCCGGACATCTACGAGGAGGACGACCCGGCGTACCACCTGCGCATGGCCGCCATCCACGAGAAGAAGGCCGCCGAGCACCGCCGGCTCGCCCAGGAGAAGACCCAGGAACGCCACGGGCTTGCCGAAGTGACCGGCGGGGCAGGCGATGAGGGCGACCGTCCGGCATGATCTGACGAGACGGTACAAAAGACGGACCGGACGCGGTCGGGCCGCAGTAGGCGGGCGGCACACGAGCGCCACGGAACCGTACGCAGATGAGCCAGTAGAAGAGGGAGACCGCGATGAGCGCACCCGACGGCAGCCCGGTCGGCACCGAACGCAGCATCGGACAGCTGTTCGCCTCGGCGACCACCGAAATGTCGGCGCTCGTGCACGACGAGATCGCGCTGGCCAAGGCGCAGCTGAGGCAGGACGTCAAGCGCGGGGCGACGAGCGGCGGCGCGTTCTCGCTGGCCGGGGCCGTTCTCCTGTTCTCGCTGCCGATGCTGAGCTTCGCGCTGGCCTACGCCATCCGGACCTGGAGCGACTGGAACCTGGCGGTCTGCTTCCTGCTGTCCTTCGCGGCGAACGTCCTCCTCGCGGCCCTCCTCGCGCTGATCGGCATCGTCTTCGCGAAGAAGGCCAAGAAGGGCAAGGGCCCGCAGAAGGTCGCCGCGTCCGTGAAGCAGTCGGCGGGCGTCCTGCAGAACGCCAAGCCGCACCCGCGGCCGGAACTGCCCGCGGACCGGTCCCCCGAAGCCATCGAGGCTGTGGCACGCTCGTCCTCATGACGGGCTCCTCCATCCCTCCGGGACAGTCCCCTTCGGAACAGTCCCCTTCGGGGCACTCCTCCTCGGGGCACCCCTCGGGACAATCCCCCTCGGCGCAACAACCCACCTCGGTCGTACGGCACGACATCCCGGGCGGGCGCGAGGTGACCCACCGGGACGTCGCCGCCAACGGCGCCCGCTTCCACATCGCCGAACTGGGTGACGGGCCGCTGGTACTGCTGCTGCACGGCTTCCCCCAGTTCTGGTGGACCTGGCGGCACCAGCTGGTGGCACTCGCGGACGCCGGTTTCCGCGCCGTCGCCATGGACGTGCGCGGCGTCGGCGGCAGCGACCGCACCCCGCGCGGCTACGACCCCGCCGGCCTCGCCCTCGACATCACCGGCGTGGTCCGCTCGCTCGGCGAGCCGGACGCCGCGCTGGTCGGCCACGACCTGGGCGGCTACCTGGCCTGGACGGCCGCCGCGATGCGGCCCAAGCTCGTGCGGCGGCTCGCGGTCTCGTCCATGCCGCATCCCCGGCGCTGGCGCTCGGCGATGCTCGGGGACGTCCGTCAGACCCGGGCGGGGTCGTACATCTGGGGCTTCCAGCGCCCCTGGATCCCGGAGCGCCAACTGACCGCGGACGACGGCGCGCTGGTCGGCCGGCTGATCCACGACTGGTCGGGGCCGCGTCCCCTGGACGACGAGGCGGTGGAGATCTACCGCCGGGCCATGTGCATCCCCTCCACGGCACACTGCTCCGTCGAGCCGTACCGCTGGATGGTGCGCTCCCTGGCGCGTCCGGACGGCATCCAGTTCTACCGCCGGATGAAGCGGCCGGTGCGCGTGCCGACCCTGCATCTGCACGGTTCGCTGGACCCCGTGATGCGGACGCGGAGCGCGGCCGGGTCCGGGCAGTATGTCGAAGCGCCCTACCGCTGGCGGCTGTTCGACGGTCTCGGGCACTTCCCGCACGAAGAGGATCCGGTCGCGTTCTCCACCGAACTGATCAATTGGCTGAAGGATCCCGAACCCGATCGGTGACCGAACGAACGCTCCCGGTATCCCAACTTGAACGCTTGTCCTATGAACGGCCACTTGCCCGACGCATAGGCCAATTGGGCGCCCTGAGAACGGTTATCGACCTTCAGGCGGGGGCACACGTCCGGTTATGGGCTGGACGCACGACTACAGTGACGTAGCACGCGACGGCCGCTCCACGAGCGGCGTGAGCAGCACCCACCGACGAGGAGGCACCCCGCAACTGGCGGGTGCGGACCTACGGGTGGGCATTCCGCGCATCCTGCGCCGCCGGGCCCGCTGGGTCTCCGTGCGCCTGCGCCATCCACGCGGCGTGAGCTGACCGAGCCGACGCCCGCGCGACACGCGCCCCAGCGTTCCCGTTCCTAGAGAGCGCAGCTGTCGCTGTCCACCTGCTGGTTCGCGGTGCGGCCCTTGGCGATGTCCTCGCGGATCTCGTCCACGGTGAGCGCGTAGCCGGTCTCGGCGTCGTCCAGGGACTTGGCGAAGACCACGCCGTAGACCTCGCCCTCGGGCGTCAGCAGCGGGCCGCCGGAGTTGCCCTGACGGACGGTCGCGAACAGCGAGTAGACGTCGCGGCGGACGGTGTCGCGGTGGTAGATGTCCGGGCCGTTGGCCGTGATGCGCCCGCGCACGCGCGCGGCCCGGACGTCGTACGCCCCGTTCTCCGGGAAGCCCGCGACGATCGCGCTGTCGTCGCGGGCCGCGTCCTCGTCGGTGAACCGCAGCGCGGGTGCGTTCAGCTCCGGCACGTCCAGTACGGCGATGTCGCGCCGCCAGTCGTAGAGGACGACCGTCGCGTCGTACTTCCTGCCCTCGCCGCCTATCTGCACCGTGGGCTCGTCGACGCCGCCCACGACATGGGCGTTGGTCATGACGCGGCGGTCGTCGAAGACGAAGCCGGTGCCCTCCAGTACCTTGCCGCAGTCGGGGGCGGTGCCCATCACCTTGACGATGGAGCGCTTGGCACGGGTGGCGACCGGGCTGTTCGCCAGCGCCGGGTCGGGCGGCTGGACTTCGGGGATCTGCTCGTTGGAGAAAGGGCTGAAGACCTGCGGGAAGCCGTTCTGCGCGAGGACGGAGGAGAAGTCCGCGAACCAGGTGTCGGCCCGTGCGGGCAGCGCCCTGGAGACGCCCTGCAGCACGGTGGAGCTGCGGACCTCCTTGCCGAGTGTCGGCAGCGTGGTGCCCGCGAGGGCGGAGCCGATCAGCCAGGCGACCAGGAGCATCGCCACGACGTTGACCAGGGCGCCGCCGGTGGCGTCCAGGGCGCGGGCCGGGGACCAGGTGATGTACCGGCGCAGCTTGTTGCCGAGGTGCGTGGTCAGGGCCTGGCCGACGGAGGCGCAGACGATGACGACGACGACCGCGACGACGGCCGCGGTCGTACTCACCTCCGCGTTGTCCGTCAGGGCGTCCCAGACCACCGGGAGCAGATAGACGGCGATGAGCCCGCCGCCGAGGAAACCGGTCACCGACAGGATGCCGACGACGAAGCCCTGGCGGTAGCCGACGATCGCGAACCAGACGGCGGCCAGCAGCAACAGGATGTCCAGCACGTTCACCGATTCAGGCCCCGCCTTGTCGTCCTACGCTCACACCGGTCACCCTGTCATGACCGCCAGTCCAGCGGGACCTGCTTCTCCCTGTCCCAGGGCCGCTCCCAGCCCGCGAAGTGCAGCAACCGGTCGATGATGCCGGCGGTGAAGCCCCACACGAGCGCCGATTCGACCAGGAATGCCGGACCCCGGTGACCGCTCGGGTGGATGGTGGTGACCCTGTTGGCGGGGTCCGTGAGATCCGCCACGGGGACGGTGAAGACGCGCGCCGTCTCGTTCGGATCGACGACGCCCACCGGGGTGGGCTCGCGCCACCAGGCCAGGACCGGTGAGACGACGAAGCCGCTGACCGGGATGTAGAGCTTGGGCAGGACACCGAAGAGCTGCACGCCGGCCGGGTCGAGTCCGGTCTCCTCCTCGGCCTCGCGCAGGGCGGCCCGCAGCGGCCCGTCGCCCAGCGGATCGCCGTCTTCGGGGTCGAGGGCGCCGCCCGGGAAGGCCGGCTGACCGGCGTGCGAGCGCAGGGAGCCGGCCCGCTCCATGAGCAGCAGCTCGGGGCCGCCGCCGGCCTCGCCCTCGCCGAAGAGGATCAGGACGGCGGACTGGCGCCCGGCTCCGTCCTCCGGTGGCAGAAAGCGGCTCAACTGGTCGGGGCGCACCGTCTCGACCGCCCGCACCACCGGATTCAGCCAGCCCGGCAGACCCTCCTTGCTGAGGATCCCGCCCCGGATGTGCCCCTGTGTGTCGCTCGCCCGCGTCATAGCCACCCCCGTTCTGCCGATTCCAACGCCCGACGCCACCGAGATCGTTCCGTCACCCGGCCGCCCCCAGCGGCGGCGCCGGTTTCCCGCCCGCCTCCAGGTAGGCCCGCGGAGGGTTCAGACGCTGGCCGGGGAAGCCGCCCTTCTCGTACTTGAGCAGCTTCTTCGCCTTCTCCGGGTCCGTCTCGCCCTCGCCGTACGCCGGGCAGAGCGGGGCGATGGGGCAGGCACCGCAGGCGGGCTTGCGGGCGTGGCAGATCCGGCGGCCGTGCCAGATCACGTGGTGGGAGAGGTCCGTCCAGTCGCTCTTGGGAAAGAGCGCGCCGACGGCGGCCTCGATCTTGTCCGGGTCGGTCTCGGCGGTCCACTGCCACCGGCGCACCAGGCGCTGGAAATGCGTGTCCACGCTGATGCCGGGCCGGCCGAACGCGTTGCCGAGCACGACGAAGGCGGTCTTGCGGCCGACGCCGGGCAGTTTGACGAGGTCTTCGAGGCGCCCGGGGACCTCGCCGCCGAAGTCCTCCGCCAGGGCCTTGGACAGGCCTATGACCGACTTGGTCTTGGCCCGGAAGAAGCCGGTCGGGCGCAGGATCTCCTCGACCTCCTCGGGGTCGGCGGCGGCCAGGTCCTCGGGGGTGGGGTACTTGGCGAAGAGGGCGGGTGTCGTCTGGTTGACGCGCAGGTCGGTGGTCTGGGCGGACAGCACCGTGGCCACGACCAGCTGGAACGGGTTCTCGAAGTCCAGCTCCGGGTGCGCGTACGGGTAGACCTCCGCGAGCTCGCGGTTGATACGGCGGGCGCGGCGGACCAGCGCGGTGCGCGACTCGCCGCGCGGCGTGCTCGGGGCGACGGTCTTCGCCGGGTCGACGCCCTTGACGGCGGCGGCGGCCTTCTTCGGGGCGACGGCGGGCTTCTTGGCGGGCGCCTGCTTCTTGAGGCTCTTCTCGGTCTTCTTCACGGCACCCTCCTGCGCGGTCACCCTCTTGGCAGGTGCCGCCTTCTTTGTCGCTTTCGCCGTTTTCCTACCGCCATCAGGGCCCTGTTCGCCCACAGCGGAATCGCGACGTACACCCACCCGCGCAGCCCCCTCGGCCTGTGCTCTCACCGGCGATTTGGACACCCGGCCAGCCTACGGCCCGGCACCGACATCTGCCCCGGACCCCGAAGATCGGCGTCCAATTGGACCCCTGCCGCGTACCCCAGGACACCAGTGCGGCATCCTTGTGACAGATCACACTGTTTGGACTGTCCGGCAAAATGGGCACCACGGACCCCTGGTACACCGGGGGAACATGATCCTCTGAGCCGGTCGACAAGGAGAGAACTCGTGGACGACGTTCTGCGGCGCAACCCGCTCTTCGCGGCGCTCGACGACGAGCAATCCGCGGAGCTCCGCGCCTCCATGAGCGAGGTGACCCTCGCCCGCGGCGACACACTGTTCCACGAGGGGGACCCGGGAGACCGCCTCTACGTGGTCACCGAGGGCAAGGTCAAGCTTCACCGCACGTCCCCCGACGGACGCGAGAACATGCTGGCCGTCGTCGGCCCCAGCGAGCTGATCGGCGAGCTGTCGCTGTTCGACCCGGGCCCGCGCACGGCGACCGGCACCGCGCTGACCGAGGTCAAGCTGCTGGCCCTCGGGCACGGCGACCTCCAGCCCTGGCTGAACGTCCGCCCCGAGGTGGCCACCGCACTGCTGCGCGCCGTCGCGCGCCGCCTGCGCAAGACCAACGACGCCATGTCCGACCTCGTCTTCTCGGACGTCCCCGGCCGTGTCGCCCGCGCCCTGCTGGACCTGTCCCGCCGCTTCGGCGTGCAGTCCGAGGAGGGCATCCACGTCGTGCACGACCTGACGCAGGAGGAGCTGGCCCAGCTGGTCGGCGCGTCCCGCGAGACGGTCAACAAGGCGCTCGCGGACTTCGCCCAGCGCGGTTGGCTCCGTCTGGAGGCCCGCGCGGTGATCCTGCTGGACGTGGAGCGGCTGGCCAAGCGCTCCCGCTGACGCGGCTCGATCGGGCGACCTCGATCGGGCGACCTCGGTCGGGTAGGCCTCAGTAGGGCAGACGTCAGTCGGGCAGCTGGATGAGCCCGTGCTCGCCCAGGTACTCCAGCTGCGCCCGCACCGACAGTTCCGCCGCCGGCCACAGTGAGCGGTCGACGTCCGCGTACACGTGGGCGACGACCTCGCCCGGCGTCCCGTAGCCGTCCTCGACGGCCGTCTCGACCTGGGCGAGGCGATGGGCGCGGTGCGCGAGGTAGTACTCCACGGCGCCCTGCGCGTCCTCCAGGACGGGGCCGTGGCCCGGAAGCACCGTGTGCACCCCGTCGTCGACCGCGAGCGACCTGAGCCTGCGCAGGGAGTCCAGGTAGTCGCCGAGACGGCCGTCGGGGTGGGCCACCATCGTCGTACCGCGCCCCAGGATGGTGTCGCCCGTCAGGACCGCCTGATCGACCGGGAGATGGAAGCACAGGGAGTCGGCCGTGTGCCCGGGGGTCGGTACGACCCTCAGCTCCAGACCTCCGACCTCGATCACGTCACCGGCGGCCAGCCCCTCGCCGCCCAGCCGCAGCGCCGGGTCCAGGGCCCGTACGTTCGTCCGCGTCAGCTCGGCGAAGCGCGCGGCGCCCTCCGCGTGGTCCGGGTGACCGTGCGTCAGGAGCGTCAGCGCGACGCGCTGGCCCGCCCGCTCGGCCGTGTCCACGACGTGCCGCAGGTGGATGTCGTCCAGGGGGCCGGGGTCGACCACGACGGCCAGGTCGGAGTCGGGTTCGGCGAGGATCCAGGTGTTCGTGCCGTCCAGGGTCATCGCGGAGGCGTTGGGCGCCAGGACGTTCACCGCGCGCGCGGTCGCCGGGCCCGACAGGACGCCGCCGCGCGGCTGTCCGGGCAGTGCTGCTGCGTCCGTCATGCGGGGGCTCCCCCGGTCGGGTCGGAAGGTGTCGCCGGCGCCGGACCGGAAGGCGCGGCCGTATCCGTGCTCGGTACGTGCTTGGTGAACTCGTCGTGCCCCGGCCAGGAGAGCACGATCTCGCCGCCGACGAGCCGTGCCCGGGCCAGCACGGGCGTCATGTCGCGGTCCGGAGCCGACGCCAGCGCCTCGGCCGCCGTACCGCACGCCGCGAGGGCGCGCAGTGTCGCGATGGTCGGCGGCATCATCAGCAGCTCGCCCTTGTCGTACCCGGCCGCCGCCTCGGCCGGGGTGACCCACACCGTGCGGTCGGCCTCCGTGGAGGCGTTACGGGTGCGCTGCCCCTCGGGGAGGGCGGCCACGAAGAACCAGGTGTCGTAGCGCCGGGACTCGAACTCCGGGGTGATCCAGCGGGCCCAGGCGCCCAGCAGGTCGGAGCGCAGGACGAGGCCCCGGCGGTCCAGGAACTCCGCGAAGGACAGCTCACGGTCGACCAGGGCGGCGCGGTCCGCCTCCCAGTCCGCGCCGGTCGTGTCGCCGACCACCGAGTCGCCGGTCGGGCCGGCGAGCAGGACGCCCGCCTCCTCGTACGTCTCCCGTACGGCCGCGCAGACGATCGCCTGGGCGCCCGCCTCGTCGACGCCGAGCCGGTCCGCCCACCACGCGCGCGTGGGACCCGCCCAGCCGATGTCACGGTCGTCGTCGCGCGGGTCGACCCCGCCGCCCGGATAGGCGTACGCGCCCCCGGCGAACGCCATGGAGGTCCGGCGCCGCAGCATGTGCACGGCGGGGCCGGTACCGGCGTCCTTCAGAAGCATGACGGTGGCCGCGCGCTTGGGGGTGACGGGGGTGAGCTCGCCGGCCGCCAGTGCGCGGATGCGGTCCGGCCACTCAGGTGGGTACCACTGACCGTTCGCCCGAGCACCCGCCCGAGCACCCGCCTGATCATTCGCCTGACCGTTCGCCATGGCCGGAGGCTATCCGGTGACGGGCGGATGTTCGAGTGGCTCCCGGGGCCGTACGGGCGTCAGGAGGGCAGGGCGGTCAGCCACTGGGTGAGCAGCCGGTTCGTCTCCTCCGGACGCTCCTGCTGGAGCCAGTGGCCGCAGCCGTCGAGGAGGTGCGCGGCGGTCAGGCCGGGCAGGGTGGTGGGATACGCCTCGATCGCGTCGGACAGCCAGGTGGTGGAGGCGTCCCGGCCGCCGCCGAGGAACAGGGACGGCTGGGTGATCGGGGCTCCCCGGTGATCGGCGAGGTCGGCCCAGTCCCGGTCCATGTTGCGGTAGCGGTTGAGGGCGCCGGTCAGACCGGTGCGCTCGAACTCCCCGGCGTACACGTCCAGCTCCTCCTCGGTCAGCCAGGACGGCAGCCGTCCGCCGGACGGGAACCGGTCGCGCAGTCTGCCGCCGGGGGCGACGAAGTGCGGGTCGGGTGCCTCGGGGGCGGGCATGGTGTCGGCGGACAGGGCGGCGTAGAAGCCGGCGAGCCAGCCGCGTACGTCGGGCTCGATCTCCGCCTCGGCCCGGCCGGGCTCCTGGAAGTAGGAGACGTAGAACTCCTGCCCGGCGAAGGGGCCGGCGGGGTCGCTCATGCCGGCGAAGACCTCGCTGGGCTTCGGCCCGCCGGGCGGGGTGTACGGCACGCTCAGCAGGCCGACCGCGCGGAACACGTCGGGCCGCAGCAGCGCGGAGTGCGCGGCGATGGTCGAGCCCCAGTCGTGGCCGACGATCACGGCGGACCGCTCGCCCAGCGCCTCCACCACGGCGACGTTGTCCGCCACCAGGTCGAGCATCCGGTACGCCGCCACCGCGTCGGGCCTGGAGGAGCGTCCGTAGCCGCGCACGTCGATCGCGGCGGCGCGGAAGCCCGCGGCGGCCAGCGCGGGGAGCTGGCGGCGCCAGGAGTACCAGGACTCGGGGAAGCCGTGGACGAGCAGGACCAGCGGCCCGCTGCCCTGCTCCACCAGGTGGATCCGGCCGGCCGGCGAGGGCACCGTACGGTGCACGGGCCGGTGAGGGGTCAGAGGGTGTCGAGCGGTCACGGGCTCCTGCGGCATGGCTCCTCCTGCGCACGCGGTCGGTTCGGCGTCCGTACGGGGCGGAGCCGGCGAACACGGCCGGCCGCGTCCCGTACGGGGCGCCGAACCCGATCCTGCGGGGGCGGAGCGAGGAGGGCGAGGTTTGTTGCCGTCCCGGCAACGCGCCCTCGCCCGGCGCCCTCGCCCTCGCCCTCGCGCCTACGCCTGGACGAGCTCCACCTGGACCTCGACCTCCACCGGCGCGTCCAGCGGCAGTACCGCCACGCCGACCGCGCTGCGGGCGTGGACGCCCTTGTCGCCCAGCACCTCGCCGAGGAGTTCGCTGGCGCCGTTGATCACGGCCGGCTGGCCGGTGAAGTCGGACGCGGAGGCGACGAAGCCCACGACCTTCACCACGCGCGCGATGCGGTCGAGGTCACCGGCGACGGACTTCACGGCGGCCAGGGCGTTCAGCGCGCAGGTGCGCGCCAGTTCCTTGGCCTCCTCCGGCGTGACCTCGGCGCCCACCTTGCCGGTGACCGGAAGCTTGCCCTCCACCATGGGCAGCTGGCCCGAGGTGTAGACGTACGGGCCGGACTGCACGGCCGGCTGGTACGCGGCCAGCGGCGGGACGACCTCGGGCAGCGTCAGGCCGAGCTCGGCCAGCTTCGCCTCGACGGCGCTCATGCCTGCTTCTCCCGCTTCAGGTAGGCCACGAGCTGCTCGGGGTTGTTCGGCCCGGGCACGACCTGGACGAGCTCCCAGCCGTCCTCGCCCCAGGTGTCCAGAATCTGCTTCGTGGCATGGACGAGCAGCGGCACGGTTGCGTATTCCCACTTGGTCATGTGGCCGACTCTAGCCGTTGCCCGGAGCCCCTCCGCGGGCCGACCGCGGCGACGTTGTCCACAGCCGCGGGCGTACTCGGCGCGCGGACTGGTTACGCTCGAATACGTGAGCAGGCTCCAGGTCGTCAGCGGCAAGGGCGGAACCGGCAAGACCACGGTGGCCGCGGCCCTCGCGCTGGCCCTGGCCACCGAGGGGAAGCGCGCGCTTCTCGTCGAGGTCGAGGGTCGCCAGGGCATCGCGCAGCTCTTCGAAACCGAAGCGCTGCCTTATGAGGAGCGGAAGATCGCCGTCGCTCCCGGGGGCGGGGAGGTGTACGCCCTCGCCATCGACCCCGAACTGGCGCTTCTGGACTACCTCCAGATGTTCTACAAGCTGGGCAGCGCCGGACGGGCGCTGAAGAAGCTCGGGGCGATCGACTTCGCGACCACCGTCGCGCCGGGTGTCAGAGACGTCCTGCTGACCGGCAAGGCGTGCGAGGCGGTGCGGCGCAAGGACAAGAGCGGACGGTTCGCGTACGACTACGTCGTCATGGACGCCCCGCCGACCGGCCGCATCACGCGGTTCCTCAACGTCAACGACGAGGTGGCCGGTCTCGCGAAGGTCGGCCCGATACACAATCAGGCGCAGGCCGTGATGCGGGTGCTGAAATCGCGGGAGACCGCTGTGCACCTGGTGACACTGCTGGAGGAGATGCCGGTCCAGGAGACCGCGGACGGCATCTCCGAGCTACGGGCGGCGCGGCTCCCGGTGGGCAGGGTCATGATCAACATGGTCCGGCCCGAGGTGCTGGACGCCACCGAACTGGAACTCGTACGGAGCACACCGCGTACGGCACTCGCCCGGTCCCTGTCCGGTGCCGGGCTCGGCGGGGCGCGGCGGGGCGGGCACGCCGAGCGGCTGGTGGATCCGCTGCTGGCGCAGGCCGAGGAGTACGCCGAGCGGTACGCGCTGGAGGAGGAGCAGCGGGGTGCCCTCGGCGAGCTGGACCTGCCGCTGCACGAACTCCCGCTGCTCGCCGAGGGCATGGACCTGGCGGGCCTGTACGAACTGGCCACCGAGCTGCGGAAGCAGGGGATCGCATGAGCCCGAGCCCGGACCCGGCCGCGCGTCACCAGGAGGGCGCGCGGCGCCTCTCCCCCGCGCGTGTGCTCGACGTCGACCCGCTGCTGGAGGACCCGAAGACCCGCATCGTGGTGTGCTGCGGCTCGGGCGGGGTCGGCAAGACGACCACGGCGGCGGCCCTGGGGCTGCGCGCTGCCGAGCGCGGCCGCAAGGTGGTCGTCCTCACCATCGACCCGGCCCGGCGGCTCGCCCAGTCCATGGGCATCGACTCGCTCGACAACACCCCGCGCCGGGTGAAGGGCGTCGACGACTCGGCGGGCGGTGAGCTGCACGCCATGATGCTCGACATGAAGCGCACCTTCGACGAGATCGTCGAGGCGCACGCGGATCCCGAGCGCGCGGCGGCGATCCTGGGCAACCCCTTCTACCAGTCGCTCTCGGCGGGCTTCGCGGGCACGCAGGAGTACATGGCGATGGAGAAGCTGGGTCAGCTGAGGGCGCGGGACGACTGGGACCTCATCGTCGTCGACACGCCGCCGTCCCGCTCGGCGCTGGACTTCCTGGACGCCCCCAAGCGTCTCGGGTCCTTCCTGGACGGCAAGCTGATCCGCGTCCTGCTGGCCCCGGCGAAGGTCGGCGGCCGGGCCGGCATGAAGTTCCTGAACGTCGGCATGTCGATGATGACGGGCGTCCTGGGGAAGGTGCTGGGCGGACAGTTCCTGAAGGACGTGCAGACCTTCGTGGCCGCGATGGACTCGATGTTCGGTGGCTTCCGTACGCGCGCGGACGCGACGTACAAGCTGCTCCAGGCGCCCGGCACGGCGTTCCTGGTGGTCGCGGCCCCGGAGCGGGACGCACTGCGCGAGGCCGCGTACTTCGTGGAGCGGCTGGCGGCCGAGGACATGCCGCTCGCCGGTCTGGTGCTCAACCGGGTCCACGGCAGCGGCGCCGACCGGCTGTCGGCCGAGCGGGCGCTCGCCGCCGCGGAGAATCTCGCCGGGGAAAATCTTGAGGAGCCCCGCATTGTGGATCAGGACGGCGGGAAAGCTGGAGTTCGTAACTCTCCCGACACGTACGGCAGTTCAGACTCCCCCGAGTCTCCTCCCGAGCCCTCTCCCGAGGCTCCTGGCACAACGGACGGCACAACGGACGGCACAACGGACGGCACACCGAGCACGGACAGTTCGACAGACGGCACTCCGAGCACGGCCGGCGCGCCGGACGACACACCGGAGCGATCCGTCGACCAGCTCACCGCGGGCCTGCTGAGACTGCACGCGGACCGGATGCATCTGCTCGCCCGCGAGCAGCGCACGCGTGACCGCTTCACCGCGCGCCATCCCGAGGTGGCGGTCACCGAAGTGGCCGCGCTGCCCGGCGACGTGCACGACCTCGCGGGCCTGCGGGACATCGGCGTCCGTCTCGCGACGGACCGGCCCGAGCTGCCCGAGACGGGTGTCTGACCCGACGGGGCCATCCGCGCCCCGGCACATCCGTGTCCGGGGAACGATCCCCGGGCCGGCTCAGCCCACGGCCGCGTAGTTCTCGTAGATCTCGTCGTCGTCGAGGGACACGATGCCGGCCCCTCGCTCGTACTCCGTGCGCGCCGTCTCCAGAAGTCGGCGCCAGGAGGTCACGGTGGGCCGCCGGCGCAGCAGTGCGCGGCGTTCCCGCTCCGTCATGCCTCCCCACACGCCGAACTCGACGCGGTTGTCGAGCGCGTCGGCCAGGCACTCGGTCCGCACCGGGCATCCGGTGCACACCGCCTTGGCCCTGTTCTGCGCTGCTCCCTGAACGAACAGTTCGTCCGGATCGGTAGTGCGGCAGGCGGCCTGCGCACTCCAGTCGGTTACCCAGCCCATACCGGCGCCGTCCTCTCCCGAATCGAGGCTCCCCCACGGCGGCAGCGGCATATTCACCGCCGCCAGTTGAGGACGTTACGGAAGGTGGGCACAGCGCAACACCCCCTTCGGGCCCAATCTTGAATGGCCCGAACGGACTATGGGTAAGCGGCAGATCACCCGGGGGAGTGAGCTGGCGACATACGCGACGATCCCGGCATACGAGTCGTTTCAGTTGCGCCGCAACGGACACCAATTGACACACAAGGCGGATTCGGACACGCATCCCACACGCCGTGGCACGCGCCCGTACACACCAACGCGCCCCCCAGCGGGGCCTCTCAGAAAAAAGTCGAGCGGATCCGGAACGATTCGGGGTCGCCGGACGTATTGATACGTGGCCTCACTGCTGTGACAGTTGAGTGCAGCTTAGGCCAAGGCATATACGCGTGTCCGGCGAATGAGAACGTAGACACCTCACGTTGCTATGCCGTCAAGTCGGTCGGCCGCGAGGCCGGGGGCCTTCGAACAGTTCTGACCGGGCTTGGAGAGAATCCCGGCAT
>NZ_JBHJRX010000048.1:0-75279 GCF_042268605.1 Streptomyces sp. NPDC056296 | reverse complement strand
GCCGACGCCGACGCCGACGCCGACGCCGACGCCGACGCCGACGCCGACGCCGACGCCGACGCCGACGCCGACGCCGACGCCGACGCCGACGCCGACGCCGAGGCCGCGGGTCCGGCCGACACGGTCGAGGTGCTCCGCCTGGAGAACGTGGTGTGGTCACGGCCCGTCGTCGTGGGGGACGGGACACAGACGGTCCGCACGGTCGTGAGGGAGACCGCGAACGCCCGGACCGGCGGAGAGGGTGCGGCCACCCGGGACGCCGCCCCGGACATCACGCCGGACCGCTCGACCGCAGCGGAAGGTCCGGTTTCCTTCGAGATCCGCGCCGCCGACGTCGTCCACGCGCGTGGAGTCGCCTCGCGCACGCGGACGGCCCTGCCCGAGCCCATCGACCTCGAGGCGCTGACATCCCGTACGGGCGCGGCGGGGCTCGACGTCGACGACTTCTACGCGGCGCTGCGCGCGAGGGGGCTCGACTACGGTCCCGCGCACCGGGCGGTGCGCGCGATCCGCCTGGGCGACGGCGAACTCCTCGCCGAACTGGCCGTGCCCGACGAGGTCGTGGCCACCCTCGACGACTACGTACTGCACCCCAGCGTGCTGGACGGCGCGCTCCAGGCGGCGTTCGCGCCGGACCACCACGCGACGGAACCGGGCGGCCTCGCGCTGCCGTTCGCCCTCGACCGCGTCGACGTCCACGGGGCGACGCCGCGCACCGCGTACGTGTGGATCCGCGCCGTGCCGACCGCATCGCGCCAGGTACGGCGGTGGGACCTCGACCTCTGCGACACCCGGGGAAGGATCTTCGCGCGGCTGCGCGGCTACTCCATGCGCAGGACCACGGAGGTCACCGCGGAGGCGGGGGCCACGCACGACGTGACGCTGTTCCGCCCGGTGTGGCGCGAGGCGGACGCCCCGGCGGATACCACCGCTCCCGCGCACACGGCGCGGCTCGTGCTCGCCTGCGGCTTCGCCGACCGGCTCGACGAGCTGCGCGGCCTGGCTCCGGAAGCAACGTTTCTGGAGCCGCCCGAGCAGGCATCCGCCACCCGGTCGGCCACCACCCCAGTGGCGGACGCCGTCGCCGAGCACGCCGTCGAGCTGCTCCGCGCCATCCGAGGGCTGCTCGCCGGCAAGCCGACGAGATCGGTCCTGCTGCAAGTCCTCACGCACGCCGAGGGCGAGCAGGCGCTCCACCAGGCGCTGTCCGGGCTCCTTCGCACGGCCCGCCTGGAGAACCCCGCCCTCGTCGGCCAGCTCGTCGCGGTGCCCGCCGACGCGTCCGCGGCGTACCTCGCCGAGACCCTGGAAGCGGAGAGCCGCCGCACCGGCGACCAGCGGATCAGCCACGGCGACGGTACCCGCAAGGTCCTCAGCTGGGAGCCCCTGGACGAGACGGCCGCGCCCGGCGCCGCGCCCGTGCCGTGGCGGGCAGACGGCGTGTACCTCATCACCGGCGGCGCGGGCGGCCTCGGCCGCATCTTCGCCAGGGACATCGCCCGCCGCGTTCCCGGAGCCGTGCTCTGCCTGACCGGCAGGTCCCCGCTCGGCCCGGCGATCGAGACGGAGCTCGCGGCACTGCGCGCCGAGGGCGCGCGCCCCGAGTACCACGTGCTCGACGTCACGGACGCGCGCGCCACCGAGCGCCTCGTCCGCAAGCTGACGCGGCGCCACAAGGCCCTGCACGGCGTCCTGCACGCCGCCGGTGTCCTGCGCGACGCCTTCCTCCAGCGCAAGTCCGACGCGGAGTTCCGCCGCGTTCTCGCCCCCAAGCTCGCCGGCTGCCGCGCCGTCGACGAGGCCACCAAGGGCCTCGACCTGGACTTCTTCGTACTGTTCTCCTCCGTCATGGGAGCGACCGGCAACGTGGGCCAGGGCGACTACGCCGTGGCCAACGCCTTCCTCGACGCGTTCGCGCACCACCGCGGCACGCGTGTCGCCGCGGGCGAGCGCAGCGGGCGGACCCTGTCGGTCGCCTGGCCGCTGTGGCACGGCGGTGGCATGGGCGCGGACGAGGACACGCGCAAGGCCCTGCGGCTGCGCGGCTTCCTGCCCCTGGCCACGGACGCGGGAACCGACGCGTTCCACCGCGCTCTGGACAGCGCCCAGTCCCACGTCGTCGTCTGGGCCGGCAACCGCGCGGCCGGCGTGCGTGCGCTCCAGGACGATGCGCCCGCCCCCGAGGCCGCCCGGCCCGCGCCCCCGCGGCCCGCGAGGGCGGGCGAGCCCGACGTGCGGGCCCTGCGCGCCCGCACGGAGGAGTTCCTCAAGGCGGAGCTGTGCCGCCTCACCCAGCTGCCGCCGGGCGAGATCGACGACACCGAACCCCTGGGCTCGTACGGCATGGACTCGATCCTTGCGGCCGAGCTGACGGCGGGCCTGGAGAAGACGTTCGGCTCGCTGCCGAAGACGCTGTTGTTCGAGTACCACACGCTCGCCGAGCTCGGCGGCTATTTCCTCGACGGCCACCGGGCAGTCCTGGAGGGCATGTTCGCGGGCGTCCCCGAGCGGCCGCAGGCGCGGGTCGCGGAGCCCTTGGCAGCCCCCGCGTCGGCGCGCGCGGCGACGACGGTGCCCCGGCCGGAGGGCCGCGCCGACGCCACCGCGACGGAGGACACCGCCCTGGACATCGCCGTCATCGGCCTGTCCGGCCGCTACCCACAGGCACGGGACGTCCACGAATTCTGGGACAACCTGCGCGCCGGGCGCGACTGCGTAGTCGAGGTCCCCGAGGACCGCTGGGACTGGCGGGATTACTACGAGCAGGACCGCACCGTGCCCGGCCGCCACTACAGCAAGTGGGGCGGGTTCATCGCCGAGGTGGACCGTTTCGACCCGCTGTTCTTCAACATCGCGCCCCACGAGGCGGACTACCTGGACCCGCAGGAGCGGCTGTTCCTGGAGCACGCCTGGACGGCGATGGAGGACGCCGGGTACACCCGGGAGCGGCTCGGGCGCGCCACCGGCGACGGCGCCGCGGGACGGGTCGGCGTGTACGCGGGCGTCATGTGGGGGCAGTATCAGCTGCTGTTCCCCGACGAGGGCGCGGGCCGCGGCAACCCCCATGTCCTCGGCAGCAGCTACGCGAGCGTCGCGAACCGTGTCTCCTTCGTGCTGAACCTGCACGGCCCGAGCATGACTGTGGACACCATGTGCTCCAGCTCGCTCACCGCCGTGGAGCTGGCCTGCCGCGACCTGCGCGGCGGCCGCACCCGGCTCGCCTTCGCCGGCGGCGTCAACGTGACCGTGCACCCGAACAAGTACCTGGGCCTGAGCACCGGCCAGTTCATCTCCAGCCAGGGCCACTGCGAGAGCTTCGGCGTCGGCGGCGACGGCTACATACCCGGCGAGGGCGTCGGCGTCGTCCTGCTCAAGCCCTTGCGCGACGCCGAGCGCGACGGCGACCACGTCTACGGCGTCATCAAGGGCAGCGGCGTGTCCCACGGCGGCCGCACCAACGGCTACACCGTGCCCAACCCGCGCGCCCAGCAGGCCGCGATCCAGGACGCGCTGAGCGAGTCCGGCCTCGACCCGCGGGCCATCAGCTACGTCGAGGCGCACGGCACCGGCACCAAGCTCGGCGACCCCATCGAGATCACCGGCCTCAGCCAGGCCTTCACCGCCGCTTCCCAGGACGGGGCGGGACCGGCGGCGCGCTGCTACCTCGGCTCGGCGAAGTCCAACATCGGCCACTGCGAGAGCGCCGCGGGCATCGCCGGGCTCACCAAGGTCCTGCTCCAGCTCCAGCACGGCCGGATCGCCCCGTCACTGCACTCCGCGACGCTCAACCCGCACATCGACTTCTCCCGCACGCCGTTCGTCGTCAACCAGGAGCTGCGCGACTGGGAGCGACCCGTCGTCGACGGGCGTCCGCAGCCACGGATCGCCGGAGTCTCCTCGTTCGGCGCCGGTGGCGCGAACGCGCACCTGATCGTGGCCGAGCACACCGACCGCCGCCCGGCCCCCGCCGGACACGGACCGCAGCTGTTCCCGCTCTCGGCGAAGGACGCCGACCGCCTCCGCGTCTACGCCCAGCGGCTGCTGGACTTCGCCAAGGACACACGGAACAAGGCGGGGACCGCCGACGTCACCCCCGCGGACCTCGCGTACACCCTCCAGACCGGGCGCGAGGCCATGGACGAGCGCCTCGGTGTCGTCGCCGACTCCTTCGCCGCGCTCGCCGAGAAGCTGGAGCGCCATCTGGCCGGTGACACCGCTGTCGACGGAGTCTGCCGCGGCAACGCCAAGCGGGACCGGAAGACACTGGCCGTCGTGCCCGCCGAGGAACTCGCCGAGACCGTCGCGGCCTTGGCGCGGCGCGGCAAGCTGACCGAACTCCTGGAACTGTGGGTGCGCGGCGCCGCGCCCGACTGGCGAACCCTGCACGTCGAAGCGGCCGCCGTGCCGCGCAGGATCAGCGCGCCCACGTATCCGTTCGCCCGCGAGCGGCACTGGGTACCGGAAGCCGTGCCCGTCCCTCCTCGTACGGAGCCCGCCCCTGTCACCGCCGATCCCGCGTTCGGTACGGCGCTCTACCTTACGAAGCAGTGGCGCCCCGCTCCGGCTGCGCCGGGCCGGTCCGCGCCGTCGTCCGGCGCCCTTGTCCTGCACGACCGCGGGACCCGGCACCTCGCCGAGCGCATCGCCGGGCTCCTCGACGCCGCCACGCTCCTGGACGCGTCGGACCCCGACGCGGACGGCGTCGTCGACCGCGGCGCCGCCGGCTGCTCCGCCCTGATCGACCTGACCGGGATCGGGGACGGCACCACACCGTCCGGGGGCATCGACCGGATCGCGGAGGACAGCGCCTCCGGCCGCGCGCTCGCACTGCTGCGGCGCGTGCTCGACGCGAAGGCGTCGCGGGACGTCCGGTTGCTGTTCGTGACCCATGGCCTGGAGGCCGTGGACGCGCCGGGCGCGTCCCGCCGCGGACCGCTGGCGGGCGCCGCGCGGGCCGCGCTCTACCGGATGCTCCAGAGCGAGTACCGGGGCCTCGCGTCCCGTCACGTGGACCTGGACCCGGACGTGCGGGACGCCGCCGCGCTCGCGGCCGTCGTCCACCGGGAGCTACTCGACGACGGGCCCGCGCCGGAGGTCTGCCACCGCGACGGCGCCCGGCTCACCCCCGTTCTCGCCGAGTCCCCGGTGCCCACCGGGCCCCGGCCCGCCCCGCTCGCCTTCACCGCCGACGAGGTGCTGCTGGTCACCGGCGGCACCCGGGGCATCGGGCTGCTGTGCGCCCGGCACTTCGTCGCCCGCCACGGCGTACGAAGGCTCGTCCTGACGGGCCGTGAGGCCCTGCCGCCGCGCCACCTGTGGACGGACCCGGCCGCCTGCCCGCCCGCCGTGCGGGCGAAGACCGACGCCGTCGCCGCCCTGGAGGCACAGGGCGTCGAGGTGAGGGTGCTCGCGCTGCCGCTGGACGACGCGGACGCGGTGGCCGAGGCCGTCGCGCACGTCACGTCGACGCTGGGTCCGGTCGCGGGCGTGCTGCACGCGGCGGGCCTCGTCGACACGGACAACCCGGCGTTCGTCCGCAAGCCCGTGAGCGGCATCGCCCGGGTCGTCTCACCCAAGATCGACGGCACCGTTCACCTGCTCTCGGCCCTCGACCCGCGCGCCCTGCGCTTCGCCGTGCTCTTCTCGTCGGTCTCCGCGGTTCTGCCCGCCCTGGGCGCCGGACAGAGCGACTACGCCATGGGCAACGCTTTCATGGACTACTACGCCCAGGCGCGCGCCCACGAGCTGCCCGTCACCAGCGTCCAGTGGCCGAGCTGGCGCGAGACCGGCTTCGGCGAGGTCACGAACAAGGCCTACACCGACACCGGCCTGCTCAGCATCACCAACGCCGAGGGCCTGGCCTTCCTCGACGACATCCTCACCGCGCCGCGCGGCCCCGTGGTCATGCCGGTCCGGGTCGACGCGGCCCGCTTCGACGCGACCGCCCTCCTGGACGCGCGCCCGGCCGCCCCGGCCGCCCCTGCCCCCCGGACCCGTACCGTCGAGACCCGGCAGGACCCCGCCGGGTCCGCTTCCCTCGTCAGGGACCGGCTCACCGCCTTCCTCAGCGATACCTTCAGCAGTGAACTCGGCCTCAAGGTAGGCCAGTTGGACGGGTACACCTCCTACGCCGACTACGGCGCCGACTCCATCCTGCTCGCGCAGGTCCTCCAGCGGATCCGCCGGCGCCTCGACGTGCCGCTCGACCCGTCGGTCCTCCTGGAGTACCCGACCCTGAGCGAACTGGTGACCTGGCTCCTCGACACCCACCCGGCGGAGGTCGCCGCGCGCTTCGGTACCGAGCCGGTGCGGGACCAGGAGCCGGGCGGGGCTCCGGCCCGGCCCGAGCCGTCGCCGTCCATCGCCGTGCCCTCGCCCCCGGCCGCTGCGTCGGTCCGTACCGAGTCGCGCGGCGCGGCCGAGGAGGCGTACCGCGCGGGCGGCCACAGGGTCGCCGTGGTCGGCATGGCCTGCCGGCTTCCCGGCGCGCCCGGCCTCGACGCCTACTGGGAGCTGCTGTCCCGGGGCCGCCGCGCCGTGCGCGAGGTGCCCGCCGAGCGCTGGGGGCGGCCGACCGGCTTTCGCGCCGGACTCGTCGACGACGTGTACGGCTTCGACGCCGGGCACTTCATGCTCCACGCCGAGGACGTCCGCGCCATGGACCCGCAGGCCCTCGTCCTGTTGGAGGAGAGCCTCAAGGCCGTGCACCACGCCGGCTACCGGGCTGGCGACCTGGAGGGCTCGCGCACCGGCGTGTACGTGGGCGCCCGCAGCGGGCAGCGCCCCGACGGCACGCTGGTCGAGAATGCCCGCAACCCCATCATGACGGTGGGCCAGAACTACCTGGCCGCCAACGTCTCCCAGTTCTTCGACTGGCGCGGACCCGCCATGGTCATGGACACCGCCTGCTCGTCCGCGCTGACAGCCATGAAGGTCGCCACCGACGCGCTGGCCGCGGGCTCCGTCGACTTGGCCCTGGTCGCGGGCGTCAGCCTGCTCGCCGACGCCGAGGCGCACGAGCTGTTCCGGCGTCGCGGACTGCTGCGCGAGGACGGGGAACTCCATATCTTCGACCGCCGCGCGGGCGGCGTCGTCCTCGGCGAGGGCGCGGGCGTCGTGCTGCTCAAGCCGCTGGCCGCAGCCGAGCGTGACGGTGACACCGTGTACGCCGTCGTGGAGGGCCTCGCCGTCAACAACGACGGCCGCACGGCCGGACCCGCCACGCCCAACCTCACCGCCCAGAAGCAGGTGATGCGGGAGGCGCTGCGCCAGGCCGGCTGCGCCCCGCGGCAAGTGGGCCACCTCGACGTCAACGGCTCCGGATCCGAGCTGACCGACCTCCTGGAGCTGAAGGCCGTCCAGGAGGTGTACGGAACGGACCGGACCGCGCCGCTGCACGTCGGGTCGATGAAGCCCAACATCGGGCACCCGCTGTGTGCCGAGGGCATCGCCGCGTTCATCAAGGTGGCGCTGACGCTGCACCACCAGCGGTCGGTGCCGTTCCTCTCGGGCGAGCAGCCCATGGAGCACTTCACGATCGACCCCGCCGCCCTTCGCCTGCCCCGCCACGCCGAGCCCGTGGACCTCGCGTACGCGGCGGTGAGCAGCTTCGCCGACGGTGGCACGAACGGGCACGTCGTCCTGGGCCGCGCCCCGGCGCGGCGCCCCGGTCACGAGCCGCGCGGCCCCGTGCCGCTCCCGGACCTCGACCGCCGCGACGTCCGCACCGGCGCACCCGTCGTCGCCACCGGCGATCCCGCCTGCGACGGCGATCCCGCTGTCACCGCCGGGGAACAGGTGTGGACGCGGCGCGTCGACGCCCGCGACGCCGTCGTGGACGGGCACCGCGTCTACGGGCGCAGGCTGCTGCCCGGCCTCGCCTGGATCGACCTCCTGTACGGCTGCTGCGCCGACCTGGCACCGGACGCGTCCACCGCCGGGCTCGCGCTGCGCGACCTGTCGATCTACCGGCCGCTCGCCGTGGACGAGGGCGGCGCCGTGGACCTCCGCGTCGTGGCGCGCGCCACGGCCGCGGACGCCTGGCGGATCACCGTCACCGACGCCGTACGCGGCGACGCCGGAGCCCCGGAGCCGTACGTGACCGCCGACGTCCACCTGACGGACGGCACCACCGCCTTCGACGAGACGGTGCCCGCCGATGTCCTCGACGCGCTGCGCGCCCCCGGCGAGGACGCGCGTGACCTCACCGAGGTCTACCGGAGCTTCCGCTCGCAGGAACTGGTCCACTCGGGTGTGATGAAGGCCGTCGGCTCCGTGCACACCACGTCCGACGCCATCTGGGTGAGCGTGGCGGTCGACGGGTCCGCCGCACCGGCGCACCGGTTCCACCCGGCGCTCATCGACGGCAGCGCGGTGGCGGCGAGCGCCGTCGTCCTGGGCGGCGAGCCGCGGCTCTTCCTGCCCCTGCACTACGCCTCGTTCCGGGCCGCGGCGCCGCTGGGCCGCGCCTGCCACACGCGCGTGCGGCGCGCCGGGATCACGCACGGGGACGAACTGCTCACCTTCGGGATGGAGTTCTTCGACGAGCACGGCCGCAAGCTGGGCGAGCTGACGGGGCTCACCACCAAGGCGGTGCGCGACGCCGGGCACATCGATCCCGCGCGGAGCACGACGTCTGAGCCGGTGCCCGCGGCCGTGGCCGCCCCGGCCGACAGGAACGTTCCCGCGGCCGCGCCGGCGGACGACGCGATGCAGACGCTCGTACGGTCGGTCGTCGCCGGCCGGCTCGGCGTGCCCGAGGACCGGATCGACGGGGGCGCGAGCTACTACGCGCTGGGCCTGGATTCCGCGACGCTGCTGCGGATCGCGGCGGAGCTGGGGGAGCGGCTCGGCACGAAGCTCGCGCCGACGCTGCTGTTCGAGCACGCCTCTGTGTCCGCACTCGCCGGGCACTTGGCACGCCACCACGAGCCGGTCGAGGCGCCCGTCGCGGCCGTCGCCCCGGTCGGGGCCGCCGACGTGCCCGAGTACGCCGAGACGCCGCACCCCGCCGCGGCCCCGGCCACCACCGGCGCCGCGGGTCAGGACATCGCGATCGTCGGCATCAGCGGCCGGTACCCGAAGGCGAGCGGCCTCGCCGAGTTCTGGGAGAACCTCAAGTCCGGGCGCGACTGCGTCGGCGAAGTACCCGAGGACCGCTGGCCCGGCGACACCTTCGCCGGTGAGCGCACTCCGTCGGGGCGGCCGATGTCCCGTCTGGGCGGCTTCCTCGACGACCCCGACTGCTTCGACGCGGAGTTCTTCGGGATACCCGACGCCGAAGCGGCCCAACTCGACCCGCAGGAGCGACTGTTCCTCGAAGTATGCTGGGAGGCCGTCGAGGACGCCGGTTACACGCCCGCGGGCCTCTCCGGGGCCGGGTCCGGGGGCGGGTCCGCGGACGGCGGCCGGCGCGGGGCCGTCGGCGTCTTCGTCGGCGTCATGCACAAGGACTACGTCCTGGTGCAGCACGAAGCGGCGGACGGCGCCCCGGCCGCGCCCCTGGCGCTGAACGCCGCGGCCATCGCCAACCGCGTCTCGCACGTCTGCGACTTCCACGGACCCTCCCTCGCGGTCGACGCCGTGTGCGCCTCGTCGCTGAGCGCCGTGCACCTGGCCGTGGAGAGCCTGCGGCGCGGCGAGTGCGACGCGGCCCTCGCGGGCGGTGTGAACCTCTCCCTGCACCCCGCCAAGTACCGCACGTACGGCAGCCTCGACCTGCTGGCGGGCGAGACGCCCGCTCGCTCCTTCGGCGCCGGCGGCGACGGCTACGTGGCGGCGGAGGGCGTCGGCGCGGTGCTCCTGAAGCCGCTGGACCGCGCGCTCGCCGACGGCGACGCCGTGTACGCCGTCATCAAGGGCACCGCGGTCAACCACTCCGGGCGCACCCCCGGCATCCGGGTGCCGTCCGTCGCCGCGCAGGCGGAACTCATCGAGACCTGCTTGGAGCGCGCCGGGGTCGACCCCGGGACGATCGGCTACCTCGAAGCCCACGGCACGGGCACCGAGATCGGCGACCTCATCGAAGTGCAGGGGCTGCGCAGGGCGTTCGAGAAGCACACCGGCGCCAAGGGCTACTGCGCGCTCGGCTCGGTCAAGTCCGCCATCGGCCACGCCGAGGCGGCCGCCGGGATCAGCGGGCTCACCAAGGCGGTCCTCCAGCTCCACCACCGCACCCTGACGCCGCTCGTCGGCGGCGCCGGGACAAACCCGTATCTCGACCTCGCCGACTCGCCGTTCCGGCTCCAGACGGAGCTCGCGGAGTGGACGGTGGACGCGGCCGGCCCCGGCACGCCGCGCCGCGCCGGAGTGAGCGCGTTCGGCGCCACGGGCACCAACTCCCACGTCGTCGTCGAGGAAGCACCCCCGGTGCTCGACCACGCCCTGCGGGGCGACGCGGCGGGCCCCGTGCTCGTACCGCTGTCGGCGACCGACGGCGACCGGCTGCGCGCCTACGCGGACAGGCTGCTGCGCTTCCTGGACACCAAGGAGGGGGCCGCGCTCGCCCCCGCGGCCCTGGCCCGCACCCTGCAGACCGGGCGCGTGGCCCTGGCCGAGCGGGCGGTGATCCTCGCGCACGACCTGGACGAGGTCCGCGAGGGCCTGGAGGCCGTAGCCCGCGGCACCGGCGCCGACGGCACCGGCGTCCGGGTGTGGCGCGGCCGCGTGGCGGATGCGGCCGCGGAGGCACGGCTCCTCGACGAGGACGACGTGCGCGCCGAACTCGTCGGCCGGTGGGCGGCACGGGGCAAGTGGGGCAAGGTCGCCGAGCTGTGGCTCGACGGCTACGCGGTCGCCTGGCCCGCCCCGCACGGCACGGTGGCCCCGCGGCGCGTGCACCTGCCCACGTATCCGTTCGCCAAGCGGCGCCACTGGGTCGCGACGCTCGAACGCACCGCAACCGCACCGGTTCCGACGACCGCCTCCACCGCGACGGCCCCTGCCCCCGCGACCGGTGGCGTCCACTGGCACTTCGTCCCGGACGGCGCGGCGCCGCCCGCCTCCGCCCACCGGGCCGACCTCCCCGCACAGGAGAAGGCCCGCGGCTACCTGCGCCGGCTCGTCGCCGCCCGCGTGGGACGCCCCGAACGGGACATCGGCCCGCACGACGGGCTGATCGACCTCGGCCTGACGTCGCTCGGCGCCGTCGGCCTCAGCAAGGAACTGGCGGCCACGGTCGCGCCGGGCTTCGTGCCCAGCGCCCTGTTCGAGTACGGCACCGTCGCCGAACTCGCCGGGCACCTGGCGGCGAAGTGGCCCGCCGGCCTGGCACGCCTCGTCGCCGCCCGCCCAGAGACCCCCGACTGGGGCCGGCCGGCCCCCGGGGCGGACGAACGGCCCACCGCGCCCGACGTCCTGGACGTCCTTGAGTGCCTGCGCACCGGCGCCCTGCACCTCGACGACGCCATCGCGCTCCTCGACGAAGAGAGTCACGAGAAGTGAAGCACGAGCTCAGCGCCCTCATCGCTGACTACAAGGCGGGCAAGGTAGACGCCCGTGAGGTCGGCGACCTCCTGCGCGACCTGCGCGACCGGGCCGGGGAGCCCCGGCCCGCCGGGAAGTCCGCCCATCCCCTCTCCGAGGGCCAGCGCGGACTGTGGGCGCTCCAGCGGGCGTACCCGGACATGGCCGCGTACAACGTGCCGCTGTGCTTCCGCGTCAGCGGCCTGGACCCGGCGGTGTTCCAGGACGCCTGCCGGGCGCTGCTCGTGCGCCACCCCGAGCTGAGCACGGTGATCCGCCAGGACGCGGGGGAGCCGACGCAGTCCTTCGACCCCGCCCGCGCCCTCGACTTCGCGACGGTCGACCTGACGGACACGCGCGACGAGGGCGAGGCCCTGGCCGCCGTCGAGCGTGCGAGCAAGCGGGTTTTCTCCCTCGGCGGGGCGGCGGGGCAGGACGGCGACCGGCTGTTCCGTGTCCGCGTGTTCGACCGCCCGGCGGGCGAACACATCGTCCTGATCGTCGTCCATCACATCATTTTCGACGGCACGTCGGCGAACCTCGTACTGAGCACCCTGTTCGAGGAGTACGAGGCGCGGCTGAACGGTGCCCCGGCCGCGAGCCGCGACCCGGAGGACGCCGCGGGCTTCCACGACTTCGTCCGCGAGGAGCGCCGCACCCTGGCCGAGCGCGCCGCCGAGCGCCTGCCCTACTGGCGTGAGCGGCTCGCCGCGCCCCTGCCCGTCCTCGACCTGCCCGCCGACCGCCCGCACACGGCCCTCGCCGACCGCTTCGCCGGAAAGACCCTCGTGACCGAGGTGCCCGCCCAACTGGCCGCGCGCGTCGCCGAGTTCGCCGCCGCACGGCGCACCTTCGTGTCCACGGCCATGCTCACCGCCTACGCGGCGACCCTGGCGACGTACTCAGACGCCCGTGAACTCGTCGTCGGCATGCCCGTGAACGAGCGCGACGACGCCCTCGCCCGGGCCGTCGGCCTGATGATCAACATGGTGCCGGTCCGCGTCGCGCTTCCGCCCGACGAGCCCTTCGAGCAGCTGGTGACCCGCGCGCAGCGGAACGTCTCCGACGACCTGCTGCACGGTCACCCCTTCCCGGCCCTCGTGCGGGAGCTCGCGCACGGCACCCCGGCCGGACGCTCCCCGGTGTTCCAGACGGCGTTCGTCTTCCAGGACGTCCTCGACGGCATCGCCGAGGCCGACCGGCCCTACCGGCTCGTCGAGGAGCTGCACCAGGAAGGGGAGTACGAACTCTCCGTCGAGGTGTGGCCCGGCGGCGGGGGCTACGCGCTGTACTGGAAGTACCAGCCGGAGCTGTACGGCCACGCCTTCGTCGAGGAACTGGCGTCCCGTTTCCTGGACGTCCTGGAGGCGGCGTGCGAAGAGCCGCGCACGACCGTGGCCGCGCTGCGGCGGCGGAGCGGCGAGCGGTGCGTGCAGGATCTCGTCGACGAGACCGCGCGCCGCACCCCGGACGCGGTCGCCGTGGCCGGTCAGGAGGAGGTCCTGACCTACGAGGCGCTCGGCGCCCGCAGCGCCGCGCTGGCCTCCTGCCTGGTGGCGCGGGGCGTGCGGCGCGGCGACCTGGTGGCGGTGCTCCTCGACCGCTCGCCCGACCTCGTGGTGACCCTGCTCGGCATCCTCAAGGCGGGCGCCGCGTACGTCCCCCTCGACCCGGGGCTGCCCGCTGCCCGGCTCACGGACATCGTGACGGACAGCGCCGCCCCGCTGATCGTGACCCAGGCCCGGCACGAGGCCCGCGCACGGGGCCTGGCGGACGGCGGCGACACCGCCGCGCCCGAGCTGTTCGTGCTCGACGAGGAGCGGGACGCGCTCGCGGCCGCCCTCGGCACCGGAGCGGTCGCCGTCCCCGTGACCGCCGACGACCTGGCGTACGTCATCTACACGTCGGGCAGTACAGGACGCCCCAAGGGCGTGATGATCCCGCACCGGGGCTTCACCAACCTGCTCGGCTCACTGCGCCGCGAGCCGGGTATGACCGCGGCCGACACCCTCTTCGCCGTCACCACCGTCAGCTTCGACATGGCCCAGGTCGAACTGCTCCTGCCGCTGGTGTGCGGGGCCCGCGTCTACGTCTGCGACGGCGAGGACGTGAAGGACGTCGAGCGGCTCAAGGAGCGTATGGCCAGGGTACGGCCCACGGTCATGCAGGCGACCCCGGCGACGTGGAGCATGCTGTTCCACTCGGGCTGGCGCAACCCCGAGGGCGTCCGGGTCCTCTGCGGAGGCGAGGCGCTGCCCCGCACGCTCAAGGAGTTCTTCCGCGCCACCGGAACCGAGGCCTGGAACCTGTACGGGCCGACGGAGACCACCGTGTACTCCACCGGCGGCCTCGTCCGCCACGACCGGCCGACCACCATCGGCAAGCCCGTCGCCCACACCCGGGTCCACATCCTCGACGAGCGGCTGCGCCCGGTGCCCCACGGGGAGACCGGCGAGCTGTGCATCGCGGGGAAGGGCCTCGCCAAGGGCTACGTGGGCCGGCCCGACCTCACCGCTGAGAAGTTCGTCGACCATGACCTGGTGCCCGGCGGCAAGCTCTACCGCACCGGGGACCTGGCCCGTTGGACCGAGGACGGCGAGATCGACTACCTGGGCCGGAAGGACTTCCAGGTGAAGATCCGCGGCTACCGCATCGAACTGGGCGACATCGAGTACCACCTGGGCCGCCACCAGGGCGTCGCCGAGTGCGTCGTCGTCGCGCGCGGCGAGGACGGTGCCAAGCAGCTCGTGGCCTACTACGTGCCGCGCGGTGCGGGCGCCCGCACCGACGCCTTCAAGGAGCATCTGCGCGCGCTGCTGCCCGCGTACATGGTCCCGGACTTCTACGTGCCGCTCGACGCCGTCCCGCTGACGGACAGCGGCAAGGTCGACCGCACCGCCCTGATGCGGCGTGAGGTGTCCGCCGCGCCCGCCCCGGCCGCGCGCACCGAGCGGCCCGGGCGGCCTTCCCGTGACATCGAGCGCGACGTCCTCGCCTGCTGGCAGGAGGTCCTGAAGGTCCAGGAGCTCACCCCGACCGTCTCCTTCTTCGAGTCCGGCGGCAACTCGCTGTCGGCGGTGGTCCTCGCGGACCTCATCAGCCGCCGGCTCGGGGTGCCGTTCGCTGCCGCCGACCTGTTCAAGTACGCCACCCCCGCCGATGTCGCCGCGTACGTGCGGGAGCAGGCGCCGGACCACGCGGAGCACGAGGAGCCGCCGTCCGTCACCTCCGCTCCCGTGCGGGAGCCGGAGCCGCAGCGTGCCTTGCTGCCCGAGGACGCCGTCGCCGTCGTCGGCATCTCCTGCCGCTTCCCCGACGCCCGCGACCACTGGGAGTACTGGGAGAACCTCAAGCGAGGCCACGCATCAGCCGGCCGTTGGAGCGAGGCGGAGCTGCGCGCGGCCGGCGTGCCCGAACACGTCCTGCGCGACCCGGACTTCGTGCCGCTGCGCTCGGCGCTCGATGGCAAGGAGGAGTTCGACGGCACGTTCTTCCGCCTGTCGCCCCAGCACGTCGAGCTGATGGACCCGCAGTTCCGCCAGGTCCTGCTGCACGCCTGGAAGGCCGTCGAGGACGCGGGCCGCGACCACCGGGAGATCCCGAACACCGGGGTGTACGTCTCCACCGGCAACCACCACTACGGCGCCCCGGACGACACCGGCGAGACACCCGCCGCGGTCATCGAGGACCCCCGGCAGTACCTGTCGTGGGTGATGAGCCAGAGCGGCACCGTCGCCTCCATGGTGTCCTACCAGCTCGGCTTCGGCGGCCCGAGCATGTCCGTGCACTCCAACTGCTCGTCCTCGCTGAGCGCGCTCGCCCTCGCTGCCCGCGCCGTGCAGACCGGCGAGACGGACTTCGCCCTGGTGGCGGCGGCCTCGGCGAACAGCGTCGACGGGCTCGGCTACGTCCACAAGACGGGCCTCAACCTGTCCGGCGACGGCCGCGTCAAGGCGTTCGACGCGGACGCCGACGGCATGGCGGGCGGCGAAGGCGTCGTGGCCCTGCTCGTCCGCCGCGCGGCCGACGCCGTCGCCGACGGCGACCACATCTACGGACTGCTGCGCGGCATCGCCGTCAACAATGACGGCGGCGACGCCACCGGCTTCTACAGCCCCAGCGTCAATGGCCAGTCGCGCCTGATCCGGCAGGTCCTCGACCGCACCGGCGTCGACCCGCGCACCATCGGCTACGTCGAGGCCCACGGCACCGGCACGAAGCTCGGCGACCCCGTGGAGGTCGCCGCCCTCACCGAGGCGTACCGCGCGTTCACGGACGACACCGGCTACTGCGGCATCGGCTCGGTGAAGACGAACCTCGGCCACCTCGATACCGCGGCCGGGCTCGCCGGCTGCGTCAAGGTGCTTCTGAGCCTCTACCACGGACAGCTCCCGCCGACGCTCCACTACCGCGAGCCCAACCCCCAACTGCGCCTGGAAATATCGCCCTTCCACGTCGTCGACCGGCTGCGCGACTGGCCCGCCGGCACTGGGCCGCGCCGCGCCGCGCAGAGCTCCATCGGCCTCGGCGGAACCAACGCCCACGCCGTCTTCGAGGAGTACGTCCCCACCGCCGACGCCCCGGCGCGCGCCGACGGCGCGGGCGCGCCGCAGCTGGTGCCGCTGTCCGCCCGCACGCGTGACGACCTCGTGCGCGCGGCTGCCGCACTGCACCGGCACCTGACAGGCCCGCACGTCGCCGAGCTGCGCCTCGACGACGTCGCGCACACGCTGCGCACCGGCCGGGTCGCCATGGCCCGCCGCGTGGCGTTCGTGGTGCGCGACCTCGAGCGGTTGGCCGCCGAACTCGACGCGTTCGTGCGCGACCCGGACGGCGACGACACCGCGCGCCGCTTCACCGGACCCGCCGCGGGCCCCACCGAGGGCGCCGCGCGCAAGCACACCGCGCGGCTGGCCCGCGCGCTCGCCGACGGCAAGCTGAAGAAGGCGGCCAAGGCCTGGGCGCGCGGCGCCGACGCCGACTGGAGCCCGCTCACCGGGCAGCGTCCCGCCCGCCGGGTGAGCCTGCCCGGGTACGCCTTCGCGCCGGTGGCCCACCCGTACCCGGCCCGCGCGTCGCACGCCCGGGCCGCCGCGCCCCGCCCGGACGAGACCCCCGGCACACCGCTCGCGCACCCGCTGCTGCACGAGAACGTGTCGCGGCTCGACGGGCAGCGCTACCGCTCCGCCTTCACCGGCGACGAGTTCGTGCTGCGCGACCACGTCGTCGACGGCAAGAAGTTGCTGCCCGCCGTCGCGAGCCTGGAGATGGCCTGCACGGCCGTGCGACGGGCCCTGCCCGAGGCGGCCGGGCAGCGCGTCGTCGTGAGGAGCGTGACATGGGCGCGCCCCGTCGTCGTGGACGACGGCGGCAGGCAGGTGGAGTTCACGCTCACCCGCGACGGCACGTCCCCCACCGGACCGCTGAGCTTCGCCCTCCTGACGGACGGCGACCAGGTGTGCGTCCAGGGCCGCGTCATCACCGAGGCGGCCGCGCCGCCGCCCCGCGTCGACCTCGGCGACCTGCGCGACCGGCTGCGCCTCACGCCCCTCGCGGGCGAGGACGTGTACGCGCACATCGCCCGTGCGGGCGTCGCCTACGGCCCCGGCTTCCGCCTCGTGCACGTGCTGCACCGGGGCGAGCGCGACGGGCGCCGCGAGGTGCTCGCCGAACTGCGGCTGCCCGCGCACCTGCGCGCCACCGCGGACGCGTACGCCCTCCACCCGAGCATCCTCGACGCCGCCGTGCACGCCTCGCTCGGCCTGGACCCCGCCTTCGACTCCGCCACAGCCGTGCCGGTCGCGGACGGGACCACGCGGGTGCCCTTCGCCCTCGACCGGCTCGACGCGCACGCGCCGTTCGACGAGACGATGTACGCCTGGGTGCGCCCGGCGGCGCGGCATGTCACGGGCGCGGAGCGCGTCCTCGACATCGACCTCGTCGACCCGGCCGGCCGGGTCTGCGCCACGCTGCGCGGCCTCGCCTACCGCGCCCTGACCGCCCCCGGCCGCCGGGAGCCCGCCCGCGCCTCCGAGCTGCGCACGCTCCTTCCCGTGTGGGAGCCCCGGCACCCCGCCGAGACCCCCGCCCCGGCCGACAGTCCGCGAGGGGCGGTGCTCGTCTTCGACGCCGACCGCGGGCTGCGCGCCGAATTGGCCGCGCTTCACCCCGACCACCAGCGCGTCGACCTGCCCGACGGCGCGTCCGTCGACGACATCGCCGCACTGATCCGCTCCGCCTGTGCCGCGACCGGCGGCCGGATCGCCCGGATCGTCTGGGTCGCACCCGCCGAGCACCCCGACGGCATGGTCCAGGGCCAGGAGCGCGGCGCCGTCGAGGTCTTCCGGATCGTCAAGGCCCTGCTGGCCCTCGGCCACGGTACACGCGACCTCGCCTGGTCCCTCTACACGTTCGGCACCCAACTCGTCCGCGACCTCGACCCGGTCGCGGCCACCCACGCGAGCGTCCACGGCCTGGCGGGCAGCCTCGCCCGGGAGCACCCGCGCTGGACGGTCGACCTCGTCGACCTGCCGCACCCGGACTCCGGCGACCGCGCCGGCGACCGCCTGGGCGAGGAGCGGCACCTCACCGGCGTGCGCCCCGGCACCACCGTGGCCCTGCGCGGCGGCCGCTGGTTCTCCCAGGAGATGCTGCCCACCACCGCCCCGGAACCGGCCGCGGGCCCCTACCGGCACGGCGGCGTCTACGTCGTCATCGGCGGCGCGGGCGGCATCGGCGAACTGTGGAGCCGGTACATGGTCGACCGGTACCGCGCGACGATCGTGTGGATCGGGCGGCGCCCCCTGACCGACGCGGTCGGGCGGAGCCTCGCCGACCTCGCCGAGCGGGCCCGCGCCGCGGGCGCGGCCGCCCCCTCCTATGTCCAGGCCGACGCCCGCGACCACGAGAGCCTGCGGGCCGCCCACGCGCGCGTCAAGCGGGACCACCCGCGCGTCGACGGCGTCGTGCACTCCGCGATCGTCCTCGCCGACAAGACCCTCGCGCACATGGACGAGGACCGCTTCCGCGCCGCCCTGACCGCGAAGGCCGACGTCGGTGTCCGCGTCGCCGACGTGTTCGGGGCCGAGCCGCTGGACTTCCTGCTGTTCTTCTCCTCGGTGGAGAGCTTCGTCAGGGCCCCCGGGCAGGCCAACTACGCCGCGGGCTGCACCTTCAAGGACGCCCTCGCGCACGCCCTGAACCAGCGCGGCACCACCGTGGCCAAGACGGTCAACTGGGGCTACTGGGGCGTCGCCGGCGTCGTCAGTGACGCCTTCTACCGCGAGCGGATGGCCGCCGCCGGAGTCGACTCGCTCGACCCCGACGAGGCGTTCACCGCCCTGGAGTCCTTCCTCGCGGGCGAACACGGACAGATCGCGCTGATGCGTACCTTCGGCGACGAGGCGCTGCGCGGCCTCGCCCTGGACGAGCGGCAGGGGCACCACCGTCCCGCGCTGCCCTCCGTGCGCGACGCCGTCGTGGCCGCCCACCGCGCGCCGCACGGCGAGGTGGAACGGCTGCGCCGCTTCCTGCCGCACCCGCGCATGCGCGAACTCACCCTGCACCTGCTGTACGCGACGCTCCGCGACCTCGGTGCCGAACGCCCGGACAGGTCCGGGCACCGCGTCCTGCCCCGGTACGCGCGCTGGCTGGCGGAGAGCCACCGGCTGTTCGCCGAGGCCGGACCCGGTCTCGCCGCACATGACCTGGACAGTGCGGAGCTGTGGCGCCAGTGGCGGGCCGACCGCGACGGCCGGCAGGCGGGCGACAACCAGCGCGCGCAGACCGACCTGGTCGAGTCCTGCCTCGAAGCCCTGCCGGACGTCCTCACCGGCGCGCGCCAGGGCACCGAGATCCTCTTCCCGGGCTCCTCGCTGTCCCGCGTCGAGGGCGTCTACCGCGGCGACCCGGTCGTCGACTACTTCAACGACCGGCTCGGCGTGCTCGTCGCCGACGCCGTACGCGCCTGGGGCGCGGCCGAGCCGGAGCGGCGGCTGCGCGTCCTGGAGGTCGGCGCCGGGACCGGCGCGACCAGCGTCAAGGTTCTTCAGGCCCTCGAACCGTTCGGCGACCGCATCGTCGAATATCACTACACCGATCTGTCCAAGGCGTTCCTGTTCCGCGCCGAGGAGCGCCTGAAGCCCCGCTACCCGCACGTGACCACCGGCATCTTCAACGCCGAGCACGCGCCCGGGCCGCAGGGCGTCGACCTCGGCGGCTTCGACGTCGTCGTGGCCACGAACGTCCTGCACGCCACCGCCGACATCTCCCGCACGCTGCGCAACGTCAAGGCGACCTTGCGGGAGGGCGGCCTGCTCCTCCTCAACGAGATGAGCCGCAACACGCTCCTCGCGCACGTCACGTTCGGCCTCACGGACGGCTGGTGGCGGTACCGGGACGCGGCCCTGCGCATCCCCGGCAGCCCGGTGCTCTCCGCCGAGAGCTGGCGCGAGGTCCTGGAGGACGAAGGGTTCCGCACCGGCGCCCAGCCGGACACCGAGGCCCACGCCCTGGGACAGATGCTGCTCGTGGCCGAGAGCGACGGACGGTTCCGCACGACGGACGCCCCCCGGGCACCCTGGGTCCAAGCCCAGACCGCGCCCCGCCCCGCCGCATCCTCCGGCACGCAGCACGAGCCCGCCGTGGCCGTGCCCCTCGCGGACGACGAAACAGAGTTGCGCGCACGGACCGCCGACTACTTCGAGCAGTTGCTGCGCGAGGCCCTGCACTTGGCGGACGAGGACCTCGACCCGGCCAAGGACCTGCACGACTACGGCCTCGACTCCATCCTCGTATCGGGCATGAACAGCACCGTGGCCCGCGACTTCGCAGATGTCAGCAGCACCCTGTTCTTCGAACTGCGCACGCTGGACGAGCTCGTCGAGCACTTCCTGGAGCGGCGGCGCCCGGAGTTGAGGACGCTCTTCGGCCTCGGAAGCCGGGGCTCCGACGCCTCCCTCACCGACCGGGCCGTCGCGTACGTCACCGGCCTCGTCGCCGAGACCCTGAAGCTCGACCCCGAGCGGTTCGACGCGGACGCCGACCTGTTCGGCCTCGGCCTCGACTCCATCCTCGTGGTCCAGCTGAACAACACGCTCGGACGGGACTTCGAGGATCTCAGCAGCACGCTGTTCTTCGATCACTCGACGGTCCGCGACGTGGCCGCCTACTTCACACAGACGCACGCGGCACGCCTGGCCGAGGTCCTGGGTGCGGGTGCCCCGGAGGCCCCGCCGCGGGCAGACACCCACCCAGCACCGGTGATCACAGAGGTCCGGGAGGCCCGGTCGGCTCCCGAGGTCCGGCGCGGGCCCGAGCGGCAGTCCGCCGACATCGCCGTCGTGGGCCTCGCGGGACGCTACCCGGGCGCCGAAAGCCCCGCGCGCCTGTGGGAGAACCTGACCCGGGGCAAGAGCGCGACCGCGCCCTACCCGGCCGACCGCTGGTGGTGCGACTGGCAGGACGGGGAGCGCCCCTGGGGCGGCTTCCTCGACGAAGTGGCCTCCTTCGACGCCGCGTACTTCGGCATCGACGAGCGTCAGGCCGCGGCCATGGACCCGCAGGAACGGCTGTTCATCGAGACCGCGCACGGCGCCGTGCAGGACGCGGGCTACACGCCCGCGGCCCTCGCGGGACACGGCCGCGTCGGCGTGTTCGTGGGCGTCATGAACGCCACGTACAACGGACGCACGGCCTACTCCTCCATTGCCAACCGCACCTCGTACCTCTTCGACTTCCAAGGGCCGAGCGTGGCGGTCGACACGGCCTGCTCCGGGTCGCTGACAGCCCTGCATCTGGCCGTGCAGAGCCTGCTGTCCGGCGACAGCGCCTGTGCGGTGGCGGGCGGCGTCAACCTGGTCCTGAACACGGACCACTTCGAAGTGCTCCGGGAGCACGGCCTGCTGTCGTCGGGCGAGCGATGCCGCCCCTTCTCCGAGCACGCGGACGGGTTCCTCGTGGCGGAAGGCGTCGGCGCCGTGGTGCTGCGGCCGCTGCGCGACGCGGTGGCCGCGGGCGACCACGTCTACGGCGTGATCAAGGGAAGCGCCGTCAACTCCGGGGGCCGCACCAGCCGGTACAGCATGCCGAGCCTGGACGCGCAACGCGACGTCGTCACCCTCGCTCTGGCCCGCGCCGGGGTCACGCCGGACACGGTCAGCTATGTGGAGGCCCACGGTACGGCGACGCCCCTCGGCGACTCCCTGGAGATCTCCGCGCTCAGCCGCGCGTTCGCCGGCGACCGCCCGGGGCAGTACTGCGCGGTCGGCTCGCTCAAGTCCAACCTCGGCCACTGCGAGAGCGCCTCCGGCATCGCGGGCCTCACGAAGGTCCTGATGCAGCTGCGCCACGGCACGCTCGCGCCCTCGATCAACGCCGAGGACCTCAACACCGGCATCGTCTTCAAGCAGTCGCCGTTCCACGTCCAGCGCGAACTCGCCCCCTGGAACCCGGTCGACGCCGACGGGCGCCCCCTGCCGCGGCGCGCGGGCATCTCCTGCTTCGGCGCGGGCGGCTCGAACGCACACCTGATCATCGAGGGATACGAGAACATGCCCGACGACCAGGCACGGACCGACGAGGTGGCGGCCGACGAGGCCTGCCTGGTCCCGCTGTCGGCGCACACCCCCGAGCAGCTGCGCACGGCCGCCGGGCGGCTGGCCGCACACCTGGGCGACGTGGAGCGCGAGCGGCGCCCGCTGCCGCTGCGCGACATCGCGTACACCCTGCAGACCGGCCGCGACGAACTGCCCGTACGCCTTGCGCTCCTCGTCCGCTCCACCGCCGAACTCGACGCCTTGCTGGCGGAGTTCAGTGAGCACGGCGTCGCGGGCCCTGGCCGGTACGCCGACCTCACCAGCACCAGCACCAGCACCAGCACCAGCACCAGCAGGAGCACCAGCACCAGCAACAGCAACAGCAACAGCACCGGCACGGGTATGTGGCCCGCGGCGGGTGGCGTGGCCAGTGACCCGCACGCGGCGGCCCGTGCCTGGCTGACCGGAGCGAGTGTCCCGTGGGGCGAGCTGTACACCGGGCGCCCGCCGCGCCGCGTCAGCCTGCCGACGTACCCGTTCGCGCGACGCGCCCACTGGTACGAGCCCGCCGGGCACGGGGACGAGCCCGCTGCCGACGCGCTGCCCCGGGCCGCCGAACCCGCGTCCGCCACCTCGGACGAGGCACACCCTGAACCGCGCCCCGAGCCGCGCCCCGCGAGCGGCACCGCCGACCTCCGCGCCTGGCTGCGCGCCGCGCTGGCCGACGAGCTGGACGCGGCGCCCCACGAGGTGGCCACCGGCCGCGAGTTCGCCGCGCTCGGCGTCTCGTCGATGGGCCTGGTGCGCCTGGCCAGGCGGGTGCGCGACGAGCTCCACGCGGACTTCGCATCGGCCGCGCTCTTCGAGCACCGGACCGTGGACGCCCTGGCCGCGCACCTCGGCGGCCTCCTCCCGCCGGTGGCGCGGATCCCGGTCGAGGCCGACGCGTTCGTGCCGCACCCGCTGTCCGAAGGGCAGCGGGGCCTGTGGAGCCTCCAGAGGTCCGCACCCGACGCGAGCGTGTACAACGTGCCGCTCTGCTTCGAGGTGACCGGCCTCGACCTCCGCGCCCTGCGCACCGCCTTCGACGGCGTCCGCGTCCGCCACCCGCTGCTCGCGGCCGTCGTACGACGGGACGGCGACCGCCTCGTGTTCGCCCGGCCCGAGACCGCGCGGGCTGCGCTCACCGAGCACGAACTGACCGCGACGGACCCCGGCGAGGTGCGCGCCCGGCTGCGCGCCCACGCCCGGGAACCGTTCGACCTGGAGAACGGCCCGCTGTGCCGGCTGAGCGTCTTCCACGGCGCCCCCGGCACAGACACCTCCTGGGTGCTCCTGAACGCCCACCACCTCGTCCTGGACGGCGCCTCCGCCGTCACCCTCGTCAAGGACCTGCTGGCCGCCTACCGGAGCGCCGCCGAGGGTGTCGCGCCGTCGCCGGCCGTCGAGTCCGCGTCGTACGCCGAGTTCGTCGCCGCCGAGGCCGCCCTGCTGGCCGGGGACGAGGGCGCGGCCCGGCTCGCGTTCTGGCGCGGCCAACTGGCCGCGCTGCCGCCCGTCCCCGCCTTCCCCACGGACCGGCCGCGCTCCGCCCCGGAACGGGGACGGCACGGCGCCACCGAGGTCCTGCGGCTGCCCGCGGACCTCGGCGACCGCGTCGCGCGGTTCTCCCGCGAGCGGGGCGTCTACCCGTCCGCGGTGTTCCTCGCCGCGCACCAGGTCCTGCTGCGGCAGTACACGCAGCAGGACGACCTCGTCGTCGGCATGCCGGTCAGCACCCGGCCCGGCGGCCGCTCCGACGGCACGGTCGGCCACTTCGTGACCATGGTGCCGGTCAGGACCAGGACGTCCGGCGGCCGCACGTTCGCCGAACTGTGCGCGGACGTCCAGGGGACTCTGCTCGACGCCCTGGCGCACGCCTACCCGTTCGGGCCGCTGGTCCGCGAGCTCGGCCTGGGCACGGCCGACGGCTCCGCGCCGGTGTTCCGCCACGCCTTCATGTACCAGGACTGGCACGAGGACGTCACGGCGAACACCCCCGGCGTCCGCTACGTCGAGGGCATCCACCAGGAAGGCGAGTACGAGCTCGTCGTGGAGGTCATCGAGCCGCACGCCGCCGAGGACGCGTACACCGTCAAGGCGAAGTACGACCCTGCCCTGTTCGACGCCGCGACCGTGGACCGGCTGCTGCGGCAGTACGCCCACCTCCTGGAGTCGGCCCCGGCCAAGGACCCGCGCCGGTCGCTCGACGACTGCTCGGCGGCCTCGCCGCAGGAGCTCCACACACTCGCGGTGGAGTGGAACGACACCGCCGTCACGCAGCCCGAACGGTGCGTCCACGAGCTGTTCGCCGAGCAGGCGGCCCGCACCCCGGACGCGGTCGCGCTCGTCGCGGGCACCGAGTCCGTGACGTACGCGCGCCTCGACGAGCGCACCCGGGCGCTCGCCGCACGGCTGCGCGCGAACGGCGTGGGGCCGGGCCGCCTCGTGGCCGTGCACCTGGAGCGCTCCGTCGACCTCGTCGTCGCCCTGCTCGCCACGCTGCGCGCCGGGGGCGCCTACATCCCCCTCGACCCGGACTACCCACGCGAGCGGATCGTCCACATCCTCGACGACGCCGCGCCCGCCGTGCTGCTCACCCACACCGCGCTGCGCGCACGGTCCACGGACCTCGACCGGCCCGGCCAACGGCTGCTCGTGCTCGACGACCCCGGCGCCGACCCGGCGGCCGAAGAGCCGGGCGAGGGCGCGGCTCCCGGCGCCGAGGACCCCGCGTACGTCATCTACACCTCCGGCAGCACGGGCCTGCCCAAGGGCGTCGTGGTGCCCCACCGCGCGCTCACCAACTTCCTGTGCGCGATGGCGAAGCAGCCCGGCCTCGGCGCGGCCGACCGGGTCCTCGCGGTGACGACGCACAGCTTCGACATCGCCGCCCTGGAGCTCTTTCTGCCGCTGGTCACCGGCGCCGAGTGCCACCTCAGCGACCCCGCGACCGCGCGCTCCGGCGATCGGCTCGCCGCGCTGATCGCGCGCGTGCGGCCCACCGTGATGCAGGCGACCCCCGCGACGTGGACGATGCTGCTGCACGCGGGCTGGACCAACGCCGAAGGCCTGCGTGTGCTGTGCGGCGGCGAGGCGCTGTCCGCGTCCCTCGCCGAGCGCCTCACCGGACTCGGCGGCGAGGTGTGGAACCTGTTCGGGCCCACAGAGACCACCGTGTGGTCCACGGTCGCCCGCGTCGAGGCGGGCCGCCGCGTCACCATCGGGCACCCCATCGACAACACCCGGATCCACATCCTCGACAAGAGCGGCGCCACGGCCCCCGTCGGCGTGCCCGGCGAGCTGTGCATCGCGGGCGACGGGCTGGCGCTCGGCTACCTCAACAAGCCCGAGCTCACCGCCGAACGGTTCCCCGCCGACCCCTTCGCACCGGGCGGCAGGCTGTATCGCACCGGCGATCTGGCACGGCGCCTCGCGGACGGCGCGATCGAGTGCCTGGGGCGCATCGACTCCCAGGTGAAGGTGCGCGGCTTCCGCGTCGAACCGGGCGAAGTCGAGCACGCCCTGACCCGGCACCCCGCCGTACGCGAGTGCGCCGTCGTCACCAGGGACGAGCCGGCGACCGGCGCCACTCAGCTCGTCGCCTACTGGACCGGAACGGACGCCACCGCGCGCGAGCTGACCGAGCACCTGCGCCGCACCCTGCCCGCGTACACGGTGCCCGCCTTCGTCCTGCCGGTCGAAGGACTGCCGCAGACCCCGAACGGCAAGGTGGACCGGCTCGCCCTGGCGCGCCGGCCGATCACGCTGCCGGACGAGCCCGCGGCGGAGCCGGGCACGGCTCGGCAGCCTGCTGACGGCGCTGTGCTGGAGAGCGACGTCCTCGCCGTGTGGCGGGACGTGCTCGGCGTCGCCGGACTCCGCCCCACCGACGCCTTCCTGGACGCGGGCGGCAACTCCGTCCTCGCGGTGGTGCTCGCCGACCGCGTCGCCGAGCGCTTCGGCGTGCCCTTCACGTCGGCGGACGTCTTCGGCTGCGTCGACGCGGCCGGCACGGCCGCCCGGCTGCGCAAGGACCTCGGCGCGGAGCGCCGGCCGGACGCCGAGGCCCACACCGGCCACGTGCCCCACACCGGCCACGTGCCCCACACCGGCCACGTGCCCCGGGCCGAGCACGCGGCCCCGGCCGCCCCGGAGCTGCCCGCCCCGGAGCTGCCCGCCCCGGAGCTGCCCGCTCACCTCGAAGGCGCCGTCGCCGTCATCGGCGTCTCCGTCGGCCTTCCCGGCGCCGACGACCACCGCGCGTTCTGGCGCAACCTCGTCGCGGGCACGGAGAGCGTGGAGCTGTGCACGGCGGACGAGCTGCGCCGCCTCGGCGTCGACGAGGGCCTGATCCAGGACCCGGCGCACGTGCCGGTCCGCGCGAGCATGCGGGGCAAGGGCCACTTCGACCACGCCTTCTTCCAGGTGTCGGCGCGCGACGCCGAACTGATGGACCCGCAGGCGCGCCAGCTGCTCCAGCACGCCTGGAAGGCCGTCGAGGACGCCGCGTACCTGCCCGATGACATCGCCGACGCGGCGGTGTACATGTCCACCGCCAACTCCCTCTACCAGGCGCCCGTCACGGGCCCCGGCACACGCCGCGACTCGGAGGCCCTCGTCGGCTTCCTCCAGGCCCAGCCCGGCACCGTGCCGACGACCGTGTCGCACCGGCTCGGCCTGCGCGGACCGAGCCTGTTCGTGCACAGCAACTGCTCATCGTCGCTCGCCGGTCTCGCCCTCGCCTGCCAGGGCATCCAGTCGGGCCAGACCACGCACGCCCTGGTCGGCGGCTGCGCGATGTACGGCGAGGAGACCGTCGGCTACCTCTACGAGGAAGGCATGACGCTGTCGCCCGACGGGCACTGCAAGCCGTTCGCGGCGGACGCCCGCGGCATGGTCGGCGGCGAGGGGACCGTCGTCGTCCTCCTGAAGGACGCCCGTGCGGCCGTGCGCGACGGCGACCACATCCACGCGCTGGTGCGCGGCGTCGGCATGAACAACGACGGCGCCCGCAAGGCGGGTTACTACGCGCCCAGCCTCACCGGCCAGAGCGAGCTCATCGCCTCCGTCCTCGACCGCGCGGGGGTGCGCGCCGAGTCCGTCCGCTACCTGGAGGCGCACGGCACCGGTACCGTCATCGGTGACCCCGTCGAGGTGAACGCCGTGTCCGAGGCGTTCCGGAGGCACACACGGGCCACCGGCTTCTGCGGCATCGGCTCGGTGAAGGCCAACCTGGGCCACCTCGACGCGGCGGCGGGCCTCGCGGGCCTCGTCAAGTCCGCCCTCGTCCTGAGCCACCGCACGGTGCCGCCGACCATCAACCACGAGGCGCCCAACCCGCAGATCGACTTCGCGAACTCCCCGTTCCACGTGGTGGACCGGCTCACCCCGCTGCCGCCGTCGGACGAGCCGCTGCGCGCCGCCGTCAGCTCCTTCGGCATCGGCGGCACGAACGTCCACGCCGTCCTCGAAGAGGCCCCGCCGCGCGAGGGCCCCGGAGCGGACCTGCCCGGCCCCCACCTCGTACCCCTGTCGGCGCGGACCCCCGACGCCCTGCGGCGGTACGCCCGTGCCCTGGCCCGGCACCTCACCGACGAGCGGGACGCGCACCTCGCCGACGTCGCCTTCACCTTCCAGGTCGGCCGCACCGCCATGCCCTGCCGGGCGGCGTTCCTGGCCGGGACGGTGGCCGAACTCGTCGCGGCCCTGACGGACTTCGCGGAGCGGGGGCAGGTTTCCGCTCCGGCGCCCGGCGCCCTCGACGTCCTGGACGACGACGACCGGCGCGCCCTCCTCGACCAGTGGCTCGCCGAGCGCAGGCTCGACAAGGCGGCCCGGCTGTGGGAGGCGGGCGAGCCCGTCGACTGGCGGCGGCTGTACGCGGACGGGCCGCGCCCACGGCGCCTGAGCCTGCCCGCCTACCCGTTCGACGAGCGGCACTTCTGGCTGCGCGCGGAGCAGCCGCGCCCGGCGCGGGACGCCACCGCCCCGCACCTGTTCGAGGAGCACTGGGTGGCGCGCGCCGCCGCACCGGTCGCGGACGCCGCCGCCCGGCGCGTGGTCGCGGTCTTCCTGTCCGACCCCGCGGCCCAGGACGCCTACCGGGCCGCGGCGCTCCGGCACGCGCCCGGCACCCGCCTGGTCTTCCTCGCCAGGACCAGCAGCCCGGAGCCGGTCCCGGCGACTGGCACCCCGGAACCGCCCGCGGCCGAACTGCCGGTGTACCGCGTCGACTCCGCCGACGAGCACGCGCTGGCGCGGGTGCTCAACGCCGTCGCCGAGGCCCACGGTTCCGTCGACGCCCTGCACTACCTGTGGCCCACCGAGCGTGCGGACGGCGGGCCGCCGCTGCGCGAACTGGCCGACGTCGGCGTGCTCGTACGGGCCCTCGCCGCCACCCGCCGCCCCGTCCCCGACGCCCTCGTCGCCGGCCACTTCGACGACGCCGTGGAGCAGGCCGCCCTTGACGCCCTGATCGGTTACGAGCGTTCCCTGTCCGGGCCGCTGCCCGGCACCGCGCTGCGCGTCGTGCTGCACGAGGGCGCCGCGCCCGCGGGCCGCTGGGCGGAGTTGCTCCTGACCGAGCAGCACCAGGAGCCGAGGACCGCCGCCCTGTACCGGGGCGGACAGCGGCACGTGTGCGCGGTGCGGAGCCTGCCCGACACCGCCGCACCCGTCGCGGGCGCCCTGCGCGAGGGCGGCACGTACCTGATCACCGGCGCTTTCGGCGGCCTGGGCCGCCGCGTCGCGGAGCACCTGGCCCGCGGCTACCGCGCGAACCTCGTCCTGCTCGGCCGCTCGCCCCTGAGCCCCGCCGATGAGACCTGGGCCGCGGAGCTCGGTGAGCACGGAGGGGCGGTCGTCTGCCGCCGCGCCGACGTCACCGACGAGGACGCCCTCGTCGAGGCACTCAGCACGCTGCCGCCCGCGCTGCGCGCCATCGACGGCGTCGTGCACGCCGCGGGCACGGCGCAGCGGCACGCCGTGACGGACTCGACCCGCGACGCGGCACGGCGCGTCCTCGCCGCCAAGGTGGACGGCACCCTCGCCCTCGAACGGGCCCTCGCCCGCACCCGGGCCGGGCGCTCCGCGGAGTTCGTCTGCCTCTTCTCGTCCAGCTCCGCCACCCTCGGGGACTTCGGCAGCTGCGACTACGCGGTCGCCAACCGCTTCCAGTCGGCGTACGCGCGCGCCCTCGCCGAGCGCGGCGAGCGACGGCTGCTCGCCGTCGCCTGGCCGCTGTGGGAGGACGGCGGCCCGTGCGCCCCCGCCCAGCGCTCGGTCGAGCAACACCCCGTGGACACGTACCTGGGCGCCAGCGGCCAGCGGCCCCTGACCGCCGGCACCGCGCTCGCCGTCCTCGAACGGCTCCTCGTGGAGCGGCCCGGCACGGCCGCACCGCTGGTCCTGCACGCGCCCGCCGAGCAGGCCAGGGCCCTGGCCGAGCGGGCCGTCACGCCCGCGCCGCGCCGCCCGGAACCCGTGGCCGCCGCAGCCGTCGCACCGGACCCGGTCGCCGCTCAGGACCCGGCCCCCACACGCGAGTCGGCCGTGGCGCACGACCGGCGGCGCGCCGCCCTGGCCGACACGGTCCGCGAGGTCGTCGCGCACGTCCTGAAGTCCCCCGTGGACGAGCTCGACGACGACAGCGGCTTCCACGACCTGGGCCTGGACTCCCTCCGCCTCACCCAGCTCGCCCACCGGCTCGCCGAACGCCTCAGCGCGCCGCTCCAGCCGACCGACCTGTACGACCACCCGTCCGTGCGGCGCCTGACCGACCACCTGGTGGACGAGCCGGGCGTCCGACTGCCCGCGACCGCCGAGCCCGTCGCGGCTCCGTCCCGCCCGCGGCCCGCCGCCCCCGAAGCCGGCCGCTCCGGCTCCGGTCCCGGCACGGACGCCATCGCCGTCATCGGCATGAGCGGCATCTTCCCGGGCTGCCGCGACGTGGACGCCTTCTGGGCCGCGCTCGCCGACGGCAAGGACCTCGTCCGCGAGCTGCCGCCCGCCCGCTTCGGCGCGGCGCGGGACGGGGACGAGGGCGCGCCGCGGCCCTACCGGTGGCTGGGCGGCATCGACTGGGCGGACGAATTCGACGCCGCCTTCTTCGAGATCGCCCCCAAGGAGGCGCGCGCCCTCGACCCGCGCCAGCGCCACCTCCTCCAGGAGTGCTGGAAGGCCCTGGAGGACGCCGCCCTCGGCGCGCAGGAGCTGGAGGGCCTCAAGGTCGGCGTGTTCGTCGGCGTGGAGCAGGGCGACTACCAGCTCCTCGACGGGGCGGGCGGCAACCTCACCTCGAACCACGACGGCGTGCTCGCCGCGCGCCTGTCGTACTTCCTCGACCTGAAGGGGCCCGTCCTCGCGGTCAACACCTCCTGCTCGTCGGGCCTGGTGGCCCTGCACCAGGCACGCGCGAGCCTGCTCCAGGGAGAGTGCGACATCGCCGTCGTCGCGGCGGCGAACTTCGTCCTGACCCCGCAGGCCCTCGCAGCCATGAGCGACGCGGGCATGCTGTCGGTCACCGGCAGGTGCGCCACGTTCGACCAGCACGCCGACGGCATGGTCCCCGGCGAGGCGGTCACGGCCCTGGTGCTGCGCCCGCTGGCGGACGCGGAGACAGCGGGCGACCCCGTGCACAGCGTGATCGCGGCCAGCGGCCTCAACCACGACGGCCGGACGAACGGCATCACCGCGCCCTCGGGCGACGCCCAGCGCGAGCTCCTGGAGTCCGTGTACGCGCGCGGCGGCATCGACCCGGCGGACCTCGGCTACGTCGTCACCCACGGCACCGGCACGAAGCTGGGCGACCCCGTCGAGGTCGGCGCCCTGCACGCGGCCTTCGCCCGGCACACCGACGAGCGCGGGTTCTGCGCCCTCACCTCGACCAAGCCCAACGTCGGCCACACCTTCGCCGCCTCCGGCCTGGTCGGCCTGGTCTGTCTGTCCGAGGCGCTGCGCCACCGGGCCATCCCGCCCAGCCTGCACTGCGAGCGCGACAACGAGTACATCGACTGGAGCACGAGCCCCTTCTACGTCAACAAGGCGACGAAGGAGTGGCCCGCCCCCCGGCACGGCCACCGCACCGGCGCGGTCAGCGCGTTCGGCATGAGCGGAACCAACGCCCACGTGGTCGTACGGGAGTACACCGGCCGGCCGGACACGGCCGGCCCGGCCCGGCCCGCCTACCTCCTCCCGGTCTCCGCCAAGACGGACACCGCTCTGGAGGGGATCGTCGACGCCCTGCTCGACCGGATCGCGAGCGGCGCCCTGACGGACACGGACCTGCCCCGACTCAGCGCCACACTCCTCACCGGCCGGCACCACTTCCGGCACCGGTGCGCGCTGGTGGTGGCCTCCCTCGACGAGGCCGCCGCGCTCTGGCGCGCCTGGCGCCGCTCGCGGACCGCCGCGCCCGGCGCGTACTTCGAAGGCGTCGTGCCGCGCGGCTTCACCGCGCGGGTCCAGGACGCCGACCGGCTCCTGGCTGCGGCCGACCGCGCCCGGGACACCGGCCTCGACCCGGCCGCGCGGCGGGAGGCCCTCGTCGAGGTCGCGCACGGCTACGTCGCGGGACACACCGTCCCGACCGCCGTCGCCCGGCCCGACGGCCGCCGCGTCACGCGCCTGCGGCTGCCCGCGTACCCGTTCGCGCGCAGCCGCTACTGGGTGCGCGCCGATCAGCAGGCTCCGACCCCCGCGGTCGTGACCACGGCGGAACAGAGCCCGACCCCCGCTGCTCCGGCACCCGCCGCCCTGGCTGCCCCGGCCTCCCCGCCGGCGCCCCGCAAGCCCGTCGTCCTGCGGGACTTGGCGGACGTACCCCACCGGATCGACACCGCGGACGCCGCACCCGCCGCCGCGAAGCCGCAGGTCTCCCTGGCGCCCCTGGCGCCCGCGTCGCCCCACCCGGAATCGGAGCCCGAGGCCCCATCGGCACGCCCCGTCACGCTCGAGCACGACGTCCTGGAGGACCTCAAGGCGGCGGCCGACCTGGACTTCGGCGGGATGGTCGCGACCCTGAACCGCACCGGCGTGATGGTCGAGCGGCTGATCCCGTACTCCGAGGAGTTCGCGGAGTACGCGGGGAACAGCGGCGCCGAGGCCCTCGACCTGGGCTGTGCGTACGGCGTGGCAAGCATCGCCGCGCTCGAACGCGGGGCGCGGGTGGTGGCGCTCGACATGGAGCAGAAGCACCTGGACATCCTCGGACAGCGCGTCAACGACGAGGCCAGGCAGCGCCTGTCCCTGCGCCGGGGCATGCTGCCCGACGTCGACTTCGAAGCAGGACGGTTCACGGCCGTACACGCCAGCCGCGTGATGCACTTCCTGGCTCCGGACGACTTCCGGCTCACCCTGCGCAAGATGTACGACTGGCTCGCGCCGGGCGGCAAGGCCTTTCTCAGCTCGGACTCGCCGTACTTCGGCTACTGGGCCTCCAAGGCCGCCGACTACGAGGCGCGCAGGGACGCGGGCGACCCGTGGCCCGGCTACATCGACGACGTCGCCGCGCACTTCGAGGCGGCCCACGTCGTCGGCGGTCCGCCGCTGATCAACGCCATCGACCCCGAGGTGTTCCGCAGGGAGTGCGAGGCCGCCGGATTCGTGGTGGAGCGGGCCGGGTTCTTCGGCACCGTGGGCGTGGACCGGGAGGCGTACGGCGCGCCCGCCCCCGACATGGAGCACGTCGGCATCATCGCCCGCAAACCGGACGGGCCGGCCTCTCCGTCCGCCGCCGCGGCCACCTCCGCCGACGGCAACCGGATTCACTACCGGGTGCGCGGCGACGGGCCCACGGCCCTCGTCCTCATCCACGGCCTCGGCTGCGACGCGTCGTACTGGGACCGGCAGCTGGAGCACTTCGCGGACCGCTTCACCGTGGTCGCCCCCGACCTGGCCGGGCACGGCGGATCGGGGAGGTCCCGGCGGCGGTGGACCGTCGAGGCGTTCGCCGAGGACGTGGTGTCCGTCGTCGAGCAGGAGGGCCTCGGCGACGTGATCCTCGTCGGCCACTCCCTCGGCGGGCCCGTGATGGTGGCCGCCGAGCGGCTCCTGGGCGGCCGGGTCCGCGGCCTGATCGGCGTGGACACGCTGCACAACTTCGAGCCCAAGGTGCTGTCGGCCGAGCAACTCGACCGGTTCGTGCGCACGTTCAGCGAGCAGCCGGTCCAGGCGCGGGAGCTGTTCCTCGACGGCGCGCGCGACGACCTCGTCGCCCTGGTCGAGCGCACCCGCGAGGAGACCGGTGCCGCCGTGGTGGACGGCGCGTTCCGCGAGATGCTCACCTACCTCCAGGACGTGCCCAAGCACGTCGACGTACCGCTCGTACTGATCAACTCGACGTCCTGGATGCCGACGAACCTGACCGCGGCGCGTCGGTACGGCGCTGAGGTGGAACTGGTCGACGACGTCGGGCACTTCGTGATGCTCGAAGCGCCCCTCACCTTCAACGCGATCCTGCGCCGCCGTCTTGAGCAGCTGGCGCCGGATGACGCCGCAGGCCGGCACGGCAGCGGGCGACCCGCAGCCACGGTGGAAGGGGCCGATGCCTGATGCCCGCGCCACGTATGAGGATCCACACGAGAAGCGACCTGCATCGGTATCTGCGCGACACGCTCGCCGTCGTCCTTGGAACCGAAGTGGCTCCGAGCCGTGACGACGTCTCCCTCGTGGAGCTGGGTCTCGACTCGTTCGGCTGCGCCCAGTGGCTGCACGAGGTCAACCGAACCGTCGGGCTTTCCCTCACAGTGGCCCAGGTCTGCGGTCACCCCACGTTCCGTACGTTGTCCGCCCTGATCGAGGGCGCCATGGGAGAACAGATGAGTGCCACACCCCCTGGGGCCTCCGCCGCCAGCGGCACGTCCGCGCCGGGGCGCCCGGCCATCGCCGCGCACCTCCGCGAGAGCCTCGCGGCGGAGCTGGAGCTCGTCGCGGCGGACATCGACGACGAGGCGCCCTTCGTGGAGCTGGGACTCGACTCGATCACCGGTGTCACCTGGACCCGCAGGCTGAACACACACTTCCAGCTGTCGCTCTCCGCGACGCAGGTCTACAGCCACCCGACGGTCGACGACCTCGCGGACCACCTCGCCGAGCTGCTCGATGGCGGGGGAGAGGCGCGACCGGCCGCCGCCGTGGCCGGGCCCGAGCCGGAGCCCGAACCCGTGCCGGGGCCCGGCGAATCCGCCCCCGTGCCTCCGGTCGCCGCCGAGTCCGCGCTCGCCGCGGAGTCCGCGCTCGCCGCCTGGCTGCGGGCCAGCCTCGCCAAGGAGCTTGAGCTCGACGCGGCCGAACTGGACGACGAGGCGCCCTTCGTGGAGCTGGGTCTCGACTCGATCTCCGGCGTCACCTGGACCAGGGCCCTCAACACGCACCTTCGGCTCTCGCTGTCCGCGACCACGGTCTACGGGTATCCGACCATCAGCGACCTGGCGCGGTATCTGACGCGGGAGCACGGCGCCGCAGCCCCCGACGCGGGGGCGGCCGCACCGCCCGAGTCCGCACCCGAGGCCGCCGCGACAGGGGTGCCCGAGCCCGCCGCCGAGCCCGATCCCGTCCTGGAGGCCGAGCCCGCCGACGAGTCCGAGCCCGCCGGGGCGGCGGAGCATGAGGCCCTCGCTGAGCCCGCGCCCGCGCGCGTTCCCGGCCTCGTGGACATCGCCGTCATCGGCGTCTCCGGCGCGTTCCCCCAGGCGGAGAACGTCGACGCGTTCTGGCGGAACATCCTCGAAGGCCGCGACTGCGTATCCGAGGTGCCCTCCTCGCGCTGGCCCGTGGAGAAGTTCTACGACGAGCGGCCCGGCGTACCGGGGAAGTCCTCCAGCAAGTGGATGGGCGTCCTGGAGCACGCGGACCGGTTCGACCCGCTCTTCTTCTCCATCTCGCCCGGCGAGGCCGCCGCCATGGACCCCCAGCAGCGCCTCCTGCTCCAGGAGAGCTGGGCTTGCGTGGAAGAGGCGGGCTACGACCCCGACGACCTCTCCGGCACCCGGTGCGGCGTGTTCATCGGCTGCTCCGTGAACGGCTACGGCGCCACGGCCGACGCGACCGGGCTGAGCGCGCACCAGAACCTCGGCACCAACAGCGCCATCCTCGCCAGCCGTGTCTCCTACACCCTGAACCTCAAGGGCCCCTGCCTCTCCATCGACACCTCGTGCTCGTCGTCGCTCGTGGCCATCGCGCAAGCCTGCGACAGCCTCTGTCTCGGCGACAGCGACACCGCGCTCGCGGGCGGCGTCTGGGTCATCCCGGGCCCCGGCGTGCACGTGGCCATGAGCCAGCTGCGGGCCCTGTCGCCCGACGGCCGCTGCTACGCCTTCGACGAGCGCGCCAACGGCTTCGTGCCGGCCGAGGGCGTCGGCGTCCTGCTCCTGAAGCGGCTCGCGGACGCGCAGGCGGACGGCGACCGGATCCACGCCGTCATCAAGGGCTGGGGCGTGAACCAGGACGGCAGGTCCAACGGCATCACCGCCCCGAACGCGGAGGCACAGTCCCGGCTCCAGAAGCACGTGTACGACAAGTTCGGCATCGACCCCGGTGACATCGAGCTCGTCGAGGCGCACGGCACCGGCACCGCACTCGGCGACCCCGTCGAGATCGACGGCCTCGTCGACAGCTTCACCGCGCGCACCGACCGCCGCGGCCACTGTGCCGTCGGCTCCGTGAAGAGCAACATCGGCCACACCGCCTGCGCCGCCGGAGTGGCCGGCGTCCTCAAGGCCGCCCTCGCCCTGGAACACGCGACGCTCCCGCCGACCGCCCAGTACGAGCGCCTCAACCAGCACATCGACCTGGACGGCACGCCCTTCTACGTCAACACCCGGGCGCGCGAGTGGCCGCGCCGGGACCGGCCGCGCCTGGCCGCCGTCAGCTCCTTCGGTTACAGCGGCACGAACGCCCACGTCGTCCTGGCCGAGGCCCCCGAGGTCACCGCGGTGGCCCCGGCGCCCGAACGCGCCGACGGCTCCCGCCTGATCGTCCTCTCCGCCCGCACGGCCGGGCAGCTCCAGGACCGGGCGCGGCAGCTCGCCGAGCACCTCGACGCACACCCCGGCCTGAGCCCGCGCGACCTCAGCCACACACTGGGACGCGGCCGCAAGCACTTCCGCCACCGCCTCGCGTTTGTCGTGGACACCACCGAGCAGGCCGCGGTGCTGCTGCGCGCCTGGCTGGAGAACGGCAGCGCGCCGTCCGCGTACACCGGTGACCACAAGCCCCGGCGCGCCGCGCGGCCGGACGTGCGCGCGGCGCGGGAGGTGACGGACCCGGCCCGGCTGCGGACGCTCGCGCAGGAGTACGCCCAGGGCGCGCCCGTCGCGTTCGAGCTGCTCTTCGCGCCGGACCGGAGCCCGGCCCGGCTCTCCCTGCCCACGTACCCGTTCGCCCAGGACTCCTACTGGCTGTTCGGCGACGCCCCCACGGAGGCCGCCGACGTGCCGGAGGCCGCGGGCGACCTGCTGGCCCTCGAACCGTGCTGGACACCGCTGCCCCTGCCGCCCGCGACCGTGGACGCGGCCGACCGGGTCGTGTGGCTCGTCGGCCCCGGAGCCGGCGCGGCGGCGAGCGCCCTGCGCACCCGGCTGCCCCGCACCGTCGTCGTGCACACGACCGACATGGCCGCGGACCGTCCGCTGGACGCCATGTACGCCCGTCTGACCCGGGACGTACTGGGCGAGCTGCGCACCCGGATCGCCGAGGGGGACGTACCGGACGGCGGACTCGCGCAGATCGTGGTCCTCGGTCATGGCGCCCCGGCCGCCCGGGTGTTGACCGGAGTGTCCGCGCTGCTGCGTACGGCCGCGCTCGAGCATCCGTGGCTGCGGACCCAGCTCCTGGAGCACCTCGACCCCTTCGACGCCGCCGACGACCGGTCGGCGGCCGCGCTCGCCGAAGCCATCGAGGCGAGCGCCCGCGCCCACGCCGAGCAGCACATCCGGGGGCAGGGAGGCCGTCTCTTCGCGCGGCGCCTGACCGAGGCCGCGGCGCCGCCCGCGCGCAAGGCCGCTGCCTCGCCGTGGCGCGACGGCGGTGTGTACCTGATCACCGGAGGCACCGGCGGGCTCGGTCTCCACGTCGCCGGGGAGCTCTCGCGCACCCTGCGCGGCGGCACGGTCGTCCTCGTGGGCCGCTCCGCCGCCGACGTCGCGCGGCCGCGCCTGGCCGCCCTCGCGCCGTCGGGCGTCACCGTCGAGTACCGGCAGGCGGACGTCACCGACCGGGACGCCGTCGACGCGCTCGTCGCGGGAGTCGTCTCCCGCCACGGCGCGCTGCGCGGCGTCGTCCACTGCGCCGGAATCCTCCGCGACGGGTACCTCGCCACCAAGCCCGACGGCGACCTGACCGCCGTCCTGGCGCCCAAGACCACCGGCCTGGTGAACCTCGACGAGGCCACCGCGGACCAGCCCCTCGACCACCTGGTCGTCTTCTCCTCCACGGCGGCCGCGCTCGGCAGCGCCGGCCAGGGCGACTACGCCGCGGCCAACGCGTTCCTCGACACCTACGTCGAGTACCGCGCGGACCTCGCCGACCGCGGCCTCCGCTCCGGCCGTGCCGTGTCCGTCGGCTGGCCGCTGTGGGCCGACGGCGGCATGCGCCTCGACGACGCGGCCCTCGAACGGCTGCGCGGGATCGGCGTGACGCCCCTGCCCACCGGGGCCGGACTGCGCGTCCTGACCGCCGCCCTCGCGGGCGACGCCCGGCACACCCTCCTGCTGTACGGCGACCGCGAACGACTGCTCACCCGTCTGGCCGCACACATCACCACGGAGCGGCAGCCGCTGCTCGCCCCGGCCGCGGAGGCACCCGCCACGGCGGCGCGCCCGAGCCGCGAGGCGTGGGAGCGCACGCTGGCCGCGGTCGTGTCCGAGCAGCTCAAGGTCCCCGTCGAAGAGATCGACGGGGACGGCGAGTTCGGCGAGTACGGTTTCGACTCCATCAGCCTGACCGAACTCGCGCAGCGGCTGAACGACGCCCACGGACTCGGCCTGGCGCCCACCGTCTTCTTCGAGCACACCTCGGTGGGCTCCCTCGCGGCCCACATCGCCGAGCACGCGCCCGCGGCGCCCGGGACGCCCGCCCCGGCCGGCGAGCCCGCCAAGGCCGACGAAGCCGCCCCGGTGGCCGAACTCGCCCCGGTGGCGGCGCCCGCCCCGGTGGCGGCGCCCGGCATCGACGGGATCCGGCAAGCCGTGATCGCGGAGGTGTCCGGGCAGCTGAAGGTCCCCGCCGACGAGATCGAGGGCGACGGCGAGTTCGGCGAGTACGGCTTCGACTCCATCAGCCTGACCGAGCTCGCGAGCCGGCTCGGCGACCGGTTCGGCGTCCACCTGGCACCCACGGTGTTCTTCGAGCACCGGACCGTGGACAGCGTGGCGGCTCACCTCGCGCAGACCGCCCCCGCACCGGCGGCGCCGGTCGCAGAGGGTCCGTCCGGGGAGGCCGCGCCCTCCGCCGGGCCCGGGACCGCCGTGCTCCCGGTCGCCGACCCCGGCGCGCCCGAGCCCATCGCCATCATCGGCATGAGCGGCAGCTTCCCGCAGGCGCCCGACCTGTCCGCCTTCTGGGACAACCTGTACGCGGGCAAGGACTGCGTCACGGAGATACCGGGGGACCGCTGGGACTGGCGCGCCCTGGAGGAGGACCCGGAGATCCCGCGCGGCAAGAAGCCGGTGCGCTGGGGTGGTTTCCTCGACGGCGTCGACCGGTTCGACCCGCTGTTCTTCGGCATCTCGCCCCGCGAGGCACGCACCATGGACCCGCAGCAGCGGCTGCTGCTCACCCATGCCTGGCAGGCGCTCGAAGACGCCGGACACGCGCCCTCCAGCCTGGCCGGAAGCGACACCGCCGTCCTGATCGGCACCGCGCCGAGCGGTTACGGCAGCCTCGTCATGGGTGAGCGGGCGGGAGAGGACGGCTACGCCGCGACCGGCGTCTCCGGCTCCGTGGGCCCCAACCGCGTCAGCTACCTGCTCGACCTGCACGGGCCCAGCGAGCCCGTGGAGACGGCCTGTTCGAGCTCGCTCGTCGCGCTGCACCGCGGTGTCGAGCTGCTCCGCTCGGGCCGCAGCGGCCTCGCGCTCGTCGGCGGCGTCAACACCATCGTCAGCCCCGACCTGCACATCGGCTACAGCCGCGCGGGCATGCTGTGCGAGGACGGCCGCTGTAAGACGTTCTCCGCGCGGGCCGACGGATACGTGCGCGGCGAGGGCGTCGGCGTCCTGGTCCTCAAGCCGCTGGGCCACGCCCGGCGCGACGGCGACCGGATCCTCGGCGTCATCCGCGGCAGCGCCGTCAACCACGGCGGCCGCGCCCACTCGCTCACCGCGCCCAACCCGCGCGCCCAGGCGGACCTCCTCAAGAGCGCCTACCGCGACGCGGCGGTGGACCCGCGCACCGTCACCTACGTCGAGGCGCACGGCACCGGCACCGCACTCGGCGACCCCGTCGAGTTGAACGGCCTCAAGAGCGCCTTCGGCGAGCTGTACGCGGAGACGGCGGGCACGCCCGGCCACCTCGACGCCCCGGCCCGCTGCGGCCTCGGCTCGGTCAAGAGCAACATCGGGCACCTGGAGCTGGCCGCGGGCGTGGCCGGAGTCATCAAGGTGCTGCTCCAGATGCGCCACGCCATCCTGGTCGAGAGCCTGCACTGCGCGGACCTCAACCCGTACCTGGACTTCGCTGACAGCCCGTTCGAGGTCGTGCGCGCGCGGCAGCCGTGGCAGCGACCGCGCGACGCCGATGGCCGGGCACTGCCGCGCCGGGCGGGCGTCAGCTCCTTCGGCTTCGGCGGCGTCAACGCACACGTGGTCATCGAGGAGTACGCCCAGGAACATGACGGCCCCGGCACGGCCGGGCACGGACACGAGCGGCACCACCGCACCGAGGATCACGGGGGACACGCGGCCATGGGATCGCACGCCGACGCGCACACGGGCACCGCGCCCACGGCCGGGGCACCCGCACCGTCCGCGGCGGCGCTGATCCCTCTGTCCGCGCGCACCGGGGAGCAGCTTGTCGCGCGGGCCCGCGCGCTGCGCGACCACCTCAGGGCCGGACACGTCGGCGCCGGACGCCTCGCCGACCTCGCGTTCACGCTCCAGGTGGGCCGCGACGCGATGGAGGAGCGGCTCGCGAGCCGGGTCACCACGCTGGCGGAGCTGGAGCACAGGCTGTCGTCGTTCGTGGCGGACCCGGAGGCCCACAAGGGCTGGCACCGCGGCACGGTGTCCCGCAGGACGGGTGCCGCGTCGGAGACCGGACAGACCCGCGCCCTCGCGCCGGGGGAGTACGACGACGCCCTCGCCCAGTGGGTGGCCGGGCGGCCCCTCGACTGGCGGAGCCTGTACGAGCCGGGGAACCGGCCCGTACGGATCGGACTGCCGACGTACCCGTTCGCCGAGGAGAGCTACTGGGCGGGACGCGGCGCCGCGCCCACCACCGAGCCCTCGGCCGCGCGGCCGGACGGCACACCCCACGGGCACCCGATGCTGCACCCGGCCCCGGACGGCACGCTGACGGCGTACCGCACCGTCTTCGACGGCTCCGAGCCCTTCCTGAAGGACCATCAGGTACGCGGTCTGCGGGTCCTGCCGGGCGCCGCGCACCTGGAGATGGCCCGTGCGGCCGTCGCCCGCGCCACCGGGGCGCGGGGCCGCGTCCGGCTGAGCGACGTGGTGTGGCTGCGGCCCGCCACCTGCCCTGCGGACGGACGCCTAGAGGTGCGCCTCGACCTGACGCCGGAGGGTACGGACACCTTCGCGTACACGCTCCACACCGTGGGCCCCGACGGCGAGCGCACGCTGTCCAGCCAGGGGCGCGCGCACCTGGCCGAGACGCCCGCCGAGCGTCCCGCGCTTTCGCTCGCGGAGCTGCGCGCCGCCTGCGCCGGGGCCGCCTTCACTCCCTCCGACGTGTACGGCCAGTACGACCGCGTGGGCATGGAGTACGGCCCGGCGCAGCGCTCCCTGTCGACCCTCGCCGTCGGCACGGACGGCGCGGGCCGCCCCCAGGCGCTCGCCGAACTGCGGCTGCCCCGTGCGGCGGAGACCACCGACGCCTACGGGCTGCACCCGAGCATCCTCGACGGCGCCCTCCAGGCGACGATCGGCCTGGGGCTCGGCGGGGGCGAGGGCACGGCCCCCGCGCGGCCCGCGCTGCCCTTCGCCCTCCAAGAGGTGGACGTCCTGGCCGCCACCCCGGCCACGGCGTACGCCTGGATCCGCTACCAGGACGGCAGCCGCCCCGGCGACAACTCCGCCAAGCTGGACATCACCCTCCTCGACGCCGAGGGACGGGCGTGCGCGGAGCTGACCGGTCTGCTCGCGCGGGTGCTCCCCGCCGACGCGAACCCGAAGACCGCCGGGGCGACCGCGCGCCCGGCCGCCGAGACCTCCGGTACGCCCCTCGCCGAGCGCGCGCTGCCGTACCTGCGCGACCAGCTCGCCGCGGCGCTCGAAGTCGCCCCCGAACGCCTCGACGTGGACACGCCGTTGGAGTTCTTCGGCATGGACTCGATGATGGCGATGGAGCTGACGCACCACCTGGAGTCCACCTTCGGCGAGCTGTCGAAGACCCTGTTCTTCGAGGTTCGTACGGTCCGGGCACTCAGCGAGCACTTCGCGGACGCGTACCCGCAGCTCCTGCGCGCCGCCCTCGGCACGGCGGCCCCGGAGCCCGCCCCGCGGACACCGGCCCCGGCCCCGGTCCCTGTGGAGATCGCCGTCGCGCCGCAGGACGCGGACCGCGTTACCGACATCGCGATCGTCGGTGTCAGCGGCCGCTACCCGCTGGCGGAGAACCTCGACGAGTTCTGGCGGAACCTGCGCTCCGGCCGCGACTGCGTCACCGAGGTCCCCGCGGACCGCTGGGACCCGCGCGACCATGAGGGCACGTCCCGGTGGGGCGGCTTCCTCGACGGCGTCGACCGCTTCGACCCGCTGTTCTTCCGCATCTCGCCGCGCGAGGCGGAGTTCCTCGACCCCCAGGAACGGCTGTTCCTGGAGTGCGTCCATCACACCCTGGAGGACGCCGGATACACCGGCGAGACCCTGTCCCGGCAGTCCACCGGGTCCGACGGCACGGGCCTGGTCCCCACCGGCAAGGTCGGTGTGTTCGTCGGCGTCATGTACGAGGAGTACCAGCTGTACGGCGCCCAGGCGCAGGCGCGCGGCCACCGCGTGGCGCTCTCGGGCAGCCCCTCGTCCATCGCCAACCGGGTGTCGTACTTCTACGACTTCCACGGCCCGAGCATGGCGGTGGACACCATGTGCTCCTCCTCGCTGACCGCGATCCACCTCGCCTGCGAGGCGATCAGGAGCGGCCAGTGCGCTGCGGCCGTCGCGGGTGGCGTCAACGTCAGCGTCCACCCGAACAAGTACGTGATGCTGAGCCAGGGCAAGTTCACCTCGAGCGACGGGCGCTGCCGCAGCTTCGGCGAGGGCGGCGACGGCTACGTGCCCGGTGAGGGCGTCGGCGCCGTCCTGCTCAAGCCCTTGGACCGGGCCCTCGCCGACGGCGACCGGATCCACGCGGTCGTCAAGGGCACGGCCCTCAACCACGGCGGCAGGACCCACGGCTTCTCGGTGCCTAACCCGGCGGCCCAGGGCGACGTCATCACCCGCGCGCTCGCCCGCGCCGGCGTCGCGCCGCACGAGCTGAGCTATCTGGAGGCGCACGGCACCGGCACCTCCCTCGGCGACCCCATCGAACTGACCGGCCTCGTCAAGGCGTTCGGGCGGACGACAGGGGAGGCCGAGGCCGCGACCTGCGCGATCGGCTCGGTGAAGTCCAACATCGGGCACTGCGAGAGCGCCGCGGGCATCGCGGGCGTCACCAAGGTGCTGCTCCAGATGCGCCACGGCGAGCTGGTGCCCAGCCTGCACGCGAGCACGCTCAACCCCCATCTGGACTTCGACGGGACGCCGTTCACCGTGCAGCGCGACCTCGCACCGTGGCACGGGCCGCGCGTCGCGGGCGTCTCCAGCTTCGGCGCGGGCGGTGCCAACGCGCACGTGGTCCTGGCCGCGTACGAGCCGGTGCCCGAGCCCGCCTCCCGGCCGCGGGTGGTCGCCGTACCCCTGTCGGCCGCGACCGAGGGCCAACTGGTCGAATCCGCACGGCGGCTGCGGGACCGGGCGGACGAGCTCACCGAGGGCGACCTCGCCTCGCTCGCCTGGACGCTGCAGACCGGCCGCGTCGCATTCGAGGAGCGCCTCGCGTTCACCGCGGACTCCCTGGAGTCCCTCCGGCGCACCCTGGACGCGTTCCTGGCCGACCCCGCGGCCCCGGGCGGCTGGGTACGCGGCAGCGTCCGGCCCGACGGGCTCACGGCCACGACTGCGGGCGCGGCCACGAGCCCTCAGGCGTGTGCGGCCGGGTGGGCCCGCGGCGAAACCGTCGACTGGGACGGGCTGTACGCGGCGGACGGGCCGGCGCGCCCGCGCCGCCTGAGCCTGCCCGGCTACCCCTTCGCCCGCGAGCGCCACTGGCTCGACGTGAACGCGGACGTGGCGGCGGGCCGCGGGACGGCCACCACGCCGGACCACGTGATCCTGACGCACCCCGTGTGGGAGACGGAGGAGGGCGACGGCACCGCGGCCGAGCCCGTGGCCGAGCGGCACGTCATCCTCGTCGGCCGGTTCGCGGCGGGCGAGGAGTCCGCGCTGGACACGGCCCTGACGGCCACTCTGCCGGGCGCGGTGCACCACGAGACCGTGGACCTGGCGGCCGACGCCTCCCCGGACACCGCGTACCTGACGGCGGTACGGCATGTGTTCGCGCGGGCACGCGCCCTGCTGACGGACGGCGTCCGCGGCGGCGCGCTGCTCCAGGTCGTGCTCGTCGGCGACCGCGACCAGGACGCGGACCAAGGCGTGCTCGGCGGCCTGAGCGGCCTGCTGCGCACCGTGACGCTGGAGAACCCGAAGCTGCGCACCCAGCTCGTGGACTGCCTCGACGGCGCCGCACCGGCCCTCGTCGCCGAGCGGCTGCGCGCGGAGACGGCCCCCGGGACGGCGCCCGAGGTCCGCCACCACGCGGGCCGCCGCGAGGTCAGGCGGCTCACGGAACTCGCCCCGGTGCCGGACGCGGGCACCACCCCGTGGCGCGCGGGCGGCGTGTACCTCATCACCGGAGGAGCCGGCGCCCTCGGCCTGCTCACCGCCCGGGACATCGCCTCGGCCGCCGCGGGCGCCACCGTCGTACTGACCGGCCGCTCGGCGCTCGACGACAGCCGGCGGCAGGCGCTGGACGACCTGCGCGCCGAGGGCCTGACCGTGGAGCACCGGCGGACCGACATCACCGACCGCGCCGACGTCGCCCGCCTGGTCGCGCACATCACGCGGACGCACGGGCCGCTGACCGGCGTCGTGCACGCCGCGGGCGTGCTGCGCGACAACCTCCTCGTGAACAAGACGCCCGGGGAATTCGAGCACGTCCTCGCGCCGAAGGTCGCGGGCCTCGTCCACCTCGACGAACTGACCCGGGACCAGCCCCTTGAGCTGTTCCTGTGCTACTCGTCGACGACCGGCGCCCTCGGTAACGCGGGCCAGGCCGACTACGCGGCGGGCAACGCGTTCATGGACGCCTACGCCGCCCACCGGAGCCGCCTCGCGGCGACCGGGGCGCGCCACGGCCTGACGCTGTCCGTGAACTGGCCCCTGTGGGCCGACGGCGGCATGGGCACGGACGCCGCCGTCGCGGAACGGCTGCGGCGGATGGACCTCGTCCCGCTGGACACCGAAAGCGGCCTGCGCGCCCTGCGCACCGGCGTGGCCGCGCGCCGCACCGGCCTCGCGGACGGTCAGCTCCTCGTCGTCGCCGGGCGGCGCGACGCGGTCCTGCCGCGCCTGACCGCACGTCCCGCGCGGGGACCGCAGGCCGAGCCGCACGCCGACGGCGGGACGCCGGCCGTGGCCGAGCCGAAGGCGGGTGCGGCGGGCGACGACCGGGCCCTGCTCGACCGGACCCGTCGCCACCTGCGCGCGCACCTGGCGGCAGGCCTCAAACTCGGCGCCGACCGGCTGGACGCGGAGGTGCCCCTTGAGCGCTACGGCATGGACTCCGTCGTGGCGATGAGCCTGATCGCCCAGCTGGAGACGGACTTCGGCACCCTGCCCAAGACCCTGTTCTTCGAGGTGCAGACGGTCCGCGAGCTCGCCGAGTACTTCGTCGCCCAGCACGGCGACGCACTGCGCGCACTGTTCGGCGAGCCGGCCGTGGAGGCACCCGCGCCGGTATCCGCGCCCGCGCCGGTATCCGTGCCCGCGCCGGTATCCGTGCCCGCGCCGGTATCCGTGCCCGCGCCGGAACCGGTGACCACCCCTGCCCCCGTGGCCGCCGAGCCCGCGAATGGCGTGGGCGACCGGCCCCGGCCCGCCACCGTCCCGCCGCTCGCCCCCGGCCCGCACGACGAGGGCGTGGCCATCATCGGACTCGCCGGACGCTACCCGGGCGCGGCCGACCCCGACGCCCTGTGGAGCCTGCTGCGCTCCGGCGGCGACTGCGTCACCGAGGTCCCCGCCGACCGCTGGGACCACGACGCGGTGTTCGACCCGGACCGCGACGCGCCCGGCAAGAGCTACGGCAAGTGGGGCGGCTTCCTCGACGGCGTCGACCAGTTCGACCCGCTGCACTTCGGGATCTCGCCGCGCGAGGCCGAAACCATGGACCCGCAGCAGCGGTTGTTCCTGGAGACGGTGTGGCAGCTCCTGGAGCGGAGCGGCGTCACCCAGGAGGCCGTCGAGCGCCGCTACGGCCGCCGGGTCGGCGTGTACGTCGGCGCGATGTACCAGATGTACCGGGCCGACACCGCCGACGTGGTGCGCTCCGCCCTGACCTCGACGGCCTCGTACAACCTCATCGCCAACCGCGTCTCGCACTTCTTCGGCCTGGAGGGCCCGAGCCTCGCCGTGGACGGCATGTGCGCGTCCTCGGCGGCCGCCGTCCACCTGGCCTGCGCCGACCTGCTGAGCGGTGACAGCGAGCTGGCGATCGCCGGAGGCGTGAACCTGACCGTCCACCCCGACAAGTACCGGGCCCTCTCCCGGGCGGGTCTGCTCGGCAGCCACCCCGGCAGCCGCAGTTTCCGCGACGGCGACGGCTATCTGCCCGCCGAGGCGGTGGGGGCGGTCCTGCTCAAGCCGCTGGCCGCCGCCCGCCGCGACGGCGACACCGTCCTCGCGGTCATCAAGGGCAGCGCCTCGCTGCACGGCGGCCGCGCGGGCCAGTTCATGGCGCCGAGCCGCAGGACGCAGGTCAACGTGGCCCGCAGAGCCCTGGAGAAGGCGGGCTGCGAGCCGGAGTCGATCGGCTACGTGGAGGCCGCGGCCAACGGGTCCGCGCTCGGTGACGCCGTCGAGGCGGGCGCGCTGCGCGAGGTGTTCGGCGACGTCACCGAGCCGATCGCGCTCGGCTCCGTGAAGTCCAACCTGGGCCACCCCGAGGCCGCGTCCGGCATCGCCCAGCTCACCAAGGTCGTCCTCCAGCTGCGCCACCGGGAGCTGGCACCCCGCACCGCGGCCGGCACGCCCAACCCGGAACTGCGCCTGGACGAGGGCCCGTTGCGGCTGTGCGAGACGCTCACGCCCTGGGTACCGCGCCCCGGTACGCCCCGGCGCGCGCTGCTCAACTCCGTCGGAGCGGGCGGAAGCCACGTCAGTCTCGTCGTCGAGGAAGCACCCGACGACGACCGCGACGAGCGCGCGGAGGCGGCCCGGCCGATGCCGCGGCGGCCGGAGCTGATCCTGCTGTCCGCCGGTGACCCCGAGCGGCTGCGCACCGCGGCCCGCCTGCTGCACGACTTCGTCGAGCGGGCGGACGAAGCGGGCACGCACGACGCGGACGGCCCCGCCTGGCTCGCGGACGTCGCCCACACGCTGCGGACGGGCAGGGAGGCCATGGCCGAGCGCCTGGCGTTCGTCACGGACTCCCGCGCGGACCTGCTGCGCACCCTCGCGGACTTCCTGGCCGACCGGCCCCCGTACCCCACGCTGTACCGGGGCAACGCCGAGGCCGGCGCCGCCACCCTGGGCGACCTGCTCGCGGGCGGCCACGGCGAGGCGTTCGTCCGCGCGCTCGTCACCGACGGCGAACTCGACCGGCTCGCCGAGCTGTGGGTGCGGGGCGGCCGGATCCCCTGGCACGCCCTGCGCACCGGGCGGAAGGGCCGCCTCGTACCGCTGCCGACGACGGCGTTCCGGCGCAAGCGGTACTGGGTGGGGCACACGGGCACGCCCACGGCGGCAACGACACCCGACGCGGCCCCCGCACCCGACGCGGCCCCGCACGCCAGGCAGGCCGACCCCGTCGCCGCGACCGACGGCGGCGGCCACGGCGACGGCGACGACATCCTCCGCTACCTCGCCGACTACTTCACCGAAGCCCTCGGCTTCGCCCCCGGCGAACTCCCGCTGGACAAGGACCTGCACAGCCTGGGCGCCGACTCGGTCCTGTGGGTGCGCCTGCGGCGCGGCGTCGAGGCCGACCTCGGGCTCACGCTCACCACGCGGGAGATCGTCGAACTCGCCACCCTGGAGCGCATCGCGGAACGGCTCGCCGCGAAGCGCGCACCGGCCGACACCGGTCGGCACGACGTACCCGGGGCCGCGCGAGCGCGCGTGACCCCGCAGCCACCCGAAGCACCGGACGTACGCGAAGCACGGGCCAAGGCGCTGGAGGAGTTCCGCCAGGGCCACGTCGGACTCGAAGAACTGAAGTCACTCATGAAGGAAGCACCGGGCGCGTGAACGAGGATCAGATTCTGGCGGGCTTCAAGGCGGGCCTCTACACCGCCGAGGACGTGCTCGCGTTCTACGAACGACTCCAGGACTCCGTGCGGGCGGGCGGCACGGGCCGGCGCGCCCTCTCCGAGGGGCAGAAGGGGCTGTGGCTGCTCCACAAGCTGCGGCCCGCGTCGGACGTGTACAACGTCCCCGTCTGCTTCCGCACGTCGGCGCCGTTCGACGTCGCGGTCTTCGAGGAGGCCTTCCGGCAGGTGACGTCCCGGCACACGCTGCTGCACAGCGTGGTCGTCGAGGATGAGGGCACCCCCTATCTGGTGCGACGCCCCGACCGCGGCGACGCGCTCTTCCGGCACCAGACCGTGCCGCAGGGGCTGCCCGACGACGTTCTGCTCGCCCTCGCGCGCGAGCAGGCCAAGGCGCCCTTCGACCTGCACCACGAGGGACCGGCACGGGCCGTCGTGTGGACGGCGGGCACGGCCGACGCGCCGCAGACCCTCGTGCTGCTCGTCCTGCACCACCTGGTGTTCGACGGCGCCTCGACCCCCGTCCTGCTCCGCGACCTGCTCCACACCTACGACATCCTGCTCAAGGGCGGCACCCCCGAGCCCGCGTCCGCGCGGCACGACGCCTACGACGCGTTCGTGAGCTGGGAGGCGGACTTTCTCGCGGGCCCCGAGGGCGCCCGCCACCGCGCCTACTGGCATGACACCCTGGCGGGCGACCTGCCCGTGCTGCGCCTCGGCATCGAGCGCGCCCCCGCACCCGGCACGCCCGTGGTGGGCGAGACCGTCGCCCTGACGCTGCCCCCGGCCCTCGCCGCCCGGGTGCGCGACCTGTGCGCGGCCCGCGGCATCAAGCCCGCGGTGCTGTTCCTCGCCGTGTACGAACTGCTCCTGCACCGCTACAGCGGCGAGCGCGACCTCGTCGTCGGCGTACCGTCCCTGGGCAGGCCCGACGCCACCTACGACGACGCCGTCGGCTACTTCGTGAACATGCTGCCCGTGCGCCACGGGGTGCGCGCCGACGTGCCGTTCACGGACTTCGTACGCGATCTGACTCTGGTCATGGCCGACGGCCTCGACCACGCGGCGTATCCGTTCCCGCGCATGGTCCAGGATCTGAACCTGCGCACGGACCCCGACACCTCCCCGGTCTTCCAGGTGTCGTACGTCTTCCAGAACCAGCGCATGATGCGCCTGACGGACGGCGATGTGCGCGGCCTCGACCTGGCCCGCTCGCTGCGGTTCGTGGAGGAGATATCTCAGGAGGGGGAGTTCAAGCTCCACCTGGAGGTCGTCGAGCACGCCGCCGACGCCTACACCCTGCACCTGAAGTACGAGGCCGAGCGGTTCGCCGCCGTGGACGCCGAGCGGTTCCTCGGCCACTACGAGACCCTGCTGCGCGCCCTCGTCGGCGCCCCGGAGCAGCGGCTCTCCGAAGCCTCGCACCTGTCGGAGGAGGAGGTCCGCCGGTTCGACGAGTGGAACGCCACCGGCCGGCCCTTCTCCGCGGAGCGGAGCCTGCCCGACCTCCTCGCCGACGCCGTCGCCCGCCACGGCGACCGCACCGCCCTCGTGTACGGCGAGCGGTCCCTGACGTACACCGAACTCGCCGCGCGCACCGACACCCTGGCCGCCGAGCTGCGCCGCCGCGGCGTCACCGCGGACACGGTCGTGGGCATCTCCATGGAGCGCTCCATGGAGATGGTGATCGCCCTGTGGGCGATCATGAAGGCGGGCGGCGCCTACCTCCCCCTGGAGCCGGACTACCCGGCCGAGCGGATCCAGTACATGATCGAGGACTCGGGTGCCGCCCTCGTCCTCACCCAGTCCGCCTCCGACGTCTCCCCGCTGACCGGAGCGCGCACGGTGCTCCGCCTGGACGCCGACGGACGGCCGGTGCCCGGTGGCGGCCGGGACAACCGCGTGCCGGCCGCCCAGGCCGTGCCCGCCCGCGTCGCCCCCACCGACCTCGCGTACGTCATCTACACCTCGGGCTCCACCGGCCGCCCCAAGGGCGTCATGGTCGAGCACCGCGCGGCCGTCAACCGCGTCGAGTGGATGCAGAACGAGTACGCGCTGACCCCCGACGACGTCGTGCTCCAGAAGACGCCGTTCAGCTTCGACGTCTCCGTGTGGGAGTTCGTCTGGCCGCTGATCACGGGCGCGCGCCTGGTCGTCGCCGCGCCGGGCGGCCACAAGGACCCCGCCTACCTGGTGTCGCTCATCCGGGCCGCCGAGGTCACCACCGCGCACTTCGTGCCGCCCATGCTGCGGCTCATGCTCGACCACGAGGGCTGGGCCCGCTGCACCTCGCTGCGCCAGGTCTTCTGCAGCGGCGAGGTTCTGCCGCCGGAGCTGCCCGCGCGGCACTACGCCCAGCACCGCGCGCGCCTGCACAACCTGTACGGCCCGACCGAGGCCGCCATCGACGTCACCCACTGGGCCTGCCCGCCCGACACGACGACGCGCACCGTGCCGATCGGCCGCCCCATCCAGAACATCCAGCTCCACGTCCTGGACGACCTGGGCAGGCGGCAGGCCGTGGGCTGCGCGGGCGAGCTGCACATCGCGGGCGTCGGCGTGGCCCGCGGCTATCTGAACAACCCGGGCCTGACGCGCGAGCGCTTCGTGCCGAACCCGTTCGCCGCGGACCCGGACGCCCGCATGTACCGCACGGGCGACCTCGTCCGGTGGCTGTCGGACGGCACCCTGGAGTACCTCGGCCGCATCGACAACCAGGTCAAGCTGCGCGGCTTCCGCATCGAACTCGACGAGATCGAGGACCGACTCTCCCGCCACCCCGCCGTGCGCGCCTGCGCCGTCCTCGCCCGCGAGGACAACCCCGGCAGCCCGCGGCTCGTGGGCTACGTCGTCCTCGACGAGGACCACATCGAAGACGAGACCCGCACCGGGGACGAGGGGCGCACCAGGGGTGAGGGGCGCACCGGCGGCTTCCACGACGCCCTGGTGCGGCACCTGGGGCAGTCGCTGCCCGAGTACATGGTCCCGGGCGCCCTGGTCCGCCTCGACGCCCTGCCGCTGACCGCGAACGGCAAACTCGACCGGAAGGCGCTCCCGGCCCCCGACGCCGCCGCGTACGCCGTGTCCGGTGACCGCGTCGCCCCGCGCACCCCCACCGAGCGGACCCTGCTGGCGGTCTGCGCGGGCCTGCTCGGCTTCGACGAGGAGCGCATCGGCGTCCACGACAATTTCTTCGCCCTCGGCGGGCACTCCCTGCTCATCCCGAAGCTGACCGCGCGCCTGCACGACGCGGGGCTCGACTGCGAGCTGCACAGCGTGTTCGCCGCCGCCACGCTCGCCGACCTGGCCGCTGCGATCGACGCGGCTCACACGTGCCAGGGCCCCGACGCGCCGGACACCGCCCCGGCGCGGACGGCGTTCACCGTCCCGCCGAACGGTATCCCCGCGGACTGCGACCGGCTCACGCCGGACATGCTGCCCCTGGTCTCCCTGACCGAGGACGAGCTGGCGGCGATCGTCGCGGCTGTTCCCGGCGGCGCCCGCAACGTCCAGGACGTGTACCCGCTGGCGGCCCTCCAGGAAGGCATGCTCTTCCACCACCTCAAGGAGAGCGGCCGCGACCCGTACGTGCTCTCCGGCGTCTTCTCCTTCGAGAGCAGGTCCCACCTCGACGGCTTCGTCCGGGCCCTGCGCGCGGCCGTCGCTCGGCACGACGCGCTGCGCACGGCGATCCTCACCCAGGGCCTGTCGCGGCCCGTCCAGGTCGTGGTGCGCCGCGCCGACCTCGAACTGGAGGAGTTCGAGGTGCCCGCGGACCGCGACGCCGAGGCCGAGATCCGCGAACTCCTCGCCCGGCCGCAGGTGATGCGCCTGGACCGCGCCCCGCTGATCCGGCTGCGCGCCGCCCGGCAGCCCGGCGGGGCCACCTGGTACGCCGCACTCAACCTGCACCACGTCATCGACGACGCTACCTCGCTCGGCCTGCTGTTCCGTGAGGTCGTCGCCCATATGACGGGCCGCGCCGGGGAGCTGGCCCCGCCGGCGCCGTACCGCGACTTCATCGCCCACGTGCAGCACCGCGCGCGCGAGCTCGACCCGGCGGACTACTTCCGGGACCGGCTCGGCGACGTCTCCGAGCCCACCGTGATGTTCGGGCTCCAGGACGTCCACGGCGACGGCCGCCGCGTCCTCGACCTGCGCCGCCCACTGGACGCCCGCCTCGGCGAGCGGATCCGGGCCTGCGCGAAGGACCTGCGGGTCAGCCCGGCCACCCTGTTCCACGCGGGCTGGTCCCTGGTCGTGGCGGCGTGCGCGGGCCGCGACGACGTGGTCTTCGGCACCGTCATGTCCGGCCGCCTCCAGGGCCCGCGCGGCATCGAGCGCATGCTCGGCAACTTCATCAACACCCTCCCCGTGCGCGTCGACCTGGCCGGGACGAGCGTGCGCGACCTGGTGAGCACCACCGACCGCACCCTGCGCGACCTCGTGCGCCACGAGCAGACCCCGCTGGCCGTCGCCCACGGCCACAGCGCCGTACCGCCGGAGACGCCGCTGTTCAACGCGATCCTGAACTACCGGCACCTGGAGTCCGACGACCGCATCGACGACACCGAGCTGGAACGCGCGGGGGTCAAGTCCCTCGCGGGCGTCATCGAGCGCAGCAACTATCCCATCGCCCTGTCCGTCGACGACCTCGGGGACTCCTACTCGCTCGATGCGCAGATCGACCAGGCCCAGGACGCCGAGTTGGTCATCCGCTACCTGGAAACCGCCATGGAACGCCTCGTCGACGCCCTCACCACCGAGGGCGCGGAGCGGCGCCCAGCCCTGGACTTGCCGGTCCTGAGTGACGCCGTGCGTCGCCAGGTGCTTACTGGGTGGAACGAGGTGCCCGAGGCCGAGCCCGCGGAGCGCTGCCTGCATACGTGGTTCGAGGAGACCGCCGCCGCGCGGCCGGACGCGGTGGCGGTGGAGTTCGAGGACTGCTGTCTGTCGTACGGGGAGCTGAACGCGCGGGCGAACCGTCTGGCCCGGCATCTGCGTGGCTTGGGGGTGGGCCCGGATGTCCTGGTCGCGTTGTGTCTGCCGCGCAGCGAGCACCTCGTGGTGGCCGTTCTCGCGGTGCTCAAGGCGGGCGGCGCCTACGTGCCTGTGGACCCGGCTTCCCCGGCGGACCGGCTCGCGCACATCCTGACGGACAGCGCACCTCGCGTCCTGATCAAGGACGGTGCGCTGCCCGACGGCCTCGCCGTCCCGTCGGTCCCCGTCCTGGACGTAGGCACCGACTCCGACCAGTGGGCCGCCCGCGCCGCCGACGACCTGTCGCTGCCGGACCTGACGCCGTCCGCCATGGCGTATGTGATCTATACGTCGGGTTCGACGGGTGTGCCGAAGGGTGTGGTGGTCGAGCACCGTAATGTGGTGCGGCTGTTCGCGTCGACGGAGGACTGGTTCCGTTTCGGTGAGCGTGACGTGTGGACTCTGTTCCATTCCTTTGCGTTCGATTTCTCGGTGTGGGAGATCTGGGGGGCGTTGCTGCACGGTGGCCGGCTGGTGGTCGTGCCGCAGGCGGTGACGCGTAGTCCGGAGGATTTCTACGGGCTGCTGTGTGAGGCGGGTGTGACGGTGCTCAATCAGACGCCCAGTGCCTTCCGGCAGCTGATTGCCGCGCAGGGGGAGGATCCGGAGCCGCACGCGGTGCGGGTCGTGGTCTTCGGCGGTGAGGCGCTGGAGGTCGCCTCGCTCAGGCCCTGGCTGCGCCGCCCGGTGAACAAGGGCACCCAGCTGGTCAACATGTACGGCATCACCGAGACCACCGTGCACGTGACGTATCACCCGCTCACCGACGCCGATCTTGACCGGTCCGTGAGCCCCATCGGCCGCCGCATCCCGGATCTGCGCACCTACGTCCTGGACCCGCACGGCCGCCCCGCGCCCATCGGCGTCGTGGGGGAGCTGTATGTCGGTGGTGAGGGTGTGGCCCGCGGCTATTTGAACCGGCCGGAGCTGACGGCCGAGCGGTTCCTGGACGATCCGTTCCGTGAGGAGCCGGGCGGGCGTATGTACCGCTCCGGTGACCTGGCCCGCTGGCTGCCCGACGGTTCCCTGGAGTACCTGGGCCGCAATGACGACCAGGTGAAGATCCGCGGCTTCCGTATCGAGCTGGGTGAGATCGAGGCCCGTCTCACCGAGCACCCCGCCGTCCAGGACGCGCGCGTCCTGGTGCGCGGCTACGACGACCAGGATGACCAGCGCCTCGTCGCCTACGTCGTACCGTCGCCCGAGACCGCGCCGGCCGTACGCGAACTCCTGCGCCTGGACCGCACCGAGCCGGAAGCGCTCGAACGGACCTACGAGCTGCCCAACGGCATGACGGTGTTCCAGCAGAACAGGAGCGAGACCGACTTCGTCTACGACGAGATCTTCACGCACCTCGAATACCTGCGGAACGGCATCACCATCGAGGACGGCGACACCATCCTCGACGTGGGCGCCAACATCGGCCTGTTCACGCTGTTCGCGGGCAGCCGCTGCCCCGGCGCCCGGATCCACGCCTTCGAGCCCATACCACCCGTCTTCGACTCGCTGCGGCGCAACGTCGCGCTGCACGGTCTGAACGCCAAGGTGCACGACTGCGGCCTCGCTGCCGAGGCCAAGCAGGAGACCTTCACCTTCTACCGCCACAACACCGTCATCTCCTCCAGCGTCACCACCGCCGAACAGGCCCACGACCTGGTGCGCTCCTACCTGCGCAACCAGGAGGAGCTGACCGGCGAGGGGGCGGACGCGGCCACCGCCGGGGACGACCTCGTCGACGCGGTCGTCGACGCCCGCCTCGACAGCGAGCAGTTCACCTGCCGTCTGCGGACCCTCTCGGAAGTCATCGCGGAGGAGTCCCTTGACCGGATCGACCTGCTGAAGGTCGACGTGGAGAACGCCGAGTACGAGGTGCTCAAGGGCATCCACTGGCGGGACTGGCCGAAGATCCGGCAGCTCGTCGTCGAACTCCACGACGTCGACGGACAGCTGGAGAAGGTCGTCACCCTCCTCAAGGCCCTCGGCTACGACGTCGTCTGCGAGCAGGACAACCGCCTGCTGCGCAACACCACCCTCTACAACGTCTACGCCCGCCGCGCCGACGACGACGGCGCCCCGCGGATCCCCGCGCCCGCCACGACCGCGGCGTCGCGCTGGTCCGGCCGGGCCGCCCTGCTCGCCGACGTGCGCGCCGCACTCGGCGCGGCGCTGCCCGAGTACATGATCCCGGCCGCGCACGTCCTCCTCGAAGAGCTGCCCCTGACCCAGAACGGCAAGCTCGACCAGCGGGCCCTGCCCGCACCCGAGGACCGGCAGCGGCCCGCCGGGCGTCGCGTCGCGCCCCGCACCGAGGCGGAGCGGACCGTCGCGGGCGTCTGGGCCGAACTGCTGCGCACCGACGCCGAAATCCTGGACGTCGACAGCGACTTCTTCGCCCTCGGCGGTAACTCGCTGCTCGTCACCCGCCTCGTCAACCGCCTCGCCCAGGCGACGGGCGCCGAACTCACCGTGCAGGCCGTCTTCGAGGGGCCCACGCTCACGGCGATGGCCGCCGAGCTGGAGCGGCGCGCGCCCGTGGCGCCGCAGGGCGGGGAACTCGACGTCGCCGCGATCCTGGAGAGCATCGACTTGATCGAGAACATGAGCGAAGAAGAGCTGGACGCCTGGGAAGGCCGGATCAAGTGACCACGACGCCGACGATGAGCACCCCGAACAACGGCACCTCCCTCGACCTGATCCGGAAGATCAAGTCGCTGCCCGCCAACAAGCAGCGCGCCCTCATCGCGATGCTGAAGAAGCAGGGCGTCGACCTGTCGGCCCTGGAGGCGATAGGCCCGCGCCCGCACACCGCGGACGAGCCGGTCCCGCTGTCCTTCGCCCAGCAGCGCCTGTGGTTCCTGGCCCAGCTGGAGGGCACCAGCGCCTACTACAACATCCCCATGGCGATGCGGCTGAGCGGTCCGCTCGACCGCCCCGCCCTGCTGCGCGCCCTGGAGACGATCGTCCAGCGCCACGAGGCGCTGCGGACCCGCTTCGTCGAACGGGACGGCGTGCCGTACCAGGAGATCGGCGACGGCCGGGACTTCACCGTCGGCGAGGAAGCGCTCACCGACCCCGCCGCGCTCCCTTCGATCTGCGAGCGCGAGGCCGTGGCGCCCTTCGACCTGGCCTGCGACTCGCTCATCCGCGTCCGCCTCCTGCGCGAGTCGGAGCGCGAGCACGTCCTGCTCGTCACCATGCACCACAGCGTTTCCGACGGCTGGTCGCTCGGCGTGTTCTTCCGCGAGATGGTCACCCTGTACGAGGCGTTCCACGCGGGCGAGCCGTCCCCGCTCGCGCCGCTGCCCATCCAGTACGCGGACTACTCGCACTGGCAGCGCCAGTGGCTCGTCGACGAGGTGCAGGACCGCCAGCTCGGCTACTGGACCCGCCGGCTCGAAGGCGTCGACCCGCGCCTGCCCCTGCCGGCCGACCGCACCCGCCCGGCGATCAAGACGTACGAGGGCGCGCACGAACGCTTCCACCTGCCCGGGGAACTACTGCGGCAGCTCAAGGCCCTCGCCGAGCAGCACGACGTCACGCTCTACATGACGCTGCTGTCCGTCTACGCCCTCCTGCTGCACCGCTACAGCGAGCAGACCGACATCCCCATCGGCACGCCCGTCGCGAACCGCCAGCGCATCGAGTCCGAAGGACTCATCGGCTTCTTCGCCAACACCCTGGTGATGCGCGCCGACCTGTCCGGCGACCCGTCCTTCACCGACCTGCTCGGCCGCGTCAAGGACGTGGCGCTCCAGGCGTTCAGCCATCAGGACGTGCCCTTTGAAGCGGTCGTCGACGCCCTGCAACTGGAGCGCAGCCTCAGCCACTCGCCGCTGTTCCAGGTCGCGTTCGTACTCCAGGAGGCGCACACCGACCGCGAGGTGCGCCTCGGGGACCTCGACGTCTCCCTCATCGAGTTCGACTTCGACATCACCAAGTTCGACGCGACGCTCGACCTGCGCGAGACCCCCGACGGGCTGATCGGCGCATTCGAGTACAACACCGGCCTCTTCGACCGCGAGACGGTCAAGCGCTTCGTCCGCCACTACACCGCGCTGCTCCACGCCGTCGTCGCCGCGCCGGGGAAGCGGCTCTCACGGCTCAGCACCCTCGACGCCGACGAGCGTCGCCAGGTGCTTACTGGGTGGAACGAGGTGCCCGAGGCCGCCCCGGTGGACCGGTGCCTGCACTCCTGGTTCGAGGAGGTCGCGGAGCGTTCCCCCGACTCGGTGGCGGTGGAGTTCGAGGATTGCTGTTTGTCGTACGGGGAGTTGAACGCGCGGGCGAACCGTCTGGCCCGGCATCTGCGTGGGCTGGGGGTGGGCCCGGATGTCCTGGTCGCGTTGTGTCTGCCGCGCAGCGAGCACCTCGTGGTGGCCGTTCTCGCGGTGCTCAAGGCGGGCGGCGCCTACGTGCCCGTGGACCCGGCTTCCCCGGCGGACCGGCTCGCGCACATCCTGACGGACAGCGCACCCCGCGTCCTGATCAAGGACGGCGCGCTGCCCGACGGCCTCGCCGTCCCGTCGGTCCCTGTCCTGGACGTGCGTGCTGATGCCGACCGGTGGGCGGGTCTGTCGGCGGACGACGTCACCGGCACGGGTGTGGGGCCGGCGCACGCCGCGTATGTGATCTATACGTCGGGTTCGACGGGTGTGCCGAAGGGTGTGGTGGTCGAGCACCGTAATGTGGTGCGGCTGTTCGCGTCGACGGAGGACTGGTTCCGTTTCGGTGAGCGTGACGTGTGGACTCTGTTCCATTCCTTTGCGTTCGATTTCTCGGTGTGGGAGATCTGGGGGGCGTTGCTGCACGGTGGCCGGCTGGTGGTCGTGCCGCAGGCGGTGACGCGTAGTCCGGAGGATTTCTACGGGCTGCTGTGTGAGGCGGGTGTGACGGTGCTCAATCAGACGCCCAGTGCCTTCCGGCAGCTGATTGCCGCGCAGGGCGAGGATCCGGAGCCGCACGCGGTGCGGGTCGTGGTCTTCGGCGGTGAGGCGCTGGAGGTCGCCTCGCTCAGGCCCTGGCTGCGCCGCCCGGTGAACAAGGGCACCCAGCTGGTCAACATGTACGGCATCACCGAGACCACCGTGCACGTGACGTATCACCCGCTCACCGACGCCGACCTGGACCGGCCCGTGAGCCCCATCGGCCGCCGCATCCCGGATCTGCGCACCTACGTCCTGGACCCGCACGGCCGGCCGGTACCGGTCGGTGTCGTGGGGGAGCTGTATGTCGGTGGTGAGGGTGTGGCCCGCGGCTATTTGAACCGGCCGGAGCTGACGGCCGAGCGGTTCCTGGACGATCCGTTCCGTGAGGAGCCGGGCGGGCGTATGTACCGCTCCGGTGACCTGGCCCGCTGGCTGCCCGACGGTTCCCTGGAGTACCTGGGCCGCAATGACGACCAGGTGAAGATCCGCGGCTTCCGTATCGAGCTGGGTGAGATCGAGGCCCGTCTCACCGAGCACCCCGCCGTCCAGGACGCCCGCGTCCTGGTGCGCGAGGACACGCCGGGCGACCGGCAGCTCGTCGCCTACACCGTCCTGCGCCCCGGCGCCGACGAGCCGGACCAGCGCGCCGAATTCGCTCGCCACCTGCGCCGGATCCTGCCCGACTACATGGTCCCCAGCGCCTTCGTGGCCCTGGAGCGACTGCCCATCACCGGCAACGGCAAGCTCGACCGCGAGGCCCTGCCCGCACCCGGCATCGAGGCCTTCGCGCAGCGCGCCTACGCGGCACCGAGCACCGTCACCGAGCGGACCCTCGCCGCGTCCTGGGCCGAACTCCTCGGCTTCGACGAGGACCGCATCAGCGCGCACGACAACTTCTTCGCGCTCGGCGGCCACTCCCTGCTCATCACCGTCCTCATCGCCCGCCTCAAGGAGCGCGGCCTCGACGTCGCCGTCCGCAGCGTCTTCAGCAGCCCCACGCTCGCCGACCTCGCCGCCGACATCGACCGCGCGGGCCCGGCCGCCACCGGCTACGCCGTACCCGCACCGGCGATACCGGAGGGCTGCGAGCGGATCACGCCCGAGATGCTGCCGCTGGTCCGCCTGGACCAGGCCGCCGTCGACGCCCTCACCGCCCGGGTGCCCGGCGGCGCCGCCAACGTGCAGGACGTCTACCCGCTCGTGCCCTCGCAGGAAGGGATCCTCTTCCATCACCTGATGGACCCCGCCAACGACCCGTACGTCATTCCCATCCTGCTCACCGCCCCCGACCAGGAGACGTGCGACACCTTCGTGGCGGCACTCCAGGCCGTGGTGGACCGGCACGACGTGATGCGCACGGCCGTCGTCACCGAAGGCCTCGGCGAACCCGTGCAGGTGGTCCTGCGCGACGTCCGCCTCGACGTGGAGCGGCGCACCCTCGACGCCGCCGACTCCGAAGCCGCCGAGGAGCGGGCCCGCGCCTGGCTCGCGGATCCGGGCACGATCGCGCTCGACCGGGCGCCGCTGCTGCGGCTCGCCGTCGCCGCCGACCCGCACTCCGCACGGCACTTCCTGCTCCTTCGCGTCCACCACCTCATCGAGGACGCGACCTCGCTGCGCCTCATCCTCGAAGAGCTCGCCGCGCACATGGCGGGCCGCGCCGACGAGCTGCCCCCGGCCCCCGCCTACCGGGACTTCGTCGGCCACACCCTGCACCAGCTCGCCGCGGGCGGCGCCGAGGCGTACTTCCGCCGCGAACTGGGCGACGTCACCGAACCCACCACGCCCTTCCAACTCGTCGACGTGCACGGCGACGGCAGCCGCGTGCGCGACCTGCGCCGCTCCCTTCCGCCCGCCCTCACGAGCCGCCTGCGCGAGCAGGCCCAGCGCCTGCGAATCAGCCCCGCCGCGCTCTTCCATGCCGCCTGGGCCCTGGTCACGGCGGCCACCGGCGGACGCGACGACGTGGTCTTCGGCACCGTCCTGTCCGGCCGCCTCCAAGGCGTGCCCGGCGTCGAGCGGATGCTCGGCAACTTCATCAACACCCTGCCCCTGCGGGTGCGCCTGGCCGACCGCACCGTCAAGGACCTGGTGTCCGCAGTGGACGCCTCCCTCAAGGAACTGATCGCCTACGAGCAGAGTGCGCTGACCCTGGCCCAGCGCTCAAGCGGCCTGGACGGCGACGCCACCCTGTTCAGCTCGATGATCAACTTCCGGTACTTCGAGCCCCGCCAGGGCGACCTGGGCCCGGCCACCCTTGAGGACCTCGGCATCCGCTGGCTGGGCTCCCTCGACCGCACCAACTACCCGGTGGGCGTGTCCGTCGACGACACCGGCACCGAACTCTCCCTCAACGCCCAGGTCGACGCCGCGCTCTCGCCCGACGCCGTCCTCGGCTATGTGGAAACCGCGGTGTCCGGCCTCGTCGACGCCCTGGCCGCCGACGACGGCGCCGGCACGCGGGCGCTCGACATCGACGTGCTTCCGGCTGCCGACCGCCACCGCCTGCTGACCGAGTGGAACGACACCGACAAGCCCTACCCGGACGACCACTGCCTCTTCGAACTCTTCGAGGAGCACGTCCGGCAGCGCCCCGACGCCATCGCCGTCGAACACGGCGAGCAGCGCCTCACCTACGCCGAGGCCAACGCCCGTGCCAACCGCGTCGCGCACTGGCTGCGCGAGCAGGGCGTCGGGCCCGACACCCTGGTCGGCCTGTGCGCCCGCCGCTCCCCGGAGCTCGTGACGGGCCTGCTCGGCATCCTCAAGGCGGGCGGCGCCTACGTGCCCATCGACCCGGACTACCCCCAGGAGCGCATCCGCACCCTGGTCGCCAACTCCGGCGTCGGCATCGTGCTGAGCCAGTCCCACCTGCCGTCCGGGCCGCTCGCCGGCGCGGACGGGGGCGAGCGCCTCCAGATTGTCCACCTCGACACCGGCGAACGCGCCGGGGACGGCACGCAGCTGCTCGCCGGCCGCCCCGAGCACGACCTGACGCGCGCCGAGCTCGGCCTCACCCCCGAGCACCTGGCGTACGCCATCTTCACCTCGGGCTCCACCGGCGTGCCCAAGGGCGTCCTCGTGGAACAGCGCGGCGTTGTCCGTCTGGTGCGCAACCCCGACTACTTTCCGACGGACCGCGACACCGTCGTGCTCCACCACTCCTCGATCTCGTTCGACGTCGGCTCCCAGGAGGTCCTCGGCCCGCTGCTGTGCGGCGGACGGCTCGTCCTGCACGACGGCGATTCCAAGGACGTCGGCGCGCTCCTGGACCGCGCCGAGCGCTCCGGCGTCACGATGATGGCCCTGTCCGCGGCCTTCCTGCCCGCGTTCGCCGAGGCCGCGCGGGGGCGGCGGCTGCCGCTGACGTACCTCGGCGTCGGCGGCGAGGCCTTCTCCGCCAAGGACGTGCGCCGCCTGTACGCGGCCCACCCCGGCCTGACCGTCGTCAACGCCTACGGGCCGACCGAGAACAGCATCGCCTCCACCTGCCACGTGATCCCCCGGGACATCCCCGAGGACGCGGTCATCCCCATCGGCAGGCCCATCGCCCAATCCACCGCCCACGTCCTCGACGCGCACCTGCGGCCCGTGCCGCAAGGCGTCGTCGGCGAGCTGTGCGTGGGCGGCGCGGGCGTCGGCCGCGGCTACCTCGGCAACCCCGAGCTGACGAAGGAACGCTTCGTCACCGATCCCTTCGCCACGAAGCCCGGCGCCCGCCTGTACCGCACCGGCGACCTGGTGCGCCGACTGCCCGAGGGAACCCTGGAGTTCGTCGGCCGCGTCGACGACCAGGTGAAGGTCCGCGGCTTCCGCGTCGAACTCGGCGAGATCGAGAACGCGCTGCACTCCCACCCCGCCGTGCACGGCGCCGTCGTCACCACCCAGGCCGACGGCGAGACGAAGAGGCTCGTCGCCTACGTAAGGCCCACGACCGGCTGGCTGGACGCCACCGCGCGCGAGCAGAACGCCGACCGCCTGGAGCAGTGGCAGGACCTCTTCGAGGACCAGTACGGCACCGACGCGGACGAGCGGACGAACTCCACGACGCCCGACCCCGTCACCTCCGGGGACGACCTCAATCTGGTCGGCTGGAACAGCAGCTACACCGGGGACGCCATACCCGAGCACGAGATGCGCGAGTGGATCGACGGCACCGTCCGCCGCATCGAGGAGCTGCGGCCCCGCAGGCTCCTGGAGGTCGGCTGCGGAACAGGGCTGCTCCTGTTCCGCTACGCCGGAGCCTGCGAAGCCGTCCACGCCGTCGACATCTCCGCGTCCGCCCTGGCCGGAGTGCGGCGCGGCGCCGAAAGGCGCGGCTGGTCGCACGTCACCCTCGCTCAGGGCGACGCCCGTTCCGTGACGCTGCCCGAAGGCGCCGACGGTACGGAGAAGTTCGACACCGTCGTCATCAACTCCGTGGCCCAGTACTTCCCGAACCGGCTCTACCTCGAAGAGGTCATCGAGCGGCTGCTGCCACTCGTCGCCGACGGCGGCCGGATCCTCGTCGGTGACGTCAGAAACCTCGACCTGCTCTCCGCGCACGTCACGGCCGTCGAGCGCAGCCGCCTGTCCGCCCGCGCCACCGTGACGGCCCTGGCCCGCCAGGTGCAGCGCCGCCGCCAGCAGGAGACCGAACTCCTCGTCAGCCCGAGCTACTTCGCCGCACTGCCCCGGCGGTTCGCGGACATCGGCTCCGTCGACATCGCCGTCAAGCGCGGCACCGGCGGCAACGAGATGCTCAGCTACCGCTACGACGTGGTCCTCACCAAGGGCCCGGCAGCCGCCCCCGACGCCGACCTGCCGTGGCTGACCGCCACCACGCCCGGCGAACTGCGCGCCCTGCTCGCCGACGGCGGCCGCCCGAGGTTCGGCGTCACGGGCCTCGACAACCCGCGCGTCGCCGACGACGTCCGGGCCGGCGAGAGCCTGCGCGGCACCACAGCGCGGCAGCACGTCGAGCCCCTGGGCGCGAGCCGCCTCACGGACGCCGCCGTCCAGCGGGTGCACGACCTGGAGGACGCCCTCGCGTACGCCGAGGAGCTCGGCTACGGCGTCGCCGTCACCTGGTCCCAGGACCGCCTCGACGGCCTCGACGTGCTCCTCGCCAAGGGAGAGCGGCCGACCGCGCGGGCCCGGAGCGCGTACGCCGCGACCCATCTGGCCAACGTGCCGCAGATCGCCACCACCGGCCAGGCCCTGACCCGCACCCTGAAGGACCACCTGACGGGCAGGGTCCCCGAGTACATGGTTCCCAGCGTCTTCGTCGCCCTCGAAGAGCTGCCGCTCACCCCCAACGGCAAGGTCGACAAGCGGGCCCTGCCGGCGCCCGACGAAGCCGACGTGCACAAGGAGGCCTACGTCGCGCCGCGCACCGCCACCGAGCGGACGCTGTGCCGCCTCGTCCAGGACGTCCTCGACCTCGACCGCGTCGGGCTCCAGGACGGATTCTTCGACCTCGGCGGGCACTCGCTGCTCGCCACCCGGCTCACCATCCGTGTCAAGCAGGAGACCGGCAAGGAGCTGCCGCTCCAGTCGATCCTCGCAGGCGCGACCCTCGGCGAGCTGGCCGCCGCGCTGGACGCCTCGCCCGGTGGCCCGGCCGACGAGAGTGCCCCGCTGACACCCGTCACCGGGCCCGGCGACGAGAGCCCGCTCTCCTGCCAGCAGAGCGCACTGTGGTTCCTCGATCCGCACGAGCACCTCGGCTCGGCGTACGACAACGTGCAGATGGCCTACCGCGTCATCGGCCCCCTCGACCGGCAGGCCTACGCGCGCGCCTTCGAAGCGCTCGTGGCCCGGCACGCCGTGCTCCGCACCAGCTACCTGCGGCGCGGCGACACCTACGTCCAGCAGGTGAACGACGCCACCGGCTTCGCCGTCGCCTTCGAGGACGTCGCGGGCGACAGCGCGGTCACCGAGTTCCTCCGCGCCGAGCGGCCCCGGCCGTTCTGGCCCGAGGACCGGCACATGCTGCGCGTCCACATCCTGACGCTCACGCCGTTTGAACACGTCGCCGTCGTGACCCGGCCCTGGGGCATCTTCGACGGCTGGTCGACCGGCGTGTTCATCGCCGAACTCAACGCCCTGTACCAGTCGCTGAGCCGCGGCGAGGGGCCGTCGCTTCCCGAACTACCCGTCCAGTACGCGGACTTCGCACTCTGGCAGCACCGGGGCTTCGACGCCGGGGCCCGCGCACGGCAGGTGGAGTACTGGCGCTCCCAGCTCGCGGGCCTGCCGGCCCGCACCGCGCTGCGCACCGACTACCGGCGGCCCGGGACCAAGTCGTACCAGGGCTCCTCGGTCGAGGTGAACGTTCCCGCCGCGGTGCTCGACCAGCTCAAGCGGGTCAGCAAGGAGCGCGGCGGCACGCTCTATCTGACGCTCCTGTCGGCATTCGCGACGCTGCTCGGTGCCCGTACCGACGACCGGGAGCTCGCCATCGGCTCGCCGGTGACCAACCGGCCCCGCCCCGAGCTGGAGCGCCTCGTCGGTTACTTCATCAACGTCCTGGTCATACGCCTCGACGTGCGGCCCGAGCAGGCCTTCGACGAACTCCTCGCACAGGCCCAGCAGGTGACCGCGGCCGCCCACGAGCACAAGGACGTCCCGTTCGCCGACCTCGTCACGGCCCTGGCGCCCGAGCGCGACCCGGCGCACTCGCCGCTGTTCCAGGTCATGTTCAACCTGGTGCCCGTCGCCGAAGCCGCGCCGGCGGATCCCGGAGGCCTCGGCTTCGTGCCCCTGCCCACCGACAGCGGCACGGCGAAGTTCGACCTCAACCTCGTCGTCCGCGAGACCCCCGAAGGGCTGCGCGGCTACCTGGAGTACAGCACCGACCTGTACGCCAGGAACACGGCCCGAGAGCTCGCCGCCGGCTACGAGAGGCTGCTGCTCAAGATCGTCACACAGCCCGGCGCGAGCCTCGCCCGGCTGCGCGAGGCGGCGGCGGACGGCGGTGCCGGATGAGCACCACCCCCACCCCCACCGCCTGTCCCACCCCAACCAGCGAAAGCGCGCACATGACCAAGGAAAAGACCTTCACCCTGATCGTCGACGCCGTTCGCGAGATCCTCCCGGAACTCGCCGACCACGACTTCAGCGAGACCGACAGCCTGGACGCGCTCGGCGCCAACTCCATGGACCGCGCGGAGATCGTCATGACCGTCCTGGAGGAGATGGACCTCGACATCCCCCTGGTCGACACCCACGGGCCGCGGAACCTGGGCGAGCTCGCCCAGCACCTCAGCGACACGGCAGCGGTCAAGGCCGGGTGACGTGAGCGACTCCGCAGGGCTCGTCGTTACCGGCATCGGCGTCACCACCGCCGTGGGCCGGGGCAAGGCCGACTTCACCCGGGCGCTGTTCGCCGGGGAGCACCGGTTCGCCGTCATGGGCCGGCCAGGGCGGCAGTCCGGCACCCGCTTCGTAGGCGCCGAACTGCCCGCCCCGGTCCCGGCCACCCGGCTCGGCGCCCGCGAGCTGCGCACCGCCTCCCTCACCGGACAGGTCGCCCTGGCCACCCTCGAAGAGGCGTGGACCGAGGCAGGCCTCGACGGCTACGACGCCGACCGGATCGGCCTCGTCATCGGCGGCAGCAACCTCCAGCAGCGCGAGCTCGTCCGGGCCCACGACCGGCACCGGGCCAAGCCGCACTTCCTGCGGCCCAGCTACGGCCTGTCGTTCCTGGACACCGACCTGTGTGGCCTGTGCACGAGCGCCTTCGGGATCCGCGGCTTCGCCCACACCGTGGGGGGCGCCTCGGCCAGCGGGCAGCTCGCCGTCATCGAGGCGGCCGAGGCCGTCGCCGCGGGGCGCGTCGACGTGTGCGTGGCCCTGGGCGCGCTCGCCGACCTGTCGTACTGGGAGCTGCTCGGCCTGCGCGCCATGGGCGCCATGGCGGGCGAGGACCACGCCGACGCGCCCGCCGAGGCCTGCCGCCCCTTCGACACGGGACGGTCCGGCTTCGTCTACGGCGAGGCCTGCGCCGCCCTGGTCATCGAGCGCCGGGGAGCCCGCCCGGCCGCCCCCGCCCCCTACGCGCGGCTCAGCGGCTGGTCCGTGCGCCTGGACGGCAACCGCGATCCCAACCCGTCCCTGGCGGGCGAGACCGCGGCGATCCGCCAGGCCCTGGACCGCGCCGGGCTCACCGCACGGGACATCGACTACGTCAACCCGCACGGCACCGCGTCCCCCACGGGCGACGGGACCGAAGTGGCGGCGCTCAAGGCCTGCGGCCTCACCCACGCCGCGGTCAACGCCACCAAGTCGATCACCGGCCACGGTCTGACGGCCGCCGGAGCCGTCGAGGCGGCCGCCTCCCTGCTGCAGATGCGGCACGGGCGGCTGCACCCCACGCGCAACCTCACCGCACCCGTCGACGACGCCCCGCGCTGGGTGCGCGGGCAGGCCGTCGACGCCGACATCCAGCACTGCCTGAGCCTGAGCATGGGCTTCGGCGGCATCAACACCGCACTGTGCCTGAGCGCGTGCGCCGCATAGAGAGCAGAACAGCGAACCCCATGTCCCGCGTCGGAATCGAAGCGATGAACGTGTTCGGCGGCTCGGCCGTGCTCGACGTCATGCAGTTGGCGCGGCACCGCGAGCTCGACCTCGCGCGCCTGAACAACCTCCTGATGAAGGAGAAGACGGTCGCGCTGCCCTTCGAGGACCCGGTCACATTCGGGGCCAACGCGGCCCGGCCGCTCCTCGACCGCATGAGCGAGGAGGAGAAAAGCCGCATCGAACTCCTCATCACCTGCACCGAGTCGGGCTTCGACTTCTCCAAGTCGGCGAGCACGTATCTGCACGACCAGCTGGGCCTGAGCCGCAACTGCCGCATGTTCGAGCTCAAGCAGGCCTGCTACGCGGGCACCGCCGGACTCCAGATGGCCTGCAACCTCATCCTCTCCGGCACCTCGCCGGGCGCCAAGGCCCTGGTGATCGCCACCGACATCTCGCGCTACATCCTGGAGGACGGCGACGAGGTGGCCGCGCAGGACTGGGCGTACGCCGAACCCAGCGGCGGGGCGGGCGCCGTCGCCCTGCTCGTCAGCGACGCCCCGCACGTCTTCCAGCTCGACGTCGGCGCCAGCGGCACCTACGGCTACGAGGTGATGGACACCTGCCGCCCCGCCCCGGACAGCGAGGCCGGCGACGTCGACCTGTCCCTGATGTCGTACCTGGACTGCTGCGAACAGGCCTACCGCGCCTACGAGGCCAAGGTGGAGGGCGCGAACTACCGCGACACCTTCCAGTACCTCGCCTTCCACACCCCCTTCGGAGGCATGGTCAAGGGCGCCCACCGCACCATGATGCGCAAGGTCGCCAAGGCCAAGGGCGCCGAGATCGCCGAGGACTTCGAGCGCCGCGTCGCGCCGGGCCTCGGCTACTGTGGGCGCGTCGGCAACATCATGGGCGCGACGGTCTTCCTCTCCCTCGCCGGCACCATCTGCAACGGCGCCTACCCCGGCCCGCGGCGCATCGGACTCTTCTCGTACGGATCGGGCTGCTGCTCGGAGTTCTACAGCGGCGTCGTCACCCCGGACGGCGCGCGGCGGCTGCGGGCCATGGGCATCGAGGACCACCTCGACGCCCGCCACCAGCTCTCCCTCGACGAGTACGACGAGCTCCTGCGGGAGAGCGCGTTCGTCCGCGTCGGCACCCGCGACACCGTCGTGAACCAGGACTTCGTCGCCCGGACCGCCCAGGGCGCCGCGGGCGCCGCGGGCGCCTCTCCGCGCCTCGTCCTGCGCGCGATCAAGGAGTTCCACCGGGAGTACGCATGGATCGACTGACCTACTCCACCCTGCGCGTGCGCGAACAGGGCAGCGTCCTCTTCGCCCGGATCCACCGGCCCGACGCGGACAACGCCATCAACGCCACGCTCGTCCACGAACTCGACGACGTCCTCACGCGCGCCGCCCGCGCAGAGCACACCACCGTCGTCGTGCTCGAAGGCCTGCCCGAGGTGTTCTGCTTCGGCGCCGACTTCGGCGTGATCAGCGACGCGGCGCGCACCGGCCAGGACACGGCCTTCGATCCCGAGCCGATGTTCGAACTCTTCCGGCGCATGGCGTACGCCGACGTGCTCACGGTCGCGCACGTGCGGGGCAAGGCCAACGCGGGCGGCGTCGGCCTGGTGGCCGCGTGCGACGTGGTGATCGCCGACGAGGGCGCGACCTTCAGCCTCTCCGAGCTGCTCTTCGGCCTGGTCCCGGCCGTCGTGCTGCCCTATCTGATCCGCAGGACCGGCTTCCAGCGCGCCCACTACCTCGCCGCCACCACCCAGACCATCGACGCCCGGCAGGCCCACGAGTGGGGGCTCGTCGACGCACTCGGCACCCCCAGCGAAGCCCTCCTGAAGCGTCACCTCCAGCGTCTCGGCCGGCTCTCGAAGAAGGGCGTCGCGCGCTACAAGGCGTACCTGCGCGAGCTGTCCCCGCTCACCGAGCACACCAAGGACGTCGCCCTCGCCACCAACCGCCGCGTCTTCGGCGACCCCGACAACATACGGGCCATCCGGCGCTATGCCGAGGAGGGCGTCTTCCCCTGGGAGACCGCGACGCGGGACTCCACCACCGCTCCGCCCTCGCAGCCGTCACCGACCCCGCCCCCGCAGCAGTCCCCGAGCGAGACCACCGTGGAACCACAGCACCAGCGGCCCGCCGCCCCGCCGCGGCCGCCCGCCCTGTCGCCCCGAGCCCTCGGCAGCCCGCACTTCCGCGCGGCCCACGGCGTCGACTACGCCTACGCCGCCGGAGCGATGTACAAGGGCATCGCCTCCGTCGACCTGGTCGTCGCGCTCGGCAACGCGGGCATGCTCGGCTTCTTCGGCACCGGCGGGCTCCCCCTCGACGAGATCGACGACGCGATCACCCGCATCAGGAAGGAACTCGACCCCGGCCGCGCCTTCGGCATGAACCTCCTGAACAGCCCGGACGACCCGGACCTGGAGGACCGCACCGTCGAGCTGTACCTGCGCCACGGCGTGCGCTCCGTCGAGGCGTCCGCCTATCTGCGGCCCACGCTGCCGCTCGTCCACTACCGTCTCGCGGGCCTGCGCACCGACGCCGAGGGACGGCTCCGCCAGGACCACCACATCGTCGCCAAGGTGTCGCGCACCGAGGTCGCCGAGCACTTCCTGCGCCCCGCCCCGGAACCCCTGGTCCGCCGCCTGCTCGACGACGGCCTGATCACCCCCGAACAGGCCGAACTGGGCGCCCGCCTCCCGCTGGCGCAGGACCTGTGCGTCGAGGCGGACTCCGCGGGCCACACCGACGGCGGCAACGCCTACGTCCTCATGCCCGCCATGCGCGCCCTGCGCGATCGCGTGACGCGCGAGCAGAGCTACGCCGAGGAGAACAGCGCGCGCGTCGGCGCCGCGGGCGGCATCGGCACCCCCGAGGCCGCCCTCGCCGCCCTGACCCTGGGCGCCGACTTCCTCGTGACCGGCTCCATCAACCAGTGCACCGTGGAGGCCGGGACCAGCGACGCGGTCAAGGACCTGCTCCAGGGCCTTGGCGTGCACGACACCGAGTACGCGCCCGCGGGCGACATGTTCGAGGTCGGCGCCCGCGTCCAAGCCGTCAGGAAGAGCACCTTCTTCCCCGCCCGCGCCCAGAAGCTGTACGAGCTCTACCTGCGGCACGACTCCCTCGACGACCTCGACGCACGCACCCGGGCCACCCTGGAGAACAAGTACTTCAAGCGGTCCCTCGACGACGTGTGGGAGGAGACCCGCGCCCACCTGGCACGGCGCTCCCCGGCCCGGCTCGCGGAGGTCGAGCGCAGCCCCAAGCAGAAGATGGCCCACGTCTTCCGCTGGTACTTCGTGCACTCCACACGCCTCGCGCTGCGCGGCGCGGAGCCGCGCGTCGACCACCAGATCCACTGCGGCCCCGCCCTCGGCGCGTTCAACACCTGGGTGCGTGGCACCGAGCTGGAGCCCTGGCGCGGCCGCAGGGTCGACGTCATCGCCGAGCGGCTGCTGTGGGAGACCGCGGCCCTGCTCTCCGAGCGCCTGGCCGCCTACGGCGCCCTGGCCGCGGGCGGCACCCCGCCCTCCTCCGACACCACGACGGCTGAGTGATCACATGACTTCCGTGTACGTATTCCCCGGGCAGGGCTCCCAGCGCAAGGGCATGGGCAAGGAGCTGTTCGAGAAGTACCCCGACCTGGTGGCCCGCGCGGACCGGCTGCTCGGCTATTCACTGCGCGACCTGTGCCTCGACGACCCCGAGCGGGTCCTCAACCGCACCGAGTACACCCAGCCGGCCCTCTACGCCGTCAGTGCCCTGCAGTACCTCGACCACGTCGACTCCGGCGGCGCCCCGCCCGCCGTCGTTGCCGGGCACAGCCTGGGGGAGTACAGCGCCCTGTTCGCCGCGGGCGCCTTCGACTTCGTCACCGGGCTCGACCTCGTGCGCAAGCGCGGCGAGCTGATGAGCCGCGCTCCCAAGGGCGCGATGGCCGCCGTCGTCAACCTCGACCAGGAGCGCGTCGCGGAGATCCTGGCCGCGCTGCCGTACTCCGGCATCGACATCGCCAACATCAACTCCCGCAGCCAGTGCATCCTCTCCGGCGTCTACGACGAGATCTACGCGCCCGCCGTCCGCGCGGCGTACACCGAGGCGGGAGCGAGGTTCATCCCCCTCAACGTGAGCGCGGCCTTCCACTCGCGTTGCATGGCCGACGTCCAGGAAGAGTTCGCCCGCCACCTGGCGGGCGTCGCGTTCCGCCCGCTGCGAATCCCCGTGATCGCCAACTGCACGGCACGCCCGTACCCCACGACCGGATACACCGACCTGCTCGTGCGGCAGATCTCGAGCCCCGTGCGCTGGTACGAGTCCCTCTCCCGGCTGCTGGCGAGCGGCCACGACGACTTCCGTGAGATCGGCCCCGGGGACGTCCTGACCAAGCTCACCGCCAAGATCCGTGAGGAGCCACTGGCCGTGGCGGAGCCTCCGGGCCCCTCGGAGCCTCCGGCCCCCTCGGAGCCCGTCGACCCGCCGCATCCGGCCGCCCCCACGGGACCGCCGCGCCCAGCCCCGCACCGGACCCTGCGGCGCCCCGAGATCGTCTTCATGTACGGCGGCCAGGGCACGCAGTACTACCGCATGGGGCAGGAGCTGTACGACACCCACCCCGCGTTCCGCGAGGCCATGGACCGCTGCAGCGCCCAGTACGAGGCGGCGCAGGGCACGTCCCTGGTCGCCGCGATGCACGACGGCACCCGGCGCGGCCAGGACTTCGACGACATCCTGCACACGCACGCGGCGCTCTACAGCGTCGGCTGGAGCCTGACCGAGGCCCTGCGCGCGGAGGGCTTCCGGCCCGACGCGGTCCTCGGCCACAGCCTCGGCGAGTACGTCGCGGCCACCGTCGCCGGGGCGATGTCCTTCGAGGACGGCCTCGACCTCGTGATGAAGCAGGCCCACCTCCTCGAACTGCGCTGCCGCCCCGGCGGCATGCTCAGCGTCCTCGCCCCGCCCTCCCTGTACCAGCGGCGCCGTGATCTGTTCGCCGGACTCGCCCTGGCGGGCGTCAACTTCAGCGGCGATGCCACCGGCAACTTCGTCGTGAGCGGTGAGGCCGAGCGGGTCACCGAGGCCCGAGCCGCGCTCGACCGGGAAGGGATGGTCGCCGTCCGGCTGCCGGTGCGCCACGGCTTCCACTCCGGCCTCGTCGACGACATCCGGCACGAGTGCCGGAGCCTGGGGCGCGCGGTCACGGTGAGCTCGCCCGACCTGCCGGTGTATTCGTGCGCGTACGCGGCAGAGCTGGACGCCGCGGCGCTGACCGGCTGGGACGACTACGCGTGGGACGTCGTCCGGGGCCGCGTGCGCTTCGACGAGCTCATGGCCACCGCGTTCCGTGACCCGGCACGCCACTACTTCGTCGACCTGAGCGCCAGCGGCTCGTTCGTCAACTTCCTCAAGCACGGCTACGGCCCCGGCTACCGGGGCGCGTTCGCGATCAACCAGTTCGGCAACAACGCGGCGTCGATGCGCCGGCTGCGCGAGGGCCTGGAGGAGGTCACCGGGAGGGCGCCTGCCCTGGCCTGACCCCGGCGGGAAGGGCTCGGGGCCCACCGTGCCGCGGTGGGCCCTGGCGCCTATCAGGCAGGCGTGTCGGCGTCGGGCCGGTCAGCCGGCCGAGACCGGCAGCGAGGCCACGCCGCGCACGTTGATACGGCCGTTCCACGTCACGTCACCGGCCAGGGCGAGGTCCGGGAACCGCTTCAGCATCCGCTCGAAGGTGATGCTCGCCTCCAGACGGGCCAGGGCCGCGCCGAGGCAGTGGTGCGAGCCGGAGCCGAACGCCAGGTGGGCGCGGGCTCCTTCGCGGTCCAGGCGCAGCGTGTCCGCGTCCTCGCCCCAGCGTGCGGCGTCGCGGTTCGCGGAGGCGAGAGCGGCGACCACCATCGCGCCCGGCGGGATCTCCACGCCGCTGAACACCGTCGGCTCCAGGGTGATGCGACGGCTCGACTGCAACGGGCTGTCGTAGCGCAACAGTTCGTCCACCGCGTTGGGCATGAGATCCGGGTCCGTACGCAGCGCGGCGAGCTGCTCGGGGTGGCGCAGCAGCGCGAGAGTGCCGTTGGCGAGCAGGTTCACGGTCGTCTCGTGGCCCGCGATGTAGAGCAGCTCTATCTGCGCGACCAGTTCGTCGTCGCTCAGCTTGTCGCCGTCCTCCTCGGCCTCGATGAGGGCGGTCATGAGGTCGTCGGCGGGGTTGCGCCGCTTCCAGGCGATCATCTCGGCGGTGAGGGCGGCCAGTTCGGCGTCCGCGTTCTCGATCTCCTGCATGACGGCGGGGTCGGCGACGGGCTCCAGGGAGCGGACGAGCGTGTCGCTCAGCTCCCGGATCCGCTCGTGGTCGGTGGGCGGGGCGCCCAGCATGTCCGCGATCACCGTGAACGGCAGCGGCGACGCGAGCGCGGGCACCAGGTCCGCGCCGCCCTCTTCGGCGATCCGGTCGAGCATGCCGTCGACGAGCTCGCCGATGCGCGGCGCGAGCGCCTGGATCGACTTCGGCGTGAACGCCTGTTGCACCAGGCGCCGCAGCCGGGTGTGGTCCGGGGCGTCGCGGTCGCTCATCGAGAAGCCGTCGATGAGCGGCGTCTTGCGCGACTCGTCCTTCTGACGCAGGCTCTCCAACCCGCTGGAGTCGACATTACGCAATTCGACCGACGCGCCCGAGCGCAGCAGGTCGAACACGTCCTCGTACCGGGTGACCACCCAGAACCCCAAGGGGTGCGGATAGACCGGGGCGGTTTCGCGGAGCGTCGCGTACTGCGGATACGGATTGTCGGTGAATCCCTCGGCGAAGGGGTTGAACAGCGGTATCTGTTCCTGAGGGAGAACGCCCCCGGTCATCTCGTGCTCCTTGCAGTGGCACCGGTTGGAGTGGCCCTGGCGCTGGGTCCCGATGGAACCACCGCCTCTGCCATCGGCCCCGGCTGGATAAGAGTTCGCAGATCACAGTAGTGCGGCCGGGGGCACCAGCGGCACCGGTCGGACGAGGACGGAAAAAGCAGAGTACCCGGCGGGGACAGACAGCTGAGGCGGCTTGCGAGTCAAGCTGCCGTGGCGAGTTCGACGGAGAAGGGATGGTGCCCTCATCGAACGATGTGTGGCTCTGAGGCTGTAGTGGAGGTGTCGGTAGCGAGACTCGGCACCGAGCGAGGTGGCGATCGCAGACCGGTGGCCCGATCCGTGACCGCTCCTTCGAGTTCCGCATGAAGCACTACAAGATCCCCCGCGACCGGCGACAGCGCGGCACCCGCCCCCACTACGCCGCCGAGGCCGTCGTCCTCATGCGCGACCTCGCCCTCGCCACGTGACCGGACCGGCTCCAGAGCCTGCCCCGACCGGCCTGGACACAGCCTTCTGCAACACGCCTCAGGCGGCCCAGTGCGACGGGCGCTCCAAGGGGCGGGGGACCTTCGTGCGGGCGTCGCCGCGCGCGGCGTTCAGCTGAGGCTGGGTGAGGAACAGCGCGCCGCGCAGGTCTGCCCCGCACAGGTTGGTGTCCCTCATGTCCGCGCCGATCAGGTCGGCGTCGCGCAGGTCGGCGTCGGACAGGTCGGCCGCGATGAGGAGAGCGCCGCGCATGCTGGAGCCGCGCAGCTTCGCGCCGCGAAGCTGTGAGCCGATGAGGTTGGCGCCCCGGTGGTTCTTCTTGCGCCCCGGGACCGCCGCGCGGGCCAGTTCGCTGGCGCGCAGGAGCAGCGGGTTCACTTCGCCGCGCAGCGCGTCCACGTCGACAGCGAGCAAGGTCTGGGCCGTGTCCCGGGTGAGCGCGTCGATCTGTTCGTACGCGCGGCGGAGATCCCGGTGGGCGGGCCGGGCCGAGGGCAGGTCCAACGCCTGCGCGGTGTACTTCAGGAGCTCCTGGAGTTGGCGCACGACGGGGAAGACCTCATACATCGCGCGGGCCGAGTCCGGCTCCTCGCGCCAGCTGACACCCTCGAAGGTGACCTGGGAGACCTTCTGGCCCGCGCCGAAGCAGTCGAACACCGTGCAGCCGCTGTAGCCCTTGTCGCGCAGCCGCTCGTGGATTCCGCAGCGGAAGTCCTCCTGAAGGTTTCCGCAGGGTGTGCCGGCGGACTTGTTCACCGGGAAGTCCGACGAACGTGAGAAGGGCAGCGCCACGCAGCACAGACCGAAGCAGCTGCCGCAGTCGGCTTGCAGGTCGGGGTGGGCGGCGTGCGGGGTGCGCTCGGACAAGACGGTGACTCCTGGTTCGGCGTGCGGCGAGGGCGGCGTGGGCGTGGCCCCACGCCTCCATTGTCCCTCGTCAGCAGATTTTGCTCGTATGCGGATCCCGACAGGCGGTCTGTGGATGGCGAAAACGAGAAGAGGTGGCCGCTGACCTGGGGAAGCACCTCGTGGGTGAGATTTCCCACGGCCCGGCGACGCTGTTCGCCGCGTTCGACGACCGGACCGGATCGCACTGCCGAGCTGGTCCTGTCCCCGAGTGGTGGACACCTCCGAGCCCGGGCTGCAACGGCCGCTCAGTTCCGGCTCTTCGGCACTTTCCGTGAAGTGGACGATCTTGGGGTAGCCCTTCCCGGTGGGGGATCATGGTTCTGGTCTGCTGAAAGTTCTCTTCCCGCACCTGGCACAGGTGGTGATCAACAGCGTTGCCCGGGTTGGGAAGTCCATACGGATCGCCGCCAGATGCACTGCGCCCACTGCGCGGTGTTCGGGATGCGGCACCGTGTCGGCGCGCGTCCACAGCCGGTACGGCCGAAGGCTCGCCGACACCGCGGTGTCCGGACAGGAGACAGCGATCGACCTCGAGGTCCGGCGGTTCTTCTGCGACAACGCCGGCTGCGCCAAGAAGACCTTCGCCGAGCAGGTCGACCAGCTCACCTTCCGCTACGGCAGACGAACTCTGACGCTCCAACGCGCCTTGCGGCAGGTTGCGTTGGCGCTGGGTGGACAGGCTGGTGAACGCCTTGCCGAGCACTTGGCCGTCCCCGTGAGTGGGCCCACGTTGCTGCGGC